>NZ_JBEAFZ010000008.1:0-120986 GCF_040062415.1 Klebsiella sp. GG_Kp173
CGTAAGGACACTAACACCTGAAGCTAGCGCGTCTACCAATTCCGCCACCTTCGCATACCATCGACACTATGAAAGTATCGTTACCACGGAGGCGCATTCTAGTGGTTTTCGGCGACACGTCAATAGTTAATTATGCAGGTTGTATCGATTGCTGCAAAAATGGGCGGATTTGCCCGCAGGAAGCGCCAGCGGCACCAGGAGCGGGCCGCCGGCGTGAAAAGACGATTATTTTTTCGCCTGACGGGTCATGATGGTGCGATAGACCTTAAAACGTCCGGTCTGGGCGATCACCTCATGGAAGCCGAACGTCTCATCCAGCACCTGCGGATACGGCAGGAAGGCGTTGGCGACAATGCGCAGCTCGCCGCCGCTGTTGAGATGGCGAACCGCGCCGCGGATCAGCGCCTGGGCGGCTTCGAGGCTGGTCTGCAGGCCGTCATGGAATGGCGGGTTGGAGATGATCATGTCGAAGCGGCCATTGACCTCGGAGAAGACGTTGCTGGCAAACACATCGCCAGCCAGGTCGTTAGCGGCAAGCGTCGCGCGGCTGGCTTCAACCGCCGGGGCGCTGACGTCGCACAGGGTGAGGCGCACTTTCGGCGAATGGCTGGCCAGCGCGGCGGCCAGCACACCCGCGCCGCAGCCGACGTCCAGCACTTTCCCTTTGGTATGCGGCTCGAGGGTGGAGAGCAGCAGCTGGCTGCCGACGTCCAGACCGTCGCGGCTGAAGACGCCCGGTAGGGTTTTAATCGTCAGATTATCCAGTGTGTATTCGCCCCAGAAAGCTTCGGCGTCGAAGGCGGGCTGCTTTTCCAGACGGCCATGATAGAGGCCACAGCGGCGAGCGCTATCCACTTTGTTTAATGGCGCGTATTCAGCCAGCATCTGCTCCGCGCTGCGGACGCCGCTGCGGTTTTCACCGACGACGAAAATGTCGCTTCCCACCGGCAGCAGAGAGAGCAGGTTCATCAGCTGGAACTGCGCCTCTGGTTTGTTCTTTGGCCAGTAGTAGATCAGGGTGTCGCACTCGGCGACGTCAGCCGCCTCAGCCACTAAGCTAAAACGGACGGTGTCACCCATCTGGCGGCTGAGGACCTGCCAGTGGTGGAACTGCTGGGTGTGGGCGCGGCTGGCCGCGGTATCCAGACGCGCAGGCAGGTCATCCTGCAGGTCACCGGCAAACAGAACGCGGGCGGACTCGAAATCATCACTGTGGCGCAGCAAGACTTCACTTGCCGGGGTAAAAGCGGACATGAAACACTCCTTCATTAAGACTGGCGCCGATTATAGTAGTTTGTTGGCGCAGATACGACGGATTTGCTATATTGCGCGCTTGTTTAACAGGAGTGTTTCGCTATGACATCCCGACGAGACTGGCAACTACAGCAGCTGGGCATTACCCAGTGGTCGCTGCGCCGACCGGGGGCGTTACAGGGCGAAATCGCTATCTCGCTTCCTGAACATATTCGTTTGGTGATGGTGGCGGAAACCCCGCCGTCGCTGACAGAGCCGCTGATTGGCGACGTATTGCGCGCGCTGGCCGTAACGCCAGATCAGGTCCTGCAGCTGACCCCGGAGCGGGTGGCGATGCTGCCGCAGGACAGCCGCTGTAACAGCTGGCGGTTGGGCACAGAGGCGTCGCTGCCGCTGGCGGGCGCCCAGGTGTCCACCCCCGCTTTTGATGAACTCCAGACCAGCGCGCCGGCTCGCAGGGCGCTCTGGCAACAAATCTGCGCACATGAACACGATTTCTACCCTCAGCACGGCTGATTTAACCCGAGCCTGGCAAATCGAAACCCGCGCCCACGCTTTCCCGTGGAGCGAACAGACCCTGGCCAGTAACCAGGGGGAACGCTATCGCAACTATCAGCTGTCGGTGGATGGCGAAATGGCGGCTTTCGCCATTACGCAAGTGGTGCTGGATGAGGCGACGCTGTTCAATATCGCTGTCGATCCCGCTTACCAGCGCCGTGGCCTGGGGCGAGCGCTGCTGGAACATGTCATTGATGAAGTCGAAAAGCTCGGCGTCGTCACGCTATGGCTGGAGGTGCGCGCCTCCAACGTTGCCGCCCTCGCGCTGTATGAAAGCTTAGGCTTCAATGAAGCGACGATTCGCCGCAACTACTACCCGACGGCCGACGGGCGCGAAGACGCCATTATTATGGCTCTGCCAATCAGTATGTAAGACAAGGTGATACGATGAAATGGGACTGGATTTTCTTTGATGCCGATGAAACGCTGTTTACGTTTGATTCTTTCAGCGGCTTACAGCGGATGTTTCTCGACTACAGCGTGACCTTTACCGCCGAAGATTTTCAGGACTATCAGGCCGTGAATAAGCCGCTATGGGTGGATTACCAAAACGGCGCCATCACCTCGCTGCAGCTGCAGCACCAGCGTTTTGACAACTGGGCGCAACGTTTGAATGTGCCGCCGGGGGAGCTCAACGACGCGTTTATGAATGCGATGGCGGAAATCTGCGCGCCGCTGCCGGGTGCGGTCTCTCTGCTCAACGCGCTGCAGGGCAAGGTCAAAATGGGCATCATCACCAACGGCTTTACCTCGCTGCAGCAGACTCGTATGGAGCGGACCGGTTTACGCGATCACTTTGATTTGCTAATTATTTCTGAAGAAGTGGGCGTCGCTAAACCGGACGCGCGCATTTTCGATTACGCGCTGGCGAAGGCGGGTAACCCACCGCGCTCGCGGGTGCTGATGGTCGGCGATACCGCCGAGTCGGATATTCGCGGCGGCGTGAACGCCGGACTGGCGACCTGCTGGCTCAATGCGCATCAGCGCGAGCTGCCGGCGGATCTCGAGCCGGACTGGACGGTGACCTCGTTAAGCGAACTGGAGCAGCTCCTGTGTAAACACTGATTGCCTCCCCCCCGTTGATGGGTAAAATAGCCGCAATTTTTCGTATTCCACATGCGTGGCCCATGGCCGCGTTTACTTAGAAGATTAATTATGACGTTGTCTCCTTATCTGCAAGAGGTGGCCAAACGCCGCACTTTTGCCATTATCTCTCACCCGGATGCCGGTAAGACCACCATCACCGAAAAGGTGCTGCTGTTCGGACAGGCGATTCAGACCGCCGGTACCGTAAAAGGCCGTGGCTCCAGCCAGCACGCGAAATCCGACTGGATGGAGATGGAAAAGCAGCGTGGTATCTCGATCACCACCTCGGTAATGCAGTTCCCGTATCATGACTGCCTGGTGAACCTGCTGGATACCCCGGGGCACGAAGACTTCTCCGAAGATACCTACCGTACCCTGACGGCGGTGGACTGCTGCCTGATGGTGATTGACGCGGCAAAAGGCGTCGAAGATCGGACCCGTAAGCTGATGGAAGTCACCCGTCTGCGCGATACGCCGATCCTCACTTTTATGAACAAACTCGACCGTGATATCCGCGATCCGATGGAGCTGCTGGATGAAGTCGAGAACGAGCTGAAAATTGGCTGCGCGCCGATTACCTGGCCTATCGGCTGCGGTAAGTTGTTCAAGGGCGTCTATCATCTCTACAAAGATGAAACCTACCTGTATCAGACCGGTAAAGGCCATACCATCCAGGAAGTGCGCATCGTGAAGGGGCTCAACAACCCGGATCTTGACGCGGCGGTGGGGGAAGATCTCGCGCAGCAGCTGCGTGACGAGCTGGAGCTGGTGCAGGGCGCGTCGAACGAGTTCGATAAAGATCTGTTCCTGGCCGGGGAAATCACCCCAGTGTTCTTCGGGACCGCGTTAGGTAACTTCGGCGTTGACCATATGCTGGATGGCCTGGTGGAGTGGGCGCCGGCGCCGATGCCGCGTAACACCGACACCCGTGAAGTCACCGCCACGGAAGAGAAGTTCACTGGCTTCGTGTTTAAAATTCAGGCCAATATGGACCCGAAACACCGCGACCGCGTGGCTTTCATGCGCGTGGTGTCAGGTAAATATGAGAAAGGCATGAAGCTGCGTCAGGTGCGCATCGGTAAAGACGTGGTGATCTCCGACGCGCTGACCTTTATGGCCGGCGACCGTTCACACGTCGAGGAAGCCTATCCTGGGGATATTATCGGCCTGCATAACCACGGCACCATTCAGATTGGCGATACCTTCACCCAGGGCGAGATGATGAAGTTCACCGGTATTCCGAACTTCGCACCGGAACTGTTCCGTCGTATTCGCCTGAAGGATCCGCTGAAGCAGAAACAGCTGCTGAAAGGGCTGGTTCAGCTCTCTGAAGAGGGCGCGGTGCAGGTCTTCCGTCCGATCGCCAATAACGATCTGATCGTCGGCGCCGTGGGGGTGTTGCAGTTTGACGTCGTCGTGGCGCGCCTGAAAAGCGAATACAACGTGGAAGCGATTTACGAATCGGTCAACGTGGCCACCGCGCGCTGGGTTGAATCCACTGACGTGAAGAAATTCGAAGAGTTCAAGCGTAAAAACGAAGTTCAGCTGGCACTGGATGGCGGCGATAACCTGACCTACATCGCTCCGACGATGGTCAACCTGAACCTGACGCAGGAGCGTTATCCTGACGTGGTGTTCCGCAAAACGCGCGAGCACTAATCCCTGACGAAGCGCGGCGCAGGCCGCGCTTTTTTCTTCTTCTGCCCGCGCTTCCTTCCTTCTGGAAAGTTCTTAAAACGCCGCTAATTCGTCTGTTTTTTATCCATATCCTCCGCAACCCCTTCGCCTGTCTACTATATTTAATTCGTGTTTTTAAAAATGCTGGCGTAATTCACTGCGATAAGACGCCAGCGCTGGTGAAAAAACGAGGACATCACGATGACCAGACTAAAGAATGCCAATATGTTGCTGGCGCTCTTCTTAGGCTTAGCCGCGTTGAACGCCTCGGCAGAGACGGAAAAAACAACGGTAGACAGTGCGAAGTCAGCTGCCAGCAATGCGGGAGAGGCGGTAGACAATTCGATTAATAAAGTCGGCGATTTTATGGACGACAGCACCATTACCGCGCGGGTAAAGGCGGCGCTGATCGACCATAAGGATATTAACTCCGGCGATATTTCGGTGAAAACGGAAAACAAAGTGGTCACCCTCAGCGGCGACGTCACCAGTGCTGAACAGAAAAGTCAGGCGCTGAGCGTGGCAAAAGCGGTCGAAGGCGTCTCTCAGGTTAACGACAAACTGACGGTGCAGCACAAATCGTCGAGCGAGACGGCGACGCTGAAAGGCTATGCCGGGGATACCGCTATTACCAGCGAAGTGAAAGCCAAGCTGCTGGCGGATGACATTGTCCCTTCGCGCAATGTGAAAGTAGAAACTAACGCCGGCGCCGTGCATCTGACCGGTACGGTGGCTTCCGCTGCGCAGGCTGAGCGCGCCGCAGAGATTGCGAAAGCGGTCTCCGGTGTGAAAAGCGTCCGCAACGATCTTAGCGTGAAGTAAATCGAGTTATTAACAAAAGTGTTGTCTGGCCAAGGTTGCCGAACGAATAGCAGCATCCACTGAGCGATGAGCTAGACAGAAAGGGTGCGCAAACCGCTGTTCACCGTCCATTATGGTAAGGAGAAAAGTATGTTTCGATGGGGAATTATTTTTCTGGTCATTGCATTAATTGCTGCGGCCCTGGGCTTCGGTGGTCTGGCGGGTACTGCCGCTGGCGCCGCGAAAATCGTCTTTGTCGTCGGGATTATCCTGTTCCTGGTGAGCCTGTTTACTGGACGCAGACGTCCTTAGGTGGCCCGCGATGCGGGCGATGCTGAGGCCTGAGCATTTTTACTGACACGTCGTCTTACACAAAGCCAGTCCTGCGGACTGGCTTTCGCGGTTTAAGCGGCGGGCAAATTGCGTTACCTTGTCAGGAGAAGACCAATCGAACAGGAAAGCAGGGTGGGGCAACGCATTCCCGTCACGCTGGGCAATATCGCCCCGCTGGCGGTTAAACCCTTCCGACCAGGCAAGCTGGCGCTGGTGTGTGAAGGCGGGGGACAGCGAGGGATTTTCACCGCCGGGGTTCTGGACGAATTCATGCGCGCCGGATTTAACCCCTTTGACCTGATGCTGGGGACCTCCGCGGGGGCGCAAAACCTCTCCGCCTACATGTGTAATCAGCAAGGCTATGCCCGCAAAGTCATCACCCGCTACACCACCTCACGCCAGTTTTTCGATCCGATGCGCTTTGTGCGCGGCGGCAACCTTATCGATCTCGACTGGCTGGTCGAGGCCACCTCGCAGCAGATGCCGCTGGCCATGAACTATGCTGAAACGCAGTTCGCGCAGGGAAAAGAGCTGTGGATGTGCGCCTGTCGCGGCGACGATTACTCCGCCAGCTATTTTTCACCAACGCCGCAAACCTGGCTGGATCTGATCCGCGCCTCCAGCGCCATCCCTGGATTTTATCGCAGCGGCGTATTGCTTGACGGCGTCAGCTACCTTGACGGCGGCGTCAGCGATGCGATCCCGGTTCAGGAGGCGGCCCGCCGCGGCGCTCAGACCATCGTGGTGATCCGCACCGTCCCCTCGCAGATGTTTTATACCCCGGAGTGGTTTAAGCGGATGGAGCGCTGGCTGGGGGAGAGCAGCCTGCAGCCGCTGGTCAATCTGGTGCATCACCACGAAACCACCTATCGCGCCATCCAGCAGTTCATCGAGAAACCGCCCGGTAAGCTGCGGATCTTCGAAATCTATCCCCAGCGGCCGCTGCGCAGCATGGCGCTTGGCAGCCGACTGCCGGCGCTGCTGGAGGACTACAAAACCGGACGCCAGTGCGGCCGTTATTTCCTGGCCACCGTGGGTAAACTGCTGGCTGACCGGCCGCCGCTGTTGCGCCACGCGCCGCGTGTTGCCCGGCCCTCGCCGGTGGTGGTGCCGCCGGTGCCGGTGGCCAATGAAGCGCCGCAGGCGACCATCATCGCTGCGCCGCAGGCCAATGACGCAAGCTTTAATCATGAGGATCTGGCGTGACGCACCGTTTTATCGATACCCACTGCCACTTCGATTTTCCCCCCTTCGCGGAAGATGAGGTCGCCAGCCTGGCGCGTGCGGCGCAGGCCGGCGTCGGACGAATTATCGTTCCGGCCATCTCCGCTGAGCGTTTTAGCCGCGTGCTGGCGCTGGCGGCGCAGCACGAGGCGCTGTATGCCGCGCTGGGCCTGCATCCGATTGTCATTGAGCAGCATACCGATGAGGGGCTGGCGCAACTGGAGGCGTCGCTGGCGCAGCGCCCGCCAAAACTGGTGGCGGTGGGGGAGATTGGTCTCGATCTCTATCGCGACGAGCCGCAGTTCGATCGTCAGCAGGCGCTGCTGGAAGCGCAGCTGCGTCTGGCGAAGCGTTACGATCTGCCGGTGATTCTCCACTCCCGACGCACCCACGATAAGCTGGCGATGCTGCTGAAAAAACATGCCCTGCCGCGTACTGGGGTGGTACATGGCTTCGCCGGCAGTCTGCAGCAGGCCGAGCGCTTTGTGCAGCTTGGCTATAAGATCGGCGTTGGCGGCACCATTACCTATCCCCGCGCCAGCAAAACCCGCGAGGTGATGGCGCGTCTGCCGCTTTCAGCCCTGCTGCTGGAGACCGATGCCCCGGATATGCCGCTCAATGGCTTTCAGGGACTGCCCAATCGCCCGGAGCAAGCTGCGCGGGTATTTGAGGCCCTGTGCGAACTGCGCCCTGAGCCTCCGGCAGCTATAGCCGAAGGGATAATGCGCAACACACTCGCCTTGTTTTCCTTACCCTCAGCCACTGTATGGTGATCGAATTCTCATAATTGTCCATCCATATCATTGATTTGCTTAAAATGTGTGAAGCCAGGCGGGCAGGATAGTTTCGGGCCGATATAATCACGCCGTTAGTGCTGGACTATCAAAACACAGGGAATCTGTATGCAAATCCTCATGGGACTTATCGGCATGGTGGCGCTGTTGGCCATTGCTGTGCTGCTCTCCAATAATCGAAAAGCCATTAACCTGCGTACCGTGCTCGGCGCCTGGATAATCCAGGTGGGTATCGGCGCGTTAATATTGTATGTACCGGCCGGGCGCTCGGCGCTGTTAGCGATGTCGAACGGCGTCGCCAGCGTTATTGCCTACGGCAATGAAGGGATTAGTTTCATCTTCGGCGGGCTGGTTTCCGATAAAATGTTCGAGGTATTTGGCGGCGGCGGCTTCGTCTTTGCCCTGCGCGTGCTGCCGGTGATCGTTTTCTTCTCGTCGCTGATTGCCGTGCTTTACTACCTGGGCATTATGCAGCTGGTCATTCGCATTCTCGGCGGCGCGCTGCGGGCGGTTCTGAAGACCTCGCGTACCGAGTCGCTGTCGGCCACGGCGAACATCTTCGTTGGTCAGACCGAAGCGCCGCTGGTGGTGCGTCCTTATATCGCCACCATGACCCGCTCGGAGCTGTTTGCGGTCATGTGCGGCGGCCTGGCCTCGGTGGCGGGTTCCGTGCTGGCGGGCTATGCGCAGATGGGCGTTCCGCTGGAGTACCTGATTGCCGCGTCGTTTATGGCGGCGCCGGGTGGACTGCTGTTTGCCAAAATTATCGTACCGGAAACGGAGAAACCGGACGATAACCCAGCTCATGACCGCCAGAGCGCGGATGCGGATAAACCGGCCAACGTGCTGGACGCCGCCGCCTCCGGCGCCGCGTCTGGTATGCAGCTGGCGCTCAACGTCGGCGCAATGCTGCTGGCGTTTATTGCGCTGATCGCTCTGCTGAACGGCATTCTGTCCGGCGTCGGCGGCTGGTTTAACCATCCGGAGCTGTCGCTGCAGATGATCCTCGGCTGGGTCTTCTCACCGCTGGCGTGGGTGATCGGCGTGCCGTGGCACGAAGCGACGGTAGCGGGGTCGTTTATCGGCCAGAAGCTGATCATTAACGAGTTCGTGGCCTATATGAACTTTGGCGAGTATCTGAAGGCGGACGCTGAGGTGGCGGCGGCCGGGCTGCAGGTCATTTCAGATCACACCAAAGCCATTATCTCTTTCGCGCTATGCGGATTCGCCAATCTGTCATCGATCGCCATCCTGATTGGCGGCCTCGGGGGGATGGCACCCAACAGGCGTCAGGATATCGCCCAGCTTGGGCTGCGTGCGGTGGCGGCGGGGACGCTGTCTAACCTGATGAGCGCCACCATCGCCGGGGTTTTCCTCGCCCTCTAAACCTGTTACCTGAACCAGCGGCCGTCGCGTCGCTGGTTTTATTGAGTTTGTGAAAATTCCATCATTTCTGATTTTCAGAGAAACTATTTACATTTCAAATGATAATCATTTTTTCACCGGCAGTGCGGACAAAATGTGCGCCACGTTGTCGAGTGGCGCTGTCATTATGTGTTAGAATTGTCACATCCTCATTGGTTGCAGAGTTTTGATTATGCTTAAGAGGGGCATGATGATAATTGTCGCGGTATGCACTGATGTTTCGTGATTAAAATCACATTACAGTAATGCAAATTAGTAAGTAGTTTTCATTAACTGTGATGAATGTCGAAGTGTAACGGCGAGTGAATGTTACAATAGTAACAGACTCGCAAGGTGAACAAACTATTGAACCGGCACTGCGCCGGCGGAGTATGAAATGACTGATTTAAAAGCAAGCAGCCTGCGCGCGTTAAAACTGATGGACCTGACCACCCTGAACGACGACGACACCAATGAGAAGGTGATTGCCCTGTGTCATCAGGCGAAAACCCCGGTGGGTAACACCGCGGCGGTCTGTATCTATCCGCGCTTCATCCCGATTGCCCGTAAAACGCTGAACGAGCAGGGAACGCCGGATATCCGCATCGCCACGGTCACCAACTTCCCGCACGGTAATGACGATATCGACATTGCGCTGGCGGAAACCCGCGCGGCGATCGCTTACGGTGCTGATGAAGTGGACGTGGTTTTCCCGTACCGCGCGCTGATTGCCGGTAACGAACAGGTCGGCTTCGAGCTGGTGAAAGCCTGTAAAGAGGCCTGCGCGGCGGCCAACGTGCTGCTGAAAGTGATCATCGAAACCGGTGAGCTGAAAGAAGAAGCGCTGATCCGTAAAGCGTCTGAAATCTCTATCAAAGCCGGGGCCGATTTCATCAAAACCTCGACCGGTAAAGTACCGGTGAATGCCACGCCGGAAAGCGCGCGCATCATGATGGAAGTCATTCGTGATATGGGCGTTGAGAAAACCGTTGGCTTCAAACCGGCGGGCGGCGTGCGCAGCGCGGAAGATGCGCAGCAGTTCCTGGCGATCGCCGATGAGCTGTTTGGCGCCGACTGGGCCGATGCCCGTCACTACCGCTTTGGCGCCTCCAGCCTGCTGGCCAGCCTGTTGAAAGCCCTGGGCCACGGCGACGGCAAGAGCGCCAGCAGCTACTGATTGTCAGACATTGCCGGATGAGGCTTCACTTATCCGGCCTACAGGATCGTAGGGCGGGTTAGCGTAGCGCCACCCGCCACCATTCACCCGATTCCTCATGGGGGTTACCGTGTTTCTCGCACAAGAAATTATTCGTAAAAAACGTGATGGTCAGGCATTAAGCGATGAAGAGATCCGCTTTTTCATCAACGGCATCCGCGACAATACTATCTCAGAAGGGCAGATCGCCGCGCTGGCGATGACCATCTTCTTCCATGATATGTCTATGCCGGAGCGCGTTTCGCTGACCATGGCGATGCGGGATTCCGGTACCGTTCTGGACTGGAAAAGCCTCAACCTTAACGGCCCGATCGTCGATAAACACTCCACCGGCGGCGTCGGGGATGTCACTTCGCTGATGCTGGGGCCGATGGTGGCCGCCTGTGGCGGCTATGTGCCGATGATTTCCGGCCGCGGCCTCGGCCATACCGGCGGTACCCTGGATAAACTGGAAGCCATCCCGGGCTTCGATATCTTCCCGGACGACAACCGCTTCCGCGAGATTATTAAAGATGTCGGCGTGGCGATTATCGGGCAGACCAGCTCCCTCGCTCCGGCGGACAAACGTTTCTATGCCACCCGCGATATTACCGCGACGGTGGACTCCATCCCGCTGATCACCGCCTCGATCCTTGCCAAAAAGCTGGCGGAAGGGCTGGATGCGCTGGTGATGGACGTTAAAGTCGGCAGCGGCGCGTTTATGCCGACTTATGAGCTTTCCGCCGCGCTGGCGGAAGCGATCGTCGGGGTCGCCAACGGCGCCGGCGTGCGCACCACCGCGCTGCTGACCGATATGAACCAAGTGCTGGCCTCCAGCGCCGGGAACGCCGTTGAAGTTCGCGAAGCGGTTCAGTTCCTGACCGGCGAATACCGCAACCCGCGCCTGTTCGACGTGACGATGGCGCTGTGTGTGGAGATGCTGATTTCCGGCAGTCTGGCGAAAGATGACGCCGAAGCCCGGGCGAAGCTGCAGGCGGTGCTGGATAACGGTAAAGCAGCGGAAGTCTTTGGTCGCATGGTCGCGGCGCAGAAAGGACCGAGCGACTTTGTCGAGAATTATGATCATTATCTGCCGACGGCGATGCTGAGCAAAGCAGTCTATGCTGATACCGAAGGTTTTATCAGCGCGATGGACACTCGCGCGCTGGGCATGGCAGTGGTTTCTATGGGCGGCGGCCGCCGTCAGGCATCAGACACCATTGACTATAGCGTTGGCTTTACCGAGATGGCGCGTCTGGGTGACCGCGTGGACGGACAGCGTCCGCTGGCGGTGATCCATGCCAAAGACGAGAACAGCTGGCAGGAGGCCGCGAAAGCGGTCAAAGCGGCCATTAAACTGGACGATAAAGCTCCGGAAATTACACCGACAGTCTATCGCCGTATCACTGAATAGCGATATACTGATCTGATCGCTTTTTTGCAGCGCAAGATGTATGGAGAACAAGATGAAACGTGCATTTATCATGGTGCTGGACTCCTTTGGGATTGGCGCAACGGAAGACGCAGACCGCTTTGGCGACGTCGGCGCCGATACGCTGGGCCACATTGCGGAAGCCTGCGCCAAAGGCGAAGCTGACCACGGCCGCAAAGGCCCGCTGAATTTACCGAACCTGACCCGTCTGGGGCTGGTGAAAGCGCATGAAGGCTCCACCGGTAAAATTGCCGCCGGAATGGATGGCAATGCCGAAGTGATTGGCGCCTATGCCTGGGCGCATGAACTCTCTTCTGGTAAAGATACGCCGTCCGGCCACTGGGAAATCGCTGGCGTGCCGGTACTGTTTGACTGGGGCTACTTCAGCGATCACGAAAACAGCTTCCCGCAGGAGCTGCTGGATAAGCTGGTGAAACGCGCCAACCTGCCGGGCTACCTCGGCAATTGCCACTCTTCCGGGACGGTGATCCTCGATCAGCTCGGCGAAGAGCATATGAAAACCGGGAAACCGATTTTCTATACCTCCGCTGACTCCGTATTCCAGATCGCCTGTCATGAAGAGACCTTTGGCCTCGACAAACTGTATGAGCTGTGCGAAATCGCCCGTGAAGAGCTGACCGAAGGCGGCTACAACATTGGCCGCGTCATCGCCCGTCCGTTTATCGGCGATAAAGCCGGCAACTTCCAGCGTACTGGCAACCGTCACGATCTGGCGGTCGAACCGCCGGCGCCGACCGTGCTGCAGAAGCTGGTTGACGAGAAGAACGGCCACGTGGTGTCCGTCGGTAAGATAGCGGATATCTACGCCAACTGCGGCATCACCAAAAAAGTGAAAGCCACCGGGCTGGACGCGCTGTTCGACGCAACCATTAAAGAGATGAAGGAAGCTGGCGACGAGACTATCGTCTTCACCAACTTCGTCGACTTTGACTCCTCCTGGGGCCACCGTCGCGATGTCGCCGGCTACGCGGCGGGTCTGGAACTGTTCGACCGCCGTCTGCCGGAGCTGATGGAGCTGGTAGGGGAAGACGACATTCTGATCCTCACCGCCGACCACGGCTGCGACCCGACCTGGACCGGTACCGACCACACCCGCGAGCATATTCCGGTGCTGGTGTACGGCCCGAAAGTGAAACCAGGTTCGCTCGGTCACCGTGAAACCTTCGCGGACATCGGCCAGACTATCGCGAAATACTTTGGTACGTCTGACATGGAATATGGCAAAGCCATGTTCTGAGGTCATTGCCCGGTGGCGCACAGCGATCCGGGCCTACTATTTTGTAGGCCGGGTAAGGCGTAGCCGCCACCCGGCAAAAACAACAATATAAAAGGAACTGAAGATGGCAACTCCTCACATTAACGCAGAAATGGGCGATTTCGCTGACGTAGTTTTGATGCCGGGCGACCCGCTGCGCGCCAAGCACATTGCCGAAACCTTCCTCGAAGACGTGCGTGAAGTGAATAACGTGCGCGGCATGCTGGGCTTCACCGGCACCTATAAAGGCCGCAAAATCTCCGTAATGGGCCACGGGATGGGTATCCCGTCCTGCTCTATCTACACCAAAGAGCTGATCACCGATTTCGGCGTTAAGAAAATCATCCGCGTCGGCTCCTGCGGCGCAGTGCGCGAAGACGTCAAACTGCGCGATGTGGTGATCGGCATGGGCGCTTGCACCGACTCCAAAGTGAACCGTCTGCGTTTTAAAGACCATGACTTCGCGGCGATTGCCGATTTCGGCATGGTGCGTAACGCGGTAGACGCGGCGAAAGCGTTGGGCGTTGACGCGCGCGTCGGCAACATCTTCTCCGCAGACCTGTTCTATACCCCGGACCCGTCCATGTTCGACGTGATGGAAAAATACGGCATCCTGGGCGTGGAAATGGAAGCGGCGGGTATCTACGGCGTGGCGGCGGAGTTCGGGGCGAAAGCGCTGACCATCTGCACCGTGTCTGACCATATTCGTACCCACGAGCAGACCACTGCCGCGGAGCGTCAGACCACGTTCAACGACATGATTAAAATCGCGCTGGAATCGGTACTGCTGGGCGACCAGGAGTAAGCGTGGTATAGCCCGGTGGCGCTTTGTTTACCGGGCTTGAGTCAAATCTGTAGGCCGGATAAGGCGTAGCCGCCATCCGGCTTTTTTTATCAGCGCACCGCGCCGGCAATCCATGCCGACAGTTCTTTCAGTTCCGCTTCTTGCTCCGGGAAATCGCCGACCAGCGCCTCACACTGCTGCTGCAAAACCTCAGCCCGATACTGACAGCCGACTAAGCGTGCCGCCAGCGCCTCCAGCGGCGCCGGATTCAGGCTATCGGTAAAGGCCTGCGCGCGGGTGATATGGCCTTTCTCAACGTCAAAATGCAGCTCGACGCCGCCCAGGGGAAGCGCTCGTCCAGCAGGTGGGAAAAGGCGGGCGCCTGGCCGAAGTTCCATCCCCAGCTGCTCTGGCGAGCGAAAGTGTCGGCAAAGTTCGGCAGGTCCGGCGTGTTGTCCGGGGAGATCACCTCGGCGTCTACCCGTTCGCCGTAATGGCTGAAGAACGCCTCCTGGATCGCCTCGCAAACTTGCTGATGGGTAATGCCCGGCAGTAGCTCAACCAGATTCGCCACTCGCCCGCGCACCGAGGTAATGCCTTTAGCCTGCAGCTTTTTCTGGTCCGGGTTGAGGTAGTTGGCGAGACGGCTTAAATCGGCGTTGAGCAGCAGGGTGCCGTGGTGAAAACCGCGGTCCATGGTTTCACGATAGGCGGAGCCGGAGACTTTGCGGTCGCCGCTGTTGGTTTTGACCACCAGATCGTTGCGCCCGGAGGCTTCGGCGGTTACGCCGAGTGAATTGAGCGCCGCCAGCACAATAGCGGTGGAGACGGTTTTGTCGTACTCCGGTTTGCCAGCCATAAAGGTAAAGCAGGTATTGCCGAGGTCGTGGAACACCGCACCGCCGCCGCTGCTGCGACGGGCCAGCCGCACATGATCTTCTTCCATTCGGCGGGTATTACACTCCTTCCACGGGTTCTGCGCGCGGCCGATGACCACGGTATCGGCATTGCGCCACAGGAACAGCACCCGCTGGGTGGCGGGCATCTGGCGGAAGATGCACTCCTCGACCGCCAGGTTGAACCACGGGTCGTAAGAGTCAGAAAGCAGGAGGCGCAGTGTGGACATTATAGATTTCCTTTCTTTTCATCGTCTTCATCCTCAACCGGCTTGTTGGCGGTGAGCAGGAAGGGCGATTGCTGCCAACGGGTGCGTTTGCCCTGCAGCAGCGTGCGGGTCAGTACCACGCCGATGGCCAGGGACAGCAACAGCATCAGGCGTAAGATATTGGTGGTATTATCCACCTGCTTCGCCTCGGTCGCCAGAGTATGGGTATCGAGGGTCAGACGCAGATAGCCCAGCGGGCCATTTTTTCCCGGCACCGGTTCGACAATCTGCTGGTTGAAGTAGCCGCCGGCTTTCTTACCATCCAGCGCCAGCCGGTCGCGAACCTCGACGCTTTCGCCAGAGCGCGCCACCAGGTCGCCCTGTTCGTCATATACCCCGGCGTCAAGTACGCGGCTGTTGTGGGTGAGCTGCGTCAACAGCTGATGGATGCGCTTCTCGTCCGGCGTCTCGCTGCGCATCAGCGGCGCGAGATTCAGCACCACCTGCTGCGCCAGCGTGCGGGCCAGCTCTTCCAGCTGCGGATTGCGTTGTTTCTGACTGTTCTGACTGAACCACGAGGCGCCCTGCATCAGCGCGACGAGCAGGGCGAGACAGATAAGGACAATGACCGCACGATGCAGCCGGAATTTCAGTTTTGCGCGAACCATATTCCACCTTTGAAAATTTGCAGCTTAATGTTGCCAGAAGCGCTGGTTACAAGGTAGCCTCATGCGTTATTTTCCTCGCCTGAATGAAGAGATGTGGAGCCGTAATGCCTAACAGTTTGACCTGGTGCGACCTGCCTGAAGACGTTTCCCTGTGGCCTGGGTTGCCGCTTTCCCTGAGCGGTGACGAGGTCATGCCGCTGGATTATCACGCCGGGCGCAGCGGTTGGCTGCTGTACGGACGTGGGCTGGATAAACGCCGTCTGACGGCGTGGCAGCGCGAGCTGGGCGCCGCGTTAGTGATCGTCGCCTCCTGGGTGGTCGAGGATTATCAGGTAATCCGCCTGGCGGGCTCGCTTACCCCGCGTGCGACGCGACTGGCGCATGAGGCGGGGCTGGACGTCGCGCCATTGGGTAAAATTCCCCATCTGCGCACCCCAGGGCTGCTGGTGATGGATATGGACTCCACGGCGATCCAAATTGAATGCATCGATGAGATCGCGAAACTGGCCGGCACCGGCGAGCTGGTGTCAGAAGTGACCGAGCGGGCGATGCGTGGCGAGCTGGACTTCACCGCCAGCCTGCGCCAGCGCGTGGCGACACTAAAAGACGCCGATGCCAACATTCTGCTGCAGGTTCGCGACGCGCTGCCGCTGATGCCGGGCCTGGCGCAGCTGGTGCTCAAGCTGGAAACGCTGGGCTGGAAGGTGGCGATCGCCTCCGGCGGCTTTACCTTCTTTGCGGAGTATCTGCGCGACAAACTGCATCTCGACGCGGTGTTCGCCAACGAACTGGAGATCCGCGACGGTAAGCTTACCGGCAACGTGCTCGGCGATATCGTCGATGCCAAATACAAAGCCAATACGCTGCGCAAGCTGGCGGAAAAGTATGAGATCCCAACGGCGCAGACCGTGGCCATCGGCGATGGCGCCAACGACCTGCCGATGATTAAGGCTGCCGGGCTTGGTATCGCGTATCATGCGAAGCCTAAAGTGAATGAACAGGCGGAAGTGACTATCCGCCACGCTGACCTGATGGGGGTATTCTGTATTCTCTCGGGCAGCATGAACCAAAAGTAAGAGGTAAACGTGGCGAAAGCTCCAAAACGCGCATTTGTCTGTAATGAATGTGGTGCGGATTATCCGCGGTGGCAGGGGCAATGCAGCGCCTGCCATGCCTGGAATACCATCACCGAGATGCGCATCGCCGCGTCGCCGCAGGTGGCGAGAAACGAGCGTTTGTCAGGCTACGCCGGTAACGCCGGCGTCTCGAAGGTGCAGAAGCTGTCAGACATCAGCCTGGAAGCGCTGCCGCGTTTCTCCACCGGGTTTAAAGAGTTCGATCGCGTACTCGGCGGCGGCGTGGTGCCGGGCAGCGCGATCCTGATTGGCGGCAACCCCGGCGCGGGGAAATCGACCCTGCTGCTGCAGACTTTGTGCAAGCTGGCGGAAGGGATGAAAACGCTGTACGTCACCGGGGAGGAGTCCCTACAGCAGGTGGCGATGCGCGCCCATCGCCTTGGGCTGCCGACGGCGAACCTGAACATGCTCTCGGAAACCAGCATTGAGCAGATCTGTCAGATTGCCGATGAAGAAAAACCGCAGCTGATGGTGATCGACTCAATCCAGGTGATGCATATGGCCGACGTTCAGTCGTCGCCGGGCAGCGTCGCCCAGGTACGTGAAACGGCGGCCTACCTGACGCGCTTTGCCAAAACTCGCGGCGTGGCGATCGTTATGGTCGGCCACGTCACCAAAGACGGTTCGCTGGCCGGCCCGAAGGTGCTGGAGCACTGTATTGACTGCTCGGTGCTGCTGGACGGCGATGCCGACTCCCGCTTCCGCACTCTGCGCAGCCACAAAAACCGCTTTGGCGCGGTGAATGAGCTGGGCGTTTTCGCCATGACCGAGCAGGGGCTGCGCGAAGTTAGCAACCCGTCCGCTATCTTCCTCAGCCGGGGAGATGAAATCACCTCCGGCAGCTCGGTGATGGTGGTCTGGGAAGGGACCCGCCCGCTGCTGGTGGAGATCCAGGCGCTGGTGGATCACTCGATGATGTCCAACCCGCGCCGCGTGGCGGTGGGGCTGGAACAGAACCGTCTGGCGATCCTGCTGGCGGTGCTGCATCGCCACGGCGGCCTGCAGATGGCCGATCAGGACGTTTTCGTCAACGTGGTCGGCGGGGTGAAGGTCACGGAAACCAGCGCCGATCTGGCGCTACTGCTGGCGATGGTCTCCAGCCTGCGCGATCGCCCGCTGCCGCAGGACCTGGTGGTCTTTGGCGAAGTGGGGCTGGCCGGCGAAATTCGCCCGGTGCCGAGCGGTCAGGAGCGTATCTCCGAAGCAGCGAAGCATGGCTTCCGCCGCGCCATCGTCCCGGCGGCCAATGTGCCGAAAAAAGTGCCGGAAGGCATGCAAATCTTTGGTGTGAAAAAGCTTTCAGACGCGCTAAGCGTTTTTGACGACTTATAATAAGTTAAAAGGAGATTAGCGATGTCGTCATTTGACTATTTAAAAAGCGCCATAAAGCAGAAAGGCTGTACCCTGCAGCAGGTGGCGGAAGCCAGCGGGATGACCAAGGGGTATCTCAGCCAGCTGTTGAACGCCAAAATCAAAAGCCCGAGCGCGCAGAAGCTTGAAGCGCTGCATCGCTTCCTCGGGCTGGAGTTTCCCCGCCGACAGAAAAGCGTCGGCGTGGTGTTTGGTAAGTTTTACCCGCTGCATACCGGGCACATCTATTTGATTCAACGCGCCTGTAGCCAGGTCGATGAGCTGCATATCATCATGGGTTATGACGATACCCGCGACCGCGAGCTGTTTGAAGAGAGCGCCATGTCGCAGCAGCCGACGGTGCCTGACCGCCTGCGCTGGCTGCTACAGACCTTTAAGTATCAGAAGAATATTCGCATCCATGCGTTCAATGAAGAGGGGATGGAGCCCTATCCGCACGGCTGGGATGTGTGGAGTCATGGGATCCGCGCTTTTATGAGCGAAAAAGGGATCGAGCCGAACCGGATCTATACCTCGGAAGAGGCCGATGCGCCGCAGTACCTTGAGCATCTGGGGATCGAGACGGTGCTTATCGATCCTAAGCGGACCTTTATGAATATTAGCGGCGGCCAGATCCGCGAGAACCCGTTCCGCTACTGGGAATATATTCCGACGGAAGTGAAACCGTTCTTTGTGCGGACGGTGGCGATCCTCGGCGGCGAGTCGAGCGGTAAATCAACGCTGGTCAATAAGCTCGCCAATATCTTCAATACTACCAGCGCCTGGGAATATGGCCGGGATTATGTCTTTTCGCATCTCGGCGGCGATGAGATGGCGCTCCAGTATTCTGATTACGATAAAATTGCCCTCGGGCATGCCCAGTATATTGATTTCGCAGTGAAATATGCCAACAAGGTGGCATTTATCGATACCGACTTCGTCAGCACTCAGGCGTTCTGTCTGAAGTACGAGGGGCGTGAGCACCCGTTCGTGCAGGCGCTGATTGATGAATACCGCTTTGACCTGGTGATCCTGCTGGAGAACAACACCCCGTGGGTGGCTGATGGGTTACGCAGTCTTGGGAGTTCGGTGGATCGTAAAGAGTTTCAGTCGCTGCTGGTGTCGCTGCTGAAAGAGAACGAGATCGATTTCGTCCATGTTAAGGAGTCGGACTATGATACGCGCTTCCTGCGCTGCGTCGAGCTGGTGAAGCAGCTGATGGGGGAGCAGGGGTAGGTCCTCTGCGGGCTGATGCCCTCACCCCGGCCCTCTCCCGGTGGGAGAGGGAGCAAACCCTAAAAAAGGCAACTTGCGTTGCCTTTTTACTTTTACCTTGCCCTCACCCCGGCCCTCTCCCGGTGGGAGAGGGAGTAAACCCTAAAAAAGCAACTTGCGTTGCCTTTTTACTTTTACCTTGCCCTCACCCCGGCCCTCTCCCAGTGGGAGAGGGAGCAAACATTAAAAAAGGCAACTTACGTTGCCTTTTTGCATTTTATTTTGAGATACGTTTGTACTTGATTCGCTTCGGCTCCAGCGCGTCGGCGCCGAGAGTGCGTTTCTTGTACTCTTCGTACTCGGTAAAGTTACCTTCGAAGAACTCCACCTTACCTTCATCCTGGTAATCCAGAATGTGGGTGGCAATACGGTCAAGGAACCAGCGGTCGTGCGAGATAACCATCGCGCAGCCCGGGAACTCCAGCAGGGCGTTTTCCAGCGCGCGCAGGGTTTCGATATCCAGGTCGTTGGTCGGTTCATCGAGCAGCAGGACGTTACCGCCGACCTGCAGCAGCTTCGCCAGGTGCAGACGACCGCGTTCACCGCCGGACAGCTCGCCAACGCGTTTACCCTGGTCGACGCCTTTGAAGTTAAAGCGGCCCACGTAGGCGCGGCTCGGCATTTCGGTGTTGCCGATCTTCATGATATCCAGGCCGCCGGACACTTCTTCCCACACGGTTTTGCTGTTGTCCATCGCGTCGCGGAACTGATCGACGGAAGCCAGCTTAACGGTTTCACCCAGGGTGATGGTGCCGGAATCTGGCTGTTCCTGGCCAGACATCATGCGGAAGAGGGTGGATTTACCCGCGCCGTTCGGACCGATGATGCCGACGATAGCGCCTTTCGGTACCGAGAAGCTCAGATCGTCGATCAGCACGCGGTCGCCGTAGGATTTGCGCAGATGGCTGACTTCCAGAACTTTATCGCCCAGACGCGGGCCTGGCGGAATGAACAGTTCGTTGGTCTCGTTACGTTTCTGGTATTCAACGTTGTTAAGCTCTTCAAAGCGCGCCAGACGGGCTTTGCCCTTAGACTGACGACCTTTCGCGCCCTGGCGTACCCACTCGAGCTCTTTCTCAATGGATTTGCGACGTGCGGCTTCCTGAGAAGCTTCCTGCGCCAGACGCTGATCTTTCTGCTCCAGCCAGGAGGAGTAGTTGCCTTCCCACGGAATACCTTCGCCGCGGTCAAGTTCGAGGATCCAGCCGGCGACGTTATCGAGGAAGTAACGGTCGTGGGTAATCGCCACCACGGTGCCTTCGAAGTCGTGCAGGAAGCGTTCCAGCCAGGCGACGGACTCGGCGTCCAGGTGGTTAGTCGGTTCGTCGAGCAGCAGCATATCCGGTTTTTCCAGCAGCAGGCGGCACAGCGCGACGCGGCGGCGTTCACCACCGGAAAGATTAGCGATTTTCGCATCCCAGTCCGGCAGGCGCAGGGCGTCGGCCGCGCGCTCCAGCTGCACGTTCAGGTTGTGGCCGTCGTGCGCCTGGATAATCTCTTCGAACTTGCCTTGCTGTGCGGCAAGCTTATCGAAGTCCGCATCCGGCTCGGCGTATTTGGCATAGACTTCGTCCAGACCCTTCAGCGCGTTAACCACTTCGGCGACCGCTTCTTCCACGGACTCGCGCACGGTGTGCTCCGGGTTGAGCTGCGGTTCCTGCGGCAGGTAGCCAATTTTAATGCCGGGCTGCGGACGCGCTTCACCTTCGATCTCGGTGTCGATACCGGCCATGATGCGCAGCAGGGTAGATTTACCGGCGCCGTTCAGACCGAGCACACCGATTTTCGCGCCAGGGAAAAAGCTGAGGGAGATATTTTTCAAAATATGACGTTTCGGCGGAACCACTTTGCCGACACGATGCATGGTATAAACGAATTGAGCCACGTTGGACTTCGCCTCTTTCTATTTTGATAGATAGTTCAAAGCCGAAGTGTAGCCTTTTTCGCGCGCTAATCCCAGCGAGGCGACAGGATTCACAGAAGCGTAAAAAAATGTTCAGGACATGGCGCGTTTAGCGTTGTCTGATTAGCATAAGTAAAGCCGCCTGCCGAACCGGTAGGGGCTTTTAAGCGGCACGATGCTGCGAAAATGCACCTGAAAGAGGAAGAGCTTGTGGAAAAAGCCAAAAAAATGGCGTGGCATCTTTTGGCTGCCAGCGTTGGTCTGTTGGCGTTGAGTCAGCTGGCGCATGCGGATTCACTGGATGAACAGCGCAGCCGCTACGCACAAATTAAGCAGGCGTGGGATAACCGGCAGATGGATGTGGTTGACCAGCTGATGCCCACGTTAAGCACCTATCCCCTGTATCCCTATTTGCAGTACCGGCAGATCACCGACGATCTGATGAACCAGCCGGCGCTGGTGGTGAAAAACTTTATTGACGCCAACCCGACGCTGCCCCCGGCGCGTTCATTACGTTCGCGTTTCGTGAATGAACTGGCCCGGCGCAGCGACTGGCGCGGCTTGCTGGCGTTTAGCCCCGATAAGCCGACCAGCACCGAGGCGCAGTGCAACTACTACTACGCCAAACTGAGCGTGGGTCAGTCGCAGGAGGCCTGGAGCGGAGCGAAAGCGCTCTGGCTGACGGGCAAGAACCAGCCCGGCGCCTGTGAACCGCTGTTCAGCGCCTGGCGCGACTCCGGCCAACAGGATCCGCTGGCCTATCTCGAACGGATCCGCCTGGCGATGAAGGCCGGCAATATTGGGTTGGTGAAATCGCTGGCCCAGCAGATGCCTGCCAACTACCAGAGCATCGCCAGCGCCGTGGTCGCCCTGGCTAACGATCCTAACAGCGTTCTGACCTTTGCCCGCACCACCGGGGCGACGGACTTTACCCGCCAGATGGCCGCCGTCGCTTTCGCCAGCGTCGCCCGTCAGGATGTGGAAAATGCCCGTTTGATGATCCCTTCGCTGGTGCAGGCCCAGCAGCTCAATGAGGATCAGACCCAGGAGCTACGCGATATTGTCGCCTGGCGCCTGATGGGGAACGATGTGACCGAAGAGCAGGCCATCTGGCGCGACGATGCGATTATGCGCTCGCAGTCCACGCCGCTGGTGGAGCGGCGGGTACGGATGGCGCTGGGGACGGGCGATCGCCATGGTCTGAATACCTGGCTGGCGCGCCTGCCGATGGAGGCGAAAGAGAAAGACGAATGGCGCTACTGGCAGGCGGATCTGTTGCTGGAGCGCGGCAGGGACGAGGAAGCGCAGGCGATCCTCCGGTCGTTGATGCAGCAGCGGGGTTTCTACCCGATGGTCGCTGCGCAGCGTCTCGGCGAGGAGTATACCTTCCGCATTGATAAAGCGATTGGCACGCTCGATCCGGCGCTGGCCTCCGGTCCGGAGATGGCCCGGGTGCGCGAGCTGATGTACTGGAATATGGATAACACCGCGCGCACTGAATGGGCGAACCTGGTCACCAGCCGTAGTAAATCCCAGCAGGCGCAGCTCGCGCGTTACGCTTTTGATCAACACTGGTGGGATCTGAGCGTGCAGGCGACGATCGCCGGAAAACTGTGGGATCAGCTGGAGGAGCGCTTCCCGCTGGCCTATAACGATCTGTTTGCCCGCTATATCAGCGGTAAAGATATTCCGCAGAGCTACGCGATGGCGATTGCCCGCCAGGAGAGCGCCTGGAACCCGAAAGTGCGCTCGCCGGTCGGCGCCAGCGGGCTGATGCAGATTATGCCGGGCACCGCGACGCATACCGTCAGCATGTTCAGCATTCCCGGCTACAGCGGCCCGTCGCAGCTGTTGGATCCGGAAACCAACATCAACATCGGCACCAGCTATCTGCAGTACGTTTACCAGCAGTTCGGTAATAACCGCATTTACGCCTCGGCGGCCTATAACGCCGGGCCGGGTCGGGTACGCACCTGGCAGGGGAACAGCGCCGGACGGATCGACGCCGTGGCGTTTGTCGAGAGTATTCCGTTCTCGGAAACACGCGGCTACGTGAAGAATGTCCTCTCCTATGACGCCTACTATCGCTACTTTATGGGTCAGCAGGATAAGCTCTTCAGCGATGCGGAGTGGCGGCAGCGTTACTGATCGCCGGGAAGTATGTTATGCTTTGTACTCGTTGATGAGTACATTCGACGGGCAGCGTAAGCTGCCCGTCTCAATATGGTGGCGCGATATGACCCAACAATCTCCCTATTCCGCGGCCGTTGCCGAACAACGTCATCAGGAGTGGCTGCGCTTTGTGGCGCTGCTACAGCAGGCCTATGCGCAGGATCTGCATCTACCGTTGCTGCAGCTCATGCTGACCCCTGATGAGCGTGAAGCGCTGGGGACTCGGGTGCGCATTATCGAAGAGCTGCTGCGCGGTGAGATGAGCCAGCGCGAGCTGAAAAATGAGCTCGGTGCCGGCATTGCGACCATTACCCGCGGGTCCAACAGCCTGAAGTCGGCGCCGGTTGAGCTGCGCCAGTGGCTGGAGCAGACGCTGTTGGCTAGCGATAAATAGCGTTGTGGAACGGGCTTAACGCCAGCACGACCGCCTGATGGTAAACGCTGCTGCGGGTTAATTTGCCGCCGGTGAAAACCCCAATCGCTCCCTCTTTACGACCAATCTGATCGATGCCGGTATACTGCGACATGACCGGCCCGAGGGCTTCGCCAGCGCGAACCTGCTCAAGAATAACGTCAGGCAACGGCAGCGTGGCTGAGCGCGCTTCTCCGCGCTGGCTGGCGCTTTCGATGACCACCCAGCTAAAGGTACTGTCATCGTCAATTCCGGCTTCGATGGCGACCCAGAAATCGGCATGGGGCTGTGCGAGGCGCGCATTGGCGACGCGATTTCGTGCGCCAGCGCGCGTTTCCTCGCTGCCGAAGGGCTGTTCCGGCACGCCGCTCTCGACGGAGACGGACTCAATGTGGCAGGATCCTTCGCCGAAAATCTCGTCAAAAGCCTGCAGAATTGACTGAATTTTGGCGGGATTAGTGGTCGCTGAGACAACATGGTGCATAATCAAAACAACTCAGAATAAACTAACGTCATCGCAGTATACTCTAAATCACCCCCAGGGCAGTCGGTAATGCCCGCAAGCGGTCGATAACGAGTTCAGAACGGAATAAAAGCATGTTACAGGTATACCTTGTTCGCCACGGTGAAACGCAGTGGAACGCCGAGCGACGTATTCAGGGTCAGTCCGACAGCCCGCTGACCGCACACGGTGAGCGCCAGGCCTGGCAGGTTGGCGAGCGCGCCAGAACGCTGGGGATCACCCATATCATTACCAGCGATCTGGGACGAACCCGTCGCACAGCAGAGATTATTGCCGAAGCCTGCGGCTGCAGCGTGATCGCTGATGCGCGCCTGCGCGAGCTGGATATGGGAGTGCTGGAGAAGCGCCATATTGACTCGCTCAGCGAAGAAGAAGAGGGCTGGCGCCGCCAGTTGGTCAACGGCACGCCGGATGGTCGCATTCCGCAGGGCGAATCGATGCAGGAGCTTAGCGAACGTATGCATGCGGCGCTGGCCGCCTGTCTGGAATTACCGGCCGGTAGTCGACCGCTGCTGGTGAGTCATGGTATCGCGCTGGGCTGCCTGGTGAGTACGATTTTAGGGCTGCCGGCATACGCAGAGCGTCGTCTGCGCCTGCGCAACTGCTCGATCTCGCGCGTCGATTATCAGCAAAGCCCGTGGCTGGCTTCCGGGTGGGTGGTGGAAACGGCGGGCGACGTCTCGCATCTTGACGCCCCCGCGATGGACGAGCTGCAGCGTTAACGGCGGATCGGGATCAGATACTCGCAGCGCAACTGAATAGGCGTGGCCTGATCCCGGCTTTCATCTTCAGGATAGAAGCGTTCAATATCCAGCCCCTTGCGGCGCGTCAGGTTCAGCATCGGCATGCAGGTGCCGTAGACCGTCAGGATGAATTCCTGCAGGCCGGTACCCAGCCCTTCATACGTAAACATGACATACTCGCCGCCCTCCAGCGTCACTGGATGGGCGTTCTGCAGGTGGCCGTTAGCCATCTCCGGCGTCAGCGCGGTGGTATAGAACACTTCCTGCTCATCGTCTTTCTCCAGGCTCGGACGCGGTTCATGCAGCCCGTAGAGCACTGGGGGGATCGACGGCGAGTTGCCGAGGAAATCTCGCCAGAACTGGACCCGCATCTGGTTGCGGAAGTCGGAGATTTCCTCCAGCTTACAGGTATAGCTCTGAGTCACACCGAGCAGTTGAGTCGTGGGTAGGGCGACAAATTCATGTTTCGGCAGGGTAAACTCGCCAAGACGTAGCGGCGGACGCATACCGAACGAGCTCCAGTCCGGCGAGCGGCGGTAGAGAGCCGGCGTCAGCGAGAATTGCTTCTTGAACGCCCGGGTGAAGGTCTGCTGGGAGTCGAAACGGTACTGCAGCGCAATATCAAGGATTGGACGGGCGGTAAGGCGTAATGCGACAGCTGATTTCGACAACCGGCGCGCGCGAATATAGGCACCGATAGCGTGGCCGGTGACATCCTTAAACATTCGCTGCAGATGCCACTTGGAATAACCTGCCTTCGCCGCCACATTGTCCAGAGAAAGCGGCTGATCCAGGTGACCTTCCAGCCAGCTAAGGAGATCGCGAATAATCCCTGCTTGATCCATAAAATGTCCCCATCCTTAAACACAGGTGCCTGATATTAAAGTAGCGGATAATAGCATTTTTTGATGTTTTAGCATTCAGTGTTTTTTTTGCTTTTAAATGCGGTAGGTCAGTGGATCTGAACGATAATTTTGTAAAGCTGTGATCTATAAACCTTTTCTGCTAAGTCCGTGATAATCACTTAGCTATATTTTTTAATAATGGTAACAATATGAAATACAAGAAGTTTGCGATGGGCCTGCTGTTGCTGGCCGGCTGTCAGATTGCTCAGGCGGAGCAGATTGGTTCCGTGGATACGGTCTTCAAATGGTTAGGACCGGATCACAAAATTGTCGTCGAAGCCTTTGACGATCCGGATGTCCAGAACGTGACCTGCTATATCAGCCGGGCGAAGACCGGCGGGATCAAAGGCGGGCTGGGTCTGGCGGAAGATACCTCCGACGCGGCCATCTCCTGCCAGCAGGTCGGGCCGATTGAGCTGACGGACAAAATCAAAAATGGCAAAAGCCAGGGCGACGTGGTGTTCCAGAAGCGCACCTCGCTGGTGTTTAAAAAGCTACAGGTCGTTCGCTTCTATGATGCGAAACGCAATGCGCTGGTCTACCTGACCTATTCGGATAAAGTAGTTGATGGTTCGCCGAAGAACGCCATCAGCGCCGTGCCGATTATGCCCTGGAATAAATAAACGGGAGCGCGCATGCAGCAGCCACGGATTTGGTTAGTTGAGGATGAACAGAGTATCGCCGATACCCTGGTTTATATGCTCCAGCAGGAGGGCTTCCAGGTCACCGTCTTCGACCGCGGGTTGCCCGCGCTGGAGGCGACGGCGCATCAGGCGCCCGATGTCGCCATCCTCGACGTTGGCTTGCCGGATATCAGCGGCTTCGAGCTCTGTCGGCGCCTGCTGGCGCGCTTTCCGGCGCTGCCGATGCTGTTTCTCACGGCGCGGAGCGATGAGGTCGATAAGCTGCTGGGGCTGGAAATCGGCGCTGACGATTACATCGCCAAGCCGTTTTCGCCGCGCGAAGTTTGCGCGCGGGTGCGCAGCGTGCTGCGACGGCTGCAAAAATTTGCCGCGCCTTCGTCGGTAGTTCGCGTCGGCGAGTTTGTGCTTGACGAGCAGGCGGCGTCGATAAGCTGGTTCGGCCAGCCCCTGAACCTGACGCGCTATGAATTTCTGCTGTTGAAAACTTTGCTTCACGCGCCCGGTCGCGTTTTCTCCCGTCAGCAGCTGATGGAGCGGGTATGGAGCGATGCCTGGGAAAGCCTCGACCGCACCGTCGACACCCACATCAAAACCCTGCGCGCTAAACTGCGGGCCGTGAATCCTGATTTGTCGCCAATCAATACCCATCGCGGGATGGGTTACAGCCTGGGGCGCTGCTGATGCGCATCGGCATGCGCCTGCTGCTGGGCTATTTTCTTATCGTCGCGATCGCCGCGTGGTTTGTACTGTCGATCTTTGTCCAGGAAGTGAAGCCGGGCGTGCGCCGGGCGACGGAGGGGACCCTCAACGATACCGCCACCCTGCTGGCGGCGCTGGCGCGTGAGGACCTGCTGGCGGCAAACCCGCAGCAGGGCAGGCTGGCGCAGGCCTTTCAACAGCTCAACCAGCAGCGGCTAAACGCCAACATTGGCGGAATTAAAAAGGTGCGTAATGAGTACCGCGTCTATCTGACCGATGCCCGGGGCAAGGTCGTGTTTGACTCCAGTGGAGAGGCGACAGGGCAGGACTATTCACGCTGGAACGACGTCTGGCTCACCCTGCGCGGGCAGTATGGCGCGCGCAGTTCGCGCAGCGATCCGCATGATGAAGCCAGCTCGGTGATGTATATCGCCGCGCCGGTGATGGATAAGGGGCGGATTATCGGCGTGCTGAGCGTCGGTAAACCCAACCTGGCGATGACGCCGGTCATTAAGCGCAGCGAGCGGCGGATCCTCTGGGCCGGCGGCGCCCTGCTGGGCATTGCGCTGTTGATCGGCTGCGGCGTCGTCTGGTGGATTAATTTCTCTATCGGTAAGCTGGTGCGCTATGCGGACTCCGTGACCGCTGACCGCCCGCTGCCGTTGCCGGAGGTCGGCAGCAGCGAACTGCGTAAGCTGGCCCAGGCGCTGGAGAGCATGCGGGTGAAGCTCGAAGGCAAAAACGCCATCGAAAACTATGTCTATGACCTGACGCACGAGCTGAAAAGTCCGCTGGCGGCCATTCGCGGTGCGGCGGAGATTCTGCGCGAAGGGCCGCCGCCTGCGGTGGCGGCGCGGTTTACTGGGAATATCCTCGCGCAGAACAGCCGCATGCAGCTGCTGGTGGAGCGGTTACTCCAGCAGGCGCGACTGGAAAGCCGGCTGGAGATAAAGCTACAGCCGGTGTCGATAGATGCGCTATACCAACGCCTGGCGGAGGAGCGCGACATCGCCCTGGCGGCGAAAGCCATTACTCTGCGCTGGCAGGCGAGTGGGATGCTGGTCAATGGCGATGGCGAACTGCTGGCCCAGGCGCTGGGTAATCTGCTCGACAACGCGATTGATTTTACCCCCCAGGGCGGCGAGATCGCCCTGGGGGTAGAGAAACGAAATGCAGAGGTGCAACTGAGCGTAACGGATAACGGATGCGGTATTCCGGAGTATGCCCTGACGCGGATCTTTGATCGGTTCTACTCGCTGCCGCGTGAAGACGGCCACAAGAGCAGCGGCCTTGGGCTGGCCTTCGTTCGTGAAGTGGCGCGCCTGCATCATGGCGATATCCGTCTGCACAATCGGCCCGAAGGCGGCGTGGTCGCTACGCTGAGACTTCACCGTCCCTTCACATAGCTTCAAATTCTCCCCACACAGCCGCCCTATGGTGAGGCCATCACGATAGGGAGAAAGCTATGTTGAAATCACCGTTATTCTGGAAAATCACCACGCTAATCGGCTGTATTGTGCTGTTATCTCTACCTTTAATGATGGTCAGGGAGCTCATCAATGAGCGGGCTGATTATCGCAGCGAGGTAGTGGACGCCATTGAGCAGAGCACCAGCGGTTCGCAAAAACTCGCCGGGCCGCTGATCGCTATTCCGGTAACCGAGACGCTGACCCGCAGGGAGAACCAAAAAGAGGTCGCCTATCAGCGTAGCTGGGTGTACTACTGGCTGCCGGAGTCGCTGGCGGTCACCGGCAAACAGACCGTGGAGTCGAGAAGGGTGGGCATCTACAGCGGGCAGGTATGGCATAACGCCCTGCAGATTAAGGCCACCTTCGATCCGCTGCGTCTGGCGTCGCTGCGAAAAACGCATATCACCCTGGGCCAACCGCGGCTGGTGGTGAGCGTTGGCGATGCCCGCGGCATTGGCGCCATCCATGCCCCGGAGGTCAATGGTAACGTATTAAGCGTGGAGCCGGGGCTGGGGATCAGCGGCGATGGGGCGGGCATCCATATGCCGATGCCTGCGCTGGCGGAGGACAACAAGCCGCTTGAGATTGCTTTTTCGCTCGATCTGAACGGAACGGGCGCATTTTCACTGGCGCCGCTCGGGCGCAACAGCGAGCTGCAGCTGACCAGTAACTGGCCGCATCCCGGCTTTCTCGGCAGCTTCCTGCCAACGAAACGCGAAGTGAATGCTGCCGGCTATCGCGCCCACTGGCAAAGCAGCTGGTTCGCCAATGATATGGGCAGCTATTTCAAGGATGATATGGAGATCCCGTGGTCGCGCTTACCGGCGTTCAGTGCCGATGTCATGTCGCTTGCCGACCAGTACCAGCTAACCGATCGGGCGACAAAATATGCCATCCTGTTAATCGGGCTGACGTTTATGGCCTTTTTCGCTTTCGAGAGCCTGACCCATCGGCCCCTGCATCCGATGCAATATTTGCTGGTGGGCTTATCGCTGGTGCTGTTTTACCTAGTGCTGCTGGCGCTTTCGGAGCACATTGGCTTTACCGCCGCCTGGCTGGCCGCCAGTCTGTGCGGCGCGGTGATGAATGGGATCTACCTCCAGGCGGTGCTCAGGGGATGGCGCAACAGCCTGCTGTTTGTCGCCGCGCTGCTGCTGCTGGATGGGGTGATGTGGTTTCTGCTGCACTCCGAGGACAGCGCGCTGCTGTTGGGGACCGGTGTGCTGGCGCTGGCGCTGAGCATTCTGATGTTTTTGACCCGGCGAGTGGACTGGTATGCGTTATCGTTACCGAAAGGCAGTGCGCCTCCGCCGCCATCTGCCGATGACGACAAACTGCGCCTGTGGAAAGAGTGACGGCATAAAAAAACGGCGCCCTCGGGGCGCCGTTTTCACATCATAGCTGCGGAATAACTCGCATTATTCCTGCAGATCGCCACAGAAACGGTAACCTTCACCGTGAATGGTAGCGATGATTTCCGGAGTATCCGGAGTGGATTCGAAGTGTTTACGAATCCGACGAATGGTCACGTCAACGGTACGGTCATGCGGCTTCAGCTCGCGACCGGTCATTTTCTTCAGCAGCTCGGCACGAGACTGAATTTTGCCCGGGTTTTCGCAGAAGTGCAGCATCGCGCGGAATTCACTGCGCGGCAGCTTGTACTGTTCGCCGTTCGGGCTAACCAGGGAACGGCTGTTGATATCGAGTTCCCAGCCGTTGAACTTGTAGCTTTCCACGCTGCGACGCTCTTCGCTCACGGTACCGAGGTTCATGGTACGGGAGAGCAGGTTGCGCGCGCGGATAGTCAGTTCACGCGGGTTAAACGGTTTAGTGATATAGTCGTCAGCGCCGATTTCGAGGCCAAGGATCTTATCCACTTCGTTGTCGCGGCCGGTTAAGAACATCAGCGCGACGTCGGCCTGCTCGCGCAGTTCGCGCGCCAGCAGAAGACCATTTTTACCCGGCAGGTTGATATCCATGATCACCAGGTTGATATCATTTTCAGACAGGATCTGATGCATTTCCGCGCCATCGGTCGCTTCGAATACATCGTAACCTTCTGCTTCGAAAATACTTTTTAACGTGTTGCGTGTTACCAACTCGTCTTCAACGATAAGAATGTGCGGGGTCTGCATGTTTGCTACCTAAATTGCCAACTAAATCGAAACAGGAAGTACCAAAGTCCCTGACCTGCCTGGTGCATGTCGCAAATTAACATGCGCGGCGTAACATGACTAAAGTACGTAATTGCGTTCTTGATGCACTTTCCATCAACGTCAACAACATCATTAGCTTGGTCGTGGGTACTTTCCCTCTGGACCCGACGGTGTCAAAAACGGCTGACATCCTAACCATTTTAACAGCAACATAACAGGCTAAGAGAGGCCGAACACCCAATAAAACTACGCTTCGTTGACATATATCAAGTTCAATTGTAGCACGTTAACAGTCTTGTGAAATCATTGCATCGCCATGCTCTTTATAGTCACAATCTTTACCCGGCTCAACTAGTTGCGTGGATAAATTAATAAATACAGTGAATCCAATGTCTGGAACGATGCGTCAGATGAAATTTCATTGCCCATCATATGGATAAATGGGTTCTGTTAACATACTCCTTGTCATGGCCTCCTGAGAACAGTTTAGATTTTTTTATGGGTAAGAAAACGCAATTTTAGTGATTTTTGTTGCAAATTTGTAAATTTTCACCGCGTAAAATGGGGGGCTACGCGCCTCAGACAACGCCTGAGAGAGAGAATAAAACCGCAATGCGTTTAACGATTATTTTGGTCGGTCCTGCCCGGGCCGAGAACGTCGGTGCCGCCGCCAGGGCGATGAAAACCATGGGATTTCGCGAGCTGCGGATCGTGGACAGTGAAGCCCATCTGGCGCCGGCGGCACGCTGGGTGGCGCACGGCTCAGGCGACATCCTCGATGGCATCACCACCTATTCCACCCTTGCTGAGGCGCTGCACGACGTCGATTTTACCGTCGCCACCACTGCCCGCAGTCGCGCGCGGTTTCACTATTACGCCACGCCGCAGCAGTTGTTGCCGCTGCTGGAGGAGAAGGCGAACTGGATGACCCATACCGCGCTGGTATTTGGCCGTGAAGACGCCGGATTGACCAATGAGGAGCTGGCCCTGGCCGATGTGCTGACCGGCGTGCCGATGGTCGCGGATTATCCGTCGCTGAACCTCGGTCAGTCGGTGATGGTTTACTGCTATCAATTAGCATCGCTTATGCAACAATCGGCTCCCGCCGCTGCCGCGGCAGACCATCATCAGCTGCAGGCGTTGCGCCTCCGCACCATGGCCTTGCTTTCGCGTCTGGGCGTGGAGGACGATGCCAAACTGGCCGACTGGCTGTCGCAACGATTGGGGCTGCTGCAGCAGCGAGACACGGCAATGTTGCATCGTTTGCTGCATGACATTGAAAAAAACCTACCAGAATAAAGTTCTGTCATTTTTTTTATTTATAGTTTTATGTGCTGTTTTTGCGGGGGTGTCCCGCCAATCTGGGTGTTTTTTCTTGTCGGGGTGGCGCAATACGTAAGCCGGCTGAAATGGGGTTAATTGAGAAATTCATTGACTTAAGACGGCAGATACTTTAACCAATATAGGCAGGACACACAGACAGATAAAAATACAGAGTACACAACATCCATGAATCGCATCGGCATGATTACCACCATTATCACCACCACCATTACCACAGGTAACGGTGCGGGCTGACGCGTACAGGAAACACAGAAAAAAGCCCGCACCTGAACAGTGCGGGCTTTTTTTTTGACAAGAGATCAAGGGGTAAGAACCATGCGAGTGTTGAAGTTCGGCGGTACATCAGTGGCAAATGCGGAACGGTTTCTGCGGGTTGCCGATATTCTGGAGAGTAATGCCAGGCAGGGGCAGGTAGCGACCGTCCTGTCTGCCCCGGCGAAGATCACCAACCATCTGGTAGCGATGATTGAAAAGACCATTGGCGGCCAGGATGCCCTCCCCAATATTGCCGACGCTGAACGCATTTTTGCCGAACTTCTTCAGGGCCTTGCCGACGCCCAGCCCGCTTTCCCGCTCGCCCAGTTGAAAGCCTTTGTTGAGCAGGAGTTTGCTCAGATTAAGCATGTCCTGCACGGTATTAGCCTGCTGGGTCAGTGCCCGGATAGCGTCAATGCCGCGCTGATCTGCCGAGGCGAAAAGCTCTCCATCGCCATCATGGCGGGTCTGCTGGAAGCCCGTGGTCATAAAGTCAGTGTCATTAACCCGGTGGAAAAACTGCTTGCCGTTGGTCACTACATGGAGTCCACGGTCGATATCGCCGAATCCACCCGCCGCATCGCCGCCAGCCAGATCCCGGCAGACCATATGATCCTGATGGCCGGGTTTACCGCTGGCAATGAGAAGGGCGAGCTGGTGGTGCTGGGGCGCAACGGCTCCGACTATTCGGCTGCGGTGCTGGCCGCCTGCCTGCGCGCCGATTGCTGCGAAATCTGGACCGATGTCGACGGAGTGTACACTTGCGACCCGCGCCAGGTGCCGGATGCGCGTCTGCTGAAATCGATGTCTTATCAGGAGGCGATGGAGCTCTCCTACTTTGGCGCGAAAGTGCTGCACCCACGCACCATCGCCCCTATCGCCCAATTCCAAATCCCATGTCTGATTAAAAATACTGGCAACCCGCAGGCGCCGGGAACGCTCATCGGCGCCAGCCGCGACGAGGACGATCTGCCGGTTAAAGGCATCTCTAACCTCAACAACATGGCGATGTTCAACGTCTCCGGGCCGGGGATGAAAGGCATGGTCGGCATGGCGGCCCGCGTCTTCGCCACCATGTCCCGCGCCGGCATCTCGGTAGTGCTGATCACCCAATCCTCCTCCGAGTACAGCATCAGTTTCTGCGTGCCGCAGAGCGACTGCGCGCGAGCCAAACGTGCGATGGAAGATGAGTTTTACCTCGAGCTGAAAGAGGGACTGCTGGAGCCGCTGGCCATTATGGAGCGTCTGGCTATTATCTCGGTGGTGGGCGACGGGATGCGCACCCTGCGCGGTATCTCGGCAAAGTTTTTTGCCGCGCTGGCTCGCGCCAATATCAATATCGTGGCGATTGCTCAGGGCTCCTCCGAGCGCTCCATTTCGGTGGTGGTCAGCAATGACGATGCTACCACCGGCGTGCGCGTGACCCATCAGATGCTGTTCAACACCGATCAGGTGATCGAAGTGTTCGTCATCGGCGTCGGCGGCGTCGGCGGCGCGCTGCTGGAGCAGATCAAACGCCAGCAGGGTTGGCTGAAGAGCAAACATATCGATCTGCGCGTTTGCGGCGTGGCTAACTCTCAGGCGCTGCTGACCAGCGTGCATGGTCTGAATCTGGAAAACTGGAGTGAAGCGCTGGCGGAGGCGAAAGAACCCTTTAATCTTGGCCGCCTGATCCGCCTGGTAAAAGAGTACCACCTGCTGAATCCGGTGATCGTCGACTGTACCTCCAGCCAGGCGGTCGCCGATCAGTACGCCGACTTCCTGCGCGAAGGTTTCCATGTGGTCACGCCGAATAAAAAGGCCAATACCTCTTCACTGGATTACTATCATCAGCTGCGCCACGCGGCGAGCAGCTCGCGCCGCAAGTTCCTCTATGACACGAACGTTGGCGCTGGCCTGCCGGTGATTGAGAACCTGCAGAACCTGCTCAACGCCGGCGATGAACTGCGCCATTTCTCCGGGATCCTTTCCGGTTCGCTGTCGTTTATCTTCGGCAAGCTGGATGAGGGCGTGAGTTTCTCGGCGGCGACGGCAATGGCCCGTGAGATGGGGTATACCGAGCCGGATCCGCGCGACGATTTATCCGGGGTGGACGTCGCGCGTAAGCTGCTGATTCTGGCCCGTGAGATCGGGCGTGAACTGGAGCTGTCGGACATTATCGTCGAGTCGGCGCTGCCGGCGGACTTCGACGCCAGTGGTGATGTCGAGACCTTTATGGCTCGCCTGCCGTCGCTGGATGATGAGTTCGCCTCGCGGATTGCTAAGGCGCGCGATGAAGGTAAAGTCTTGCGCTATGTCGGTAACATCGAAGAGGATGGTACCTGCCGGGTGAAAATTGCCGCCGTTGACGGTAACGATCCGCTGTACAAAGTCAAAAATGGCGAGAACGCGCTGGCCTTTTACAGCCACTATTATCAGCCATTGCCGCTGGTGCTGCGCGGCTATGGTGCCGGGAACGACGTCACGGCGGCCGGCGTATTCGCCGACCTGCTGCGCACCCTTTCCTGGAAGTTAGGAGTTTAAGATGGTCAAAGTATATGCCCCGGCTTCCAGTGCCAATATGAGCGTCGGGTTTGATGTGTTGGGCGCGGCGGTCACGCCGGTCGATGGCACGCTGCTTGGCGACAACGTCACTGTCGAAGCGGCGGAGCAATTCAGCCTGCAGAATCTGGGACGCTTCGCCAGCAAACTGCCGACGGCGCCGCAGGAGAACATTGTTTACCAGTGCTGGGAAAGCTTTTGCCGGGAGATCGGTAAGACGGTGCCGGTGGCGATGACGCTGGAAAAAAACATGCCGATTGGTTCCGGGCTGGGTTCCAGCGCCTGCTCGGTGGTCGCCGCGCTGGTGGCGATGAACGAGTTTTGCGGTAAGCCGCTGAACGAGACGCGCATGCTGGCGCTGATGGGGGAGATGGAAGGGCGTATCTCCGGCAGCATTCACTACGACAACGTGGCGCCGTGCTATCTTGGCGGCATGCAGTTGATGATCGAAGAGAACGGGATTATCAGCCAGCAGGTGCCCGGGTTTGATGAGTGGCTGTGGGTGCTGGCCTATCCGGGGATTAAAGTCTCCACCGCCGAAGCGCGGGCGATTCTGCCGGCGCAGTACCGCCGTCAGGATTGTATCGCCCATGGTCGCCACCTCGCGGGCTTTATTCATGCCTGCTACACCCGCCAGCCGCAGCTGGCGGCAAAATTGATGAAAGATGTGATTGCCGAACCGTACCGAACCAAACTGCTGCCGGGCTTTAGCGAAGCGCGTCAGGCGGCCATGGAGATGGGGGCCCAGGCTTGCGGCATCTCCGGCTCTGGCCCAACGCTATTCGCGTTGTGCGATAAGCCGGACACCGCACAGCGCGTCGCCGACTGGCTTGGCGCGCACTATCTACAGAATCAGGAAGGCTTTGTTCATATTTGCCGGCTGGATACGGCGGGCGCACGCGTAGTGGGATAACCAATGAAACTGTATAACTTAAAAGATCACAATGAGCAGGTCAGCTTTGCGCAGGCCGTTACCCAGGGACTTGGCAAGCATCAGGGCCTGTTCTTTCCGCACGATCTGCCGGAATTCAGCCTGACTGAAATCGACGATATGCTGGCGCAGGACTTTGTCACCCGCAGCGCCAAAATTTTATCCGCCTTTATCGGCGATGAGATCCCGCAGGATGTCCTGCAACAGCGGGTCCGCGCGGCGTTTGCGTTTCCTGCGCCGGTGAGCAAGGTTCAGGAGGATGTCGGCTGTCTGGAACTGTTCCATGGCCCCACGCTGGCGTTCAAGGATTTCGGCGGCCGCTTTATGGCGCAGATGCTGACCCACATTGCGGGCGACAAGCCGGTCACCATCCTCACGGCGACCTCTGGCGATACTGGTGCGGCGGTGGCGCATGCTTTCTATGGTCTGCCGAACGTTAAGGTGGTGATCCTCTATCCGCGCGGCAAGATCAGCCCGCTGCAGGAGAAGCTGTTCTGTACTCTCGGCGGCAACATTGAAACCGTGGCGATCGACGGCGACTTCGACGCCTGCCAGGCGCTGGTGAAGCAGGCGTTTGACGATGAAGAACTGAAGGCGACGCTGGGGCTGAACTCGGCTAACTCCATTAACATCAGCCGCCTGCTGGCGCAGATCTGCTACTACTTCGAAGCGGCGGCGCAGCTGCCGCAGGAAGCCCGCAATCAGCTGGTGATTTCTGTGCCGAGCGGCAACTTCGGCGATCTGACCGCCGGTCTGCTGGCGAAGTCGCTGGGTCTGCCGATCAAACGCTTTATCGCTGCCACCAACGCCAACGACACTGTTCCGCGCTATCTGCAGGGCGGCGAGTGGGCGCCAAAAGCCACCCAGGCGACGCTGTCCAACGCCATGGACGTCAGCCAGCCGAACAACTGGCCGCGTGTCGAAGAGCTGTTCCGCCGTAAAATCTGGCGTCTCAGCGAGCTGGGCTATGCCGCGGTCGATGATGAGACCACCAAAGCGGCAATGCGCGAGCTGAAGGCCATCGGCTACATCTCTGAGCCGCACGCGGCGATTGCCTGGCGCGCGCTGCGCGATCAGCTGCAGCCGGGAGAGTACGGTCTGTTCCTCGGTACTGCGCATCCGGCGAAGTTCAAAGAGAGCGTGGAGGAGATCCTGCAGGAGACCCTGCCGCTGCCGAAAGAGCTGGCCGACCGCGCCGACCTGCCGCTGCTGTCTCACAACCTGCCGGCGGATTTCGCCGCGCTGCGTAAGCTGATGATGGGCTAAATCCTTACCGTCCCCCTGTCGCGTCGAACGCCGCAGGGGGACGCTTACTTACTGCTCGTGGCGTTTAAACACCAGTTCGCCTTTCTCCGAAGCCTCCGCATCAAAGAAATAGCCTTCGCTATTAAAGGATTTCAGCTGCTCCGGCTGGGTTAAGCGATTTTCAATAATGTAGCGGCTCATCAGGCCACGGGCTTTCTTGGCATAGAAGCTGATCACTTTGAATTTGCCGTTCTTCTCATCGAGGAAGACCGGCTTGATCAGCTGGCCCTGCAATTTTTGCGTTTTCACCGATTTAAAATACTCATCGGAAGTCAGGTTGATGACGATATCGTCGCCCTGAGCCTGCAGCGCCTGATTCAGCTTCTCGGTAATGGTATCGCCCCAGAACTGGTACAGATCTTTACCGCGCGGGTTTTCCAGACGGATCCCCATCTCCAGGCGGTAGGGCTGCATCAGGTCCAGCGGGCGCAGCACGCCATACAGGCCGGAGAGCATGCGCAGGTGTCGCTGGGCGAAGTCAAAGTCGTCCTCAGTGAGCGTCTCTGCCTGCAGGCCGGTGTAGACATCGCCCTTAAAGGCGAGGATCGCCTGGCGGGCATTTTGCGGCGTGAAGTCAGGGTGCCAGTCGTGGAAACGGGTGGCGTTCAGATCCGCCAGCTTGTCGCTGATGCTCATCAGCTTGCCGATTTGCGGCGCGGTCAGCTGACGGGCGATGCTGATAAGCTGTTGAGAATACTCGAGGAGTTCGGGCTGGGTATAGCGAGTCGTTGCCAGCGGGCTTTGATAATCGAGCGTTTTAGCAGGTGAAATCAGAATCAGCATATCCAGTCCTTGCAGGTAATTTCGACGAATTTTAACAAAAAAAGTGCATGGTGGGATCGATAGCTGCGATTGCCGCGCTATTCTCGCGGCAGTTCATTCCACGCGCCCGGGGCCAGCTGCTGGTGAATTTCGGGATAGCGCGACGCATCAAAAGTGGGCTGGATGCCCAGCTGGCGCTGACGCAGATAATCACTGGCGATAATTCGCACCGTCGGGGAGAGCAGCAGGATGGCCGTCAGGTTGGTCATCGCCATCAGCGCCATAATGATATCCGCGCTCTGCCAGACGACCGGCAGGCTAACCAGGGTCCCCAGCAGCACCATCAGGACGGTGAGTATTCGCAGACCCCAGATATAGCGCGGCTTATCCAGATGCAGAAAGATCAGATTATTTTCCGCATACACGTAGTTGGCCACGATAGAGCTAAAAGCGAACAGTAGCACGATGAGGGCGATAAAATCCGCTCCCCAGCCGCCGACCAGCACGCTCATCGCGTGTTGCAAGTCCTGAATACCATTGAGCGTATATTCATTGTCGGGCCGCGGCGCCAGCATGACGATAATCGCGCTGGCGGTACAGATCACGATGGTATCGATAAACACGCCAATCATCTGCACGATACCCTGCGCCGCCGGGTGCGGCGGCCATGAGGCGGCGGCTGCGGCGGCATTAGGCGAAGAGCCCATCCCTGCTTCATTGGAGAACATGCCGCGCTGAAAGCCGCTGGTCAGCGCCTGGCTGATGGTGTAGCCCACCGCGCCGGCGGCGGCTTCCTGCCAGCCGAAGGCGCAGCGAAAGATGGTGGCGAAAATCGTCGGCAGGGCGGTGATATGCCACAGGCCGATAAGCAGGCTGGTGGCGATCCATAGCAGCGCCATGATGGGCACTATCCACTGCATCAGGCGCGCCACGCCGCGTAAACCGCGGAGGATGGCCAGCAGAACGACAACGGCCAGCACGCCGCCGCTGACCGCCGCCGGCAGATCGAACGCATAGCGCAGGGCATGAGCCACGGAGTTGGCCTGCACGGTATTGAAGATAAAGCCATAGGCCAGCAGCAGGAGGATCGAAAACAGGACGCCCATCCAGCGCATGCCGAGCCCGCGCGCCATATACCAGGCCGGGCCGCCGCGGAACTGGCCGCGGCTATCGCGTTCTTTATACAACTGGGCAAGGGAACATTCGGCGAAGCTGCTGGCCATGCCGAGCAGGGCGGAGACCCACATCCAGAATACCGCTCCTGGTCCGCCGGCGGCGATGGCCAGCGTGACGCCGGCAAGATTACCGCTGCCAACCCTGGCGGCAAGACTGGTACATAACGCCTGAAAAGAAGTTAAACCGCCCGGCTGCGGGTGCAGGCTTTTTTTCAGACTGCGGCTAAATTTGCGCACGTAACGGAACTGAATACCCCGGGTTTGCCAGCTAAACCAGATCCCTGCGCCCAGTAGCAGATAAATCATCACTGAGCCCCAGAGTATTTCATTGATAAATGAGAGAAAATCAGGCATTAAACATCCTCTTGTCCATGCCGGCACGCCAGTGTAAGCGTTACCAATTAAGTGACAATCCTTGCGCTTTCAGCAAATTAATCTGCATAGTTTATCACACTCTGCGCTCTTCTCTCGTCGGCGGTTGCGCTGACCCGGCAGCGTGTTATCATCTGGGCAGACCGGTTACATCCCCTTAACTGCTGTTTAAGAGAAATATATCATGACGGATAAATTAACTTCTCTGCGTCAGTACACCACTGTCGTCGCTGACACCGGAGATATTGCGGCAATGAAGCTGTATCAGCCTCAGGATGCCACCACCAACCCTTCCCTGATCCTCGGCGCGGCTCAGATCCCTGAGTACCGTAAGCTGATTGACGACGCTGTGGCCTGGGCTCGTAGCCAGAGTAGCGATCGCGCGCAGCAGATCCTTGATGCTTCCGATAAGCTGGCGGTGAACATCGGTCTCGAAATCCTGAAACTGATCCCGGGCCGTATCTCCACCGAAGTGGATGCACGTCTCTCCTACGACACCGAAGCGTCTATCGCCAAAGCTAAGCGCATCATCAAGCTGTATAACGACGCGGGCATCAGTAACGATCGTATTCTGATCAAGCTGGCTTCCACCTGGCAGGGCATTCGCGCCGCTGAGCAGCTGGAAAAAGAAGGCATCAACTGCAACCTGACCCTGCTGTTCTCCTTCGCTCAGGCTCGTGCTTGCGCCGAAGCGGGCGTCTTCCTGATTTCGCCGTTCGTTGGTCGTATCCTCGACTGGTACAAAGCAAACACCGACAAGAAAGAGTACGCGCCGGCAGAAGATCCGGGCGTGGTTTCCGTCAGCGAAATCTACGAGTACTACAAGCAGCACGGTTATGAAACCGTAGTGATGGGCGCTAGCTTCCGTAACGTTGGTGAAATTCTTGAACTGGCTGGCTGTGACCGCCTGACCATCGCCCCGGCGCTGCTGAAAGAGCTGTCCGAGAGCGAAGGCGCCGTTGAGCGTAAACTGGTGTATACCGGTGAAGTGAAAGCGCGTCCGGAGCGTATTACCGAATCTGAGTTCCTGTGGCAGCATAACCAGGATCCGATGGCGGTAGACAAACTGGCGGAAGGTATCCGTAAGTTTGCGATCGACCAGGAAAAACTGGAAAAAATGATCGGCGAACTGCTGTAATCCCGCAGGTGGCCGACGCCCGTCGGCCACATTACACTGTCTGTCCCGCCAGCAGCAGTGTATCATTTCGTTTAACGCTACAGTTTGAACGGAATAACCATGAATACCTTACGAATCGGCTTAGTTTCCATTTCCGATCGCGCCTCCAGCGGCGTCTATCAGGACAAAGGCATCCCGGCACTGGAAGAGTGGCTGGCGCGTGCCCTCACTACCCCTTTTGAACTGCAGACTCGCCTGATTCCGGATGAGCAGGTCATTATTGAGCAAACGCTGTGCGAACTGGTTGACGAGATGGGGTGCCACCTGGTGCTGACCACCGGCGGAACCGGCCCTGCGCGTCGCGATGTGACGCCCGACGCCACGCTGGCGATTGCCGATCGCGAGATGCCGGGCTTCGGCGAGCAAATGCGCCAGGTTAGCCTACACTTTGTGCCGACGGCGATCCTTTCCCGGCAGGTCGGGGTGATCCGCAAGCAGGCGCTGATCCTCAATCTACCAGGACAACCGAAAGCGATTCAGGAGACCCTGGAAGGGGTGAAAGATGCTGACGGCAACGTGCTGGTGCACGGTATTTTCGCAAGTGTACCTTATTGTGTACAGTTGCTGGAGGGGCCTTATGTGGAAACCGATGGTCGTGTGGTAGAAGCATTTCGTCCAAAAAGCGCCAGACGCGAAACTTTATCCTGAATTTGATGCATTTGTGACATAACCTGCATCGCTGATGGTGTGCCGTTTTATTTACGATATAGTGCTGTTTACTTTACACACTATAAAATACGCTGCACACCTCAGGATGAAATCGCGTTATGTCATATGCAAACCGACCGCTCAACCGCCAGGATTATAAAACGCTAACGCTGGCCGCCCTTGGCGGCGCGCTGGAGTTTTATGACTTTATCATCTTCGTTTTCTTCGCCGCCGTCGTCGGCGAGCTCTTCTTCCCCGCGGATATTCCGGAATGGCTGCGCCAGGTACAGACCTTTGGCATTTTCGCCGCCGGTTACCTGGCGCGTCCGCTGGGGGGGATCATCATGGCCCACTTTGGCGATCTGGTAGGGCGTAAGAAAATGTTTACCCTCAGCATTCTGCTGATGGCGGTGCCGACCCTGGCGATTGGTCTGCTGCCGACCTACAGCTCGGTGGGCATCGTCGCGCCGCTGCTGTTGCTGCTGATGCGTATTCTGCAGGGGGCGGCGATCGGCGGCGAGGTGCCTGGCGCTTGGGTGTTTGTCGCCGAGCATGTTCCGGAAAAACGCATTGGTATCGCCTGCGGCACGCTGACGGCCGGCCTGACCGTAGGCATCCTGCTGGGATCGGTGGTGGCGACGCTTATCAACACCAGCCTGACGCCGCAGGGGATCCACGACGGCGGCTGGCGGATCCCCTTCCTGCTGGGGGGCGTATTTGGCCTGGTGGCGATGTATCTGCGCCGCTGGCTGCAGGAGACGCCGATTTTTCTTGAGATGCAGCAGCGCAAAGCGCTGGCGCAGGAACTGCCGGTAAAGGCGGTCGTCCTCAAGCACCAGAAGGCGGTGGCGGTCTCTATGCTGCTGACCTGGCTGCTGTCGGCAGGCGTGGTGGTGGTGATCCTGATGTCGCCGGTCTGGCTGCAGAAACACTATGGCTTCGCCCCGGCGATGACCCTGCAGGCCAACAGCATTGCCACGATTATGTTGTGCATCGGCTGTCTGCTCGCCGGGCTGGCGGCGGACCGCTTCGGCGCCAGCCGCACCTTTATCGTCGGCAGCCTGCTGCTGGCGGTTGCCAGCTGGGCATTTTATCACCTGTCCGGCGCCAGCCCGCAGCGGCTGTTTCTGCTGTACGGTACGGTGGGACTCTGCGTGGGTGTGGTGGGGGCGGTGCCTTATGTCATGGTGCGGGCCTTCCCGGCGGAAGTGCGCTTCACCGGCATTTCCTTTTCCTACAATCTGTCGTACGCGATTTTTGGCGGCCTGACGCCGATTGCCGTCACGATGCTGATGGGGGTGTCGCCGATGGCCCCGGCCTGGTATGTTCTGGCCTTGTCGCTGATGGGCTTGGGATTAGGTATCTGGCTGCGTCAGGGGCTGACGGCGGCGAGGTTGCCGGAAGGGGAGCTGCAGCGCTAAGCAGGGTTTACCGATGATGACCAGCCGCCGCCCTGTCACAGGGCGGCGGCGGAAGATTAACGCGGTTCGCCGATCGGCAACACGGTGCGGCCGAACTGCTCGTTCAGCACTTCGCCCATCGCCAGGTAAATGGCGCTGGCGCCGCAGATCAGGCCGATCCAGCCGGCTACTTTCACGATGCCTTCGTTATCTACCAGATGCCCAATCGCCAGCAGCGCGAACAGCACCGTCAGGCTCAGGAACACGAACTGCAGCATACGTGCGGCTTTCAGCGTGCCGAAGAACATGAACAACGTAAAAATACCCCACAGGCCGAGATACATACCGAGGAAGTGCGCGTTCGGCGCATCAGCCAGGCCCATTTTCGGCATCAGAAGGATAGCAACCAGCGTCAGCCAGAAGCTGCCGTAGGAGGTAAAAGCGGTCAAGCCAAAGGTGTTGCCTTTTTTGTATTCCAGCAGGCCGGCAAAAATTTGCGCAATGCCACCGTAAAAAATGCCCATCGCCAGGATAGCTACATCGAATGCGAAGAGGCCGCTATTCGCCAGGTTAAGCAGAATAGTGGTCATGCCGAAGCCCATAAGGCCCAGCGGTGCCGGATTAGCCAACTTAGTGTTGCCCATAATTCCTCAAAATTATCATTAAAAGGGAAGCATTACCCCGCGACTTGGCGGCGGGGCGCGGCATAATAATGAGGCGCGTAAAGGCTGTCTATGATCTGGCGGGGTATTTTTCACCAATTTCAGTTGCGCCCGACGACGAGTGGAGCATTTGTCGTAAACAGGCAATTTGCAGGACCGCGGGGATGGTGACCCGATAAGCGCTGCCGCTCACCGCTTTCACGCTGTTCAGCGCGGCGCCAAGCGGCCCCCCCAGCCCGGCGCCGCGTACCAGGCCATGACCGATGACGCTCACGGCGGCGTGCGTGCGCAGGATGGCGGTTAACCGCTCATCCAGTAGCAGGGCAACGCCTTCACTCAGCTTGCGGCGTCTCAACAGATGGGGCAGTAGGCTTTCCAGCTCATGACTCGGGCACTCCACCGCGGCGAGAAACTGCGTTTTTTGTGCCGCATCCAGCTTATTCCAGCTGTGCTGCAGAAAATGCGTCAACAACTGTTGCTCAATCTGCGGCGTCGTCATCTGTTTATCGACCTTTGCCTTCAGCCTCTTACACACATCCAGCAGGATGGCGCGATAAAATTTGCCATGGCGGCGCAGCGTATTGGCGATGCTGTCGCCGCCGAAATGCTGTAGCTCGCCGGCGATCAACTGCCAGTTGCGGCGATAGCGCTCCGGGTGGCCCTCCATAGACAGAAAGGTTTCGTTGCGCAGCAGCGTACTGGAGAGACGGGGTTTGCCATTTTCCCCGTGGGTCAGAATACGGGTAAACGCTTCCAGATGCGCCTCGCTGCACTCAGGCAGAAAGGCGAGATCGTCATCATCCAGATAATTAATACGCATAACGTTTTCTCTCGGGCAGGGGACGACGTTAGTCGTCGCCGATAATTTTCAGTGAGGCCATATCTGAGGAGTTGACCGTCTGGCCGGAGAAGGCGATTTTTTTCACACAGCGCTTGTTGTCGTTATCGCTGTTGAGGGTGATCCAGCCGGTGGTGTTGCCCTCTTTGATCCCGGCGGGCACGTTCAGCGTGTGGCTGGCGCCGTGGCTGGCCTTAAAGTAGACGGTTGCTCCGGAGAGCTGTATATCGCCGCGCTCGGCGCTGAGCTGAATACGTTTGACCACCCGGCAGACGGGGAGCTTCAGCGTCAGATCGTTGGTCTCATTGCGCGGCATGGCAATCACGCCGAGGATCTTATGGTCGTTGGCGGCCGCCGAGGTGATAACTGACATGCTAAGGATAAGCCCCGCTGAAAGCCGGAATAGTGATTTCATTAATCTGTCCCCTGAATAAGTAAAGTGCGAGGGCGGGGATCTTATCACTGCGAAAACGGGGCTTTTAGCGCACAAGTATTGCGTTTTATGTCAATGATATTATGAATATATTTGGTTATTTTATTCGTTATTTATATGGATGTTTCGCCATCTTTTTTGCCGCCCGGCAACATCGTTTGCTGAGCCATCGGCGACAGGGGGCGAGGGCGTCGGCTGGTACCCGGCAAAAAATTTTTCTACTTGCCCCTTGATGCCGGAGTGGGCGACCCCATCTTGTAGTCAACCGCAGTGAAGAACCTGAAAAAAAATGATGTCTGGGCAGTTGAAACCGCAGGTTTCGCCCTTATTACAGGTTCACAACCACATGTTGATCGAATTTTTAGTGGAGACGTTTAGATGGGTAAAATTATTGGTATCGACCTGGGTACTACCAACTCTTGTGTAGCGATTATGGATGGCACTACTGCACGCGTGCTGGAGAACGCCGAAGGCGATCGCACCACGCCTTCTATCATTGCCTATACCCAGGATGGTGAAACTCTGGTTGGTCAGCCGGCTAAACGTCAGGCAGTGACAAACCCGCAAAACACCCTGTTTGCGATTAAACGCCTGATTGGCCGCCGCTTCCAGGACGAAGAAGTTCAGCGTGACGTTTCTATCATGCCATACAAAATTGTTGCCGCAGACAATGGCGACGCATGGCTGGATGTGAAAGGCACCAAAACGGCACCGCCGCAGATCTCTGCTGAAGTGCTGAAAAAAATGAAGAAAACGGCTGAAGATTACCTGGGTGAACCGGTAACTGAAGCGGTTATCACCGTACCGGCTTACTTCAACGATGCGCAGCGTCAGGCCACCAAAGATGCTGGCCGTATCGCCGGTCTGGAAGTCAAACGTATCATCAACGAACCGACCGCGGCCGCGCTGGCGTACGGTCTGGATAAAGAAGTGGGCAACCGTACTATCGCGGTTTACGACCTCGGTGGTGGTACTTTCGATATCTCTATTATCGAAATCGACGAAGTGGATGGCGAAAAAACCTTCGAAGTACTGGCGACCAACGGTGACACCCACCTGGGCGGCGAAGACTTCGATACCCGTCTGATCAACTACCTCGTTGATGAATTTAAGAAAGATCAGGGCATTGACCTGCGTAACGACCCGCTGGCGATGCAGCGTCTGAAAGAAGCCGCTGAGAAAGCGAAGATTGAACTGTCTTCTGCTCAGCAGACCGACGTTAACCTGCCGTACATCACTGCAGATGCGACCGGTCCGAAACACATGAACATCAAAGTGACTCGCGCGAAACTGGAAAGCCTGGTAGAAGACCTGGTTAACCGTTCCATCGAGCCGCTGAAAGTAGCCCTGCAGGATGCCGGTCTGTCCGTTTCCGATATCAACGACGTGATCCTCGTTGGTGGTCAGACTCGTATGCCGATGGTGCAGAAGAAAGTGGCCGAGTTCTTTGGTAAAGAACCGCGTAAAGACGTTAACCCGGATGAAGCCGTGGCGATCGGTGCTGCCGTTCAGGGCGGTGTACTGACTGGTGATGTGAAAGACGTTCTGCTGCTCGACGTGACCCCGCTGTCGCTGGGTATCGAAACCATGGGCGGCGTGATGACTGCGCTGATCAGCAAAAACACCACCATCCCGACCAAGCACAGCCAGGTGTTCTCTACCGCTGAAGACAACCAGTCTGCGGTCACCATCCATGTGCTGCAGGGTGAGCGTAAACGCGCGTCTGATAACAAATCTCTGGGTCAGTTCAACCTGGATGGTATCAACCCGGCGCCGCGCGGCATGCCGCAGATCGAAGTGACCTTTGACATCGATGCTGACGGTATCCTGCACGTCTCCGCGAAAGACAAAAACAGCGGTAAAGAGCAGAAGATCACCATCAAAGCCTCTTCCGGTCTGAATGAAGAAGAAATTCAGAAAATGGTTCGCGAAGCGGAAGCTAACGCCGAATCTGACCGTAAGTTCGAAGAGCTGGTACAGACCCGCAACCAGGGCGACCATCTGCTGCACAGCACTCGCAAGCAGGTTGAAGAAGCAGGCGATAAACTGCCGGCTGACGACAAAACTGCCATTGAGTCTGCGCTGACCGCGCTGGAAACTTCGCTGAAAGGTGAAGACAAAGCGGACATCGAAGCGAAAATGCAGGCGCTGGCGCAGGCTTCCCAGAAGCTGATGGAAATCGCCCAGCAGCAGCATGCTCAGCAGCAGGCGGGTTCCGCTGACGCTCAGGCGAGCAACGCGAAAGACGACGATGTTGTCGACGCTGAGTTCGAAGAAGTGAAAGATAAAAAATAATCGCCCTTTGAACGGGTAAAACACTGGCACGGGCGAAGAGGTTTCCTCTCCGCCCGTGCACGCATGTTAAGGGGCTGAAAAACACCGATGGCAAAGCAAGATTACTACGAGATTTTAGGCGTCTCCAAAACAGCGGAAGAGCGTGAAATCAAAAAGGCTTATAAGCGCCTGGCCATGAAGTATCACCCGGACCGCAACCAGGGTGATAAAGAGGCCGAAGCCAAATTTAAAGAAATCAAAGAAGCGTATGAAATCCTGACTGATGCCCAGAAGCGTGCGGCCTACGATCAGTACGGCCACGCGGCCTTTGAGCAGGGCGGCATGGGCGGCGGCGGCGGTTTTGGCGGCGGTGCGGACTTCAGCGATATCTTTGGCGATGTTTTCGGCGATATCTTTGGCGGCGGACGTGGCCGGCAGCGCGCGGCGCGCGGCGCCGATCTCCGTTACAACATGGAGCTGACGCTGGAAGAAGCGGTACGTGGCGTCACCAAAGAGATCCGTATTCCGACGCTGGAAGAGTGCGACGTCTGCCACGGCAGCGGCGCCAAAGCAGGCAGCAAACCGCAAACCTGTCCGACCTGTCATGGCGCAGGCCAGGTACAGATGCGTCAGGGCTTCTTTGCGGTACAGCAGACCTGTCCGCACTGTCAGGGACGCGGTACGCTGATTAAAGATCCGTGCAATAAATGTCATGGTCACGGCCGCGTTGAGAAGACCAAAACCCTGTCGGTTAAAATCCCGGCGGGCGTGGATACCGGAGACCGGATCCGTCTGGCGGGCGAAGGTGAAGCCGGCGAGCATGGCGCACCGGCAGGCGATCTGTACGTTCAGGTCCAGGTGAAGCAGCACGCTATCTTTGAGCGTGAAGGCAACAACCTGTACTGCGAAGTGCCGATCAACTTCACCATGGCTGCGCTGGGCGGCGAGATTGAGGTCCCGACGCTCGACGGCCGCGTCAATCTCAAGATTCCGGGCGAAACCCAGACCGGCAAACTGTTCCGCATGCGCGGCAAAGGCGTGAAATCCGTTCGCGGCGGCGCGCAGGGCGATCTGCTGTGCCGGGTGGTGGTGGAGACGCCGGTGGGGCTGAACGAGAAGCAGAAGCAGCTGCTGAAAGAGCTACAGGAAAGCTTCGGCGGCCCGACCGGGGAAAACAACAGCCCGCGTTCGAAAAGCTTCTTTGACGGTGTGAAGAAGTTCTTCGACGATTTGACCCGCTAATTCCGCTTTCGCTGACTCCTGGCCCGGGCCTTTGCTGCCCGGGCTTTTTTTGTCTTATCGCTCCTCTTTTGCTCGTAAAAATCGAATGTTTGCTCAACTTAAATCTGATTTTTTCGAGTTATCAGTTTGTGTATTATGCTTTTATCGAGTTATTCACCAACAGGATGAAAGTAAAAGTGAAACATCTGCAACGATTCTTCAGTAGCGATGCTTCCGGCGGCATTGTCTTAATCATCGCCGCGGTGCTGGCGATGGTCATGGCAAATACCAGCGTGACCAGCGGTCTGTATCACTCCTTCCTTGATACGCCTGTACAGCTGCGGGTGGGGGCGCTGGAGATCAACAAGAATATGCTGCTTTGGATCAATGATGCTCTGATGGCGGTGTTCTTCTTGCTGATTGGCCTGGAGGTCAAACGCGAGCTGATTCAGGGCTCGCTGGCGAGTCGTCGTCAGGCGGTCTTTCCGGTGATTGCCGCGCTCGGCGGGATGATCGTCCCGGCGCTGGTCTATCTGGCCTTTAACGCTCAGGATCCTGTCGCCAGAGAGGGATGGGCGATCCCGGCAGCGACGGATATTGCCTTTGCCCTTGGCGTGCTGGCGCTGTTAGGCAGCCGCGTCCCGACGGCGCTAAAGATTTTCCTGATGGCGCTGGCGATCATTGATGACCTGGGGGCTATCGTGATTATCGCGCTGTTTTATACCCACGACCTGTCAATGCTCTCGCTGGGCGTGGCGGCGGCGGCGATTGCGGTGCTGGTGGCCCTGAATCTGAGCGGCGTGCGGCGCACTGGGATCTATATTCTGGTCGGCGCGGTGCTGTGGACGGCGGTGCTGAAGTCCGGCGTTCACGCGACGCTTGCCGGGGTCATCGTCGGCTTTATGATTCCGTTACAGGAAAAGCAGGGTAAATCCCCGGCCAAAGCGCTTGAGCATGTCCTGCACCCGTGGGTCGCGTTTATGATCCTACCGCTGTTTGCCTTTGCCAACGCGGGTGTCTCGTTGCAGGGGGTCACACTTGATGGACTGACGTCGCTGCTGCCTCTGGGCATCATGGCCGGCCTGTTTATCGGTAAGCCGCTGGGGATCAGCCTGTTCTGCTGGCTGGCCCTGAAGCTGAAGTGGGCCTCGCTGCCGGAGGGGACCACCTGCGGGCAGATTATGGCGGTGGGTATCCTGTGCGGGATTGGCTTTACGATGTCGATTTTTATCGCCAGTCTCGCCTTTGGCAACGTGGATCCCGCGTTGATCAACTGGGCCAAGCTTGGCATCTTGATCGGCTCAGTGTTATCGGCCGTCACCGGATACTTCATACTGCGTCAGCGCGCGACGGATACTCGCCTCGCGGTATAACCTTTCTGCGGAGGGCCTCTCCGGCCCTCCAGGACATTATCAGGGAGAGAAGCATGTCACATATCAACTACAACCATCTGTACTACTTCTGGCACGTCTATAAAGAAGGGTCTGTCGTGGGCGCGGCGGAGGCGCTGTTTCTGACGCCGCAGACCATTACCGGGCAGATCAAAGCGCTGGAGGAGCGTCTGCAGGGTAAATTATTCAAGCGCAAGGGAAGAGGGCTGGAGCCGAGCGAGCTCGGGGAGTTGGTCTTCCGCTATGCCGACCGGATGTTTACCCTGAGCCAGGAGATGCTCGACATCGTCAACTATCGCAAAGAGTCTAATCTGCTGTTTGACGTCGGCGTGGCCGATGCGCTCTCGAAGCGGCTGGTCAGCGGCGTGCTGGATGCCGCCGTTGTCGAAAGCGAGCAGATTCATCTGCGCTGTTTTGAATCCACCCATGAGCTGCTGCTGGAGCAGTTGAGCCAGCATAAGCTCGATATGATTATCTCTGACTGCCCGATCGACTCGACGCAGCAGGAAGGGCTGTTTTCGGTGAAGATTGGCGAGTGTAGCGTCAGCTTCTGGTGTATGAACCCGGCGCCGACGAAGCCGTTCCCGGCTTGTCTCGAAGAGCGACGGCTGCTAATCCCCGGCCGACGATCGATGCTGGGACGTAAGCTGCTGAACTGGATTAATGTGCAGGGTCTGAAGGTGGAGATTCTCGGCGAGTTTGACGTCGCGGCGCTCATGAAAGCCTTTGGCGCTGCGCATAATGCGATATTTGTCGCGCCGACGCTCTACGCGCATGATTTCTATCATGATGAATCGATTGTCGAAATTGGCCGCATGGATAGCGTGATGGAGGAGTATCACGCTATTTTCGCCGAACGGATGATTCAGCATCCGGCGGTACAGCGCATCTGCAATCGCGATTATTCGTCGCTGTTTACTGAACCCAGATAGCCGGAAAGCGTGGCTGGCGTGGCTCAGGTCGCGCCAGGACGGGGAAGATGACAGGCATAAAAAAACCCGCTTTCGCGGGTTTTTTCACAAAGCGACAACAAGCAGCGATTAAGCCAGTTTGTTGATCTGAGCGGTCAGGTTAGCCTTATGACGCGCAGCTTTGTTTTTGTGGATCAGACCTTTAGCAGCCTGACGGTCCACGATCGGTTGCATTTCGTTAAATGCTTTTTGTGCAGCAGCTTTGTCGCCAGCTTCGATAGCTGCGTATACTTTCTTGATGAAAGTACGCATCATAGAGCGACGGCTAGCGTTGTGCTTGCGAGCCTTTTCAGACTGAACGGCGCGCTTCTTAGCTGATTTGATATTAGCCAAGGTCCAACTCCCAAATGTGTTCTATATGGACAATTCAAAGGCCGAGGAATATGCCCGTTTAGCCTTCTTTTGTCAATGGATTTGTGCAAATAAGCGCCGTTTAACACCACAGCGCTTCATTACGTAGTGATGGCGCAAGATTCTACCAGCTTGTTGCAGGCGAATACAGCTTTTCCACCATAAAAATCGCCGGGGGCGGGCGGTTTTCCCGCTTACCCGCGCTGAGTGAATGAATTCCTGAGAACTTTCGTTGCCGAGGAGCAATCGCTGGTTAACGTTGACAGTTGTACAAGGTATACTCGGACGATTTTCACTGTTTTGAGCCAGACATGAAGCTGATACGCGGCATACATAATCTCAGTCAGGCCCCGCACGGGTGCGTGCTGACCATTGGCAATTTTGACGGCGTGCATCGTGGGCATCAGGCGCTGCTGCAGCGATTGCGCGAAGAGGGCCGCCAGCGCGGTTTACCGGTGGTGGTGATGATTTTCGAACCCCAGCCGCTCGAGCTTTTTGCCGCCGATAAAGCCCCGGCGCGGTTGACCCGCCTGCGTGAAAAGCTGAGCTATCTGGCTGAAAGCGGGGTCGACTATGTGCTGTGCGTTCGCTTCGACCGCCGGTTCGCCGCGCTGACGGCGCAGGATTTTATCAGTGAACTGCTGGTGCGCCGCCTGGGCGTGCAGTTCCTTGCCGTCGGTGACGATTTCCGCTTTGGCGCTGGTCGCCAGGGGGATTTCTTGTTATTACAAAAGGCGGGGGCGGAATACGGCTTCGACGTCACCAGCACCCAAACCTTCTGCGAAGGCGGGGTGCGGATCAGCAGCACGGCGGTGCGTCAGGCGCTGGCCGATGACGATCTTCTTCTTGCGGAGACGCTGCTCGGCCATCCGTTTAGCATTTCCGGACGCGTCGTGCATGGCGACGAACTGGGCCGTACCATAGGTTTTCCGACGGCGAACTTACCGCTGCGTCGTCAGGTTTCCCCGGTTAAAGGGGTCTATGCGGTAGAAGTGACAGGTCTGGGCGACAAACCGATCGCCGGTGTCGCCAATATTGGCACCCGTCCAACGGTAGCGGGCGTGCGTCAGCAGCTCGAAGTGCATCTGTTGGACGTTGTAATGGACCTCTACGGTCGCCATATCAATGTAGTACTGCGTAAAAAGATACGTAATGAGCAGCGGTTTGCGTCGCTGGACGAGCTGAAGGCGCAAATCGCACGTGATGAGTTAACGGCCCGCGAATTATTTGGGCTGACCAGCCAGGCCTGAGCCACTGGTGTTTATCAAACCGAAATACGGAACCGAGAATCTGATGAGTGACTATAAATCGACCCTGAATTTGCCGGAAACAGGGTTCCCTATGCGTGGCGACCTCGCCAAACGCGAACCGGGAATGCTGGCGCGTTGGACCGATGATGACCTGTACGGCATCATTCGTGCAGCCAAAAAAGGCAAAAAAACCTTCATTCTGCATGATGGCCCTCCTTATGCGAATGGCAGCATTCATATTGGTCACTCGGTAAACAAGATTCTGAAAGACATTATCGTTAAGTCCAAAGGACTGACAGGCTATGACTCGCCTTACGTTCCGGGCTGGGACTGCCACGGTCTGCCGATCGAGCTGAAAGTAGAGCAGGAATACGGCAAGCCGGGCGAGAAGTTCACCGCAGCAGAATTCCGCGCCAAGTGCCGCGAATATGCCGCCGAGCAGATCGACGGCCAGCGTAAAGACTTTATCCGCCTCGGCGTGCTGGGCGACTGGTCGCATCCGTACCTGACCATGGACTTCAAAACCGAAGCCAATATCATTCGCGCGCTGGGCAAAATCATCGGCAACGGCCATCTGCATAAAGGCGCCAAGCCGGTGCACTGGTGCGTAGACTGCCGTTCCGCGCTGGCGGAAGCGGAAGTGGAGTATTACGACAAGACTTCCCCATCCATCGACGTAGCGTTCCACGCGGTAGATAAAGCCGCGGTGCTGGCGAAATTCGGCGTCGCCGACGTCAACGGACCGGTGTCGCTGGTTATCTGGACCACCACTCCGTGGACCCTGCCGGCTAACCGCGCCATCTCCCTGTCGCCGGAGTTCGACTATGCGCTGGTGCAGGTTGACGGTCAGGCGCTGATCCTGGCGAAAGACCTGGTCGAGAGCGTGATGAAGCGCGTTGGCGCGGCCGATTACACCATCCTGGCGGCGGTGAACGGCGCCGAGCTTGAACTGATGCGTTTCCAGCATCCGTTCCTGGATTTCGACGTGCCGGCGATCCTTGGCGACCACGTGACGCTGGATGCCGGTACCGGCGCGGTGCATACCGCCGGCGGTCACGGTCCGGACGACTACACGATCAGCCAGAAATACGGTCTGGAAATCGCTAACCCGGTTGGCCCGGACGGAGCTTATCTGCCAGGCACCTATCCGTCCCTGGACAGTATCAACGTCTTCAAAGCCAACGATATCATCGTTGAGATGCTGCGTGAGCGCGGCGCGCTGCTGCATGTGGAAAAAATGCAGCACAGCTATCCGTGCTGCTGGCGCCACAAGTCGCCGATCATCTTCCGCGCCACCCCGCAGTGGTTCGTGAGCATGGATCAGAAAGGCCTGCGCGCGCAGTCGCTGAAAGAGATCAAAGGCGTGCAGTGGATCCCGGACTGGGGCCAGGCGCGTATCGAATCGATGGTCGCCAACCGTCCTGACTGGTGTATCTCCCGTCAGCGTACCTGGGGCGTGCCGATGTCGCTGTTCGTGCATAAAGAAACCCACGAACTGCACCCGCGTACCCTTGAGCTGATGGAAGAAGTCGCGAAGCGTGTTGAAGTCGACGGCATCCAGGCGTGGTGGGATCTCGATTCCCGCGACATCCTTGGCGATGACGCTGACAGCTACGAGAAAGTGCCGGATACCCTCGACGTCTGGTTTGACTCCGGATCGACCCACTCTTCCGTGGTTGACGTGCGTCCGGAATTCGCCGGTCACGCCGCCGATATGTATCTGGAAGGCTCCGACCAGCATCGCGGCTGGTTCATGTCCTCGCTGATGATTTCCACGGCGATGAAAGGCAAAGCGCCCTATCGTCAGGTACTGACCCACGGCTTCACCGTCGATGGTCAGGGGCGCAAAATGTCCAAGTCTATCGGCAACACCGTTAGCCCGCAGGACGTGATGAACAAGCTGGGCGCCGATATCCTGCGCCTGTGGGTGGCTTCCACCGACTACACCGGCGAAATGGCGGTCTCTGACGAGATCCTCAAACGCGCCGCGGACAGCTATCGTCGTATCCGTAACACCGCGCGCTTCCTGCTGGCGAACCTGAACGGTTTCGATCCGGCAAAAGACATGGTCAAACCGGAAGAGATGGTGGTGCTGGATCGCTGGGCGGTCGGCTGCGCGCAGGCGGCACAGGAAGATATCCTGAAAGCCTACGAGTCCTACGACTTCCACGAAGTGGTGCAGCGCCTGATGCGCTTCTGCTCTATTGAGATGGGCTCGTTCTACCTCGACATCATCAAAGATCGCCAGTACACCGCTAAGGCGGACAGCGTTGCGCGTCGCAGCTGCCAGACCGCGCTGTTCCACATCGTGGAAGCGCTGGTGCGCTGGATGGCGCCGATCATGTCCTTCACTGCGGACGAAATCTGGGGTTACCTGCCGGGCGAGCGTGAGAAATACGTCTTTACCGGCGAATGGTATCAGGGTCTCTTCGGCCTGGCCGACGACGAAGCGATGAATGACGGCTTCTGGGATGAGCTGCTGAAAGTCCGTGGCGAAGTCAACAAAGTGATCGAGCAGGCGCGTGCGGATAAGAAAGTCGGTGGTTCGCTGGAAGCTGCGGTGACGCTGTATGCTGATGCCGACCTGGCCGCTAAGCTCAACGCACTGGGGGATGAATTGCGATTTGTCCTGTTGACCTCCGGGGCGAACGTCGCAGACTATGCGAGCGCATCTGCTGATGCGCAGCAGAGCGAACTGCTCAAAGGGCTGAAAGTCGCATTGAGTAAAGCTGAAGGTGAGAAATGCCCGCGCTGCTGGCATTACACCACCGATATCGGCAAGGTGGCGGAACACGCGGAAATCTGCGGACGCTGTGTGAGCAACGTCGCCGGTGACGGCGAGCAACGTAAATTCGCCTGATGAGTAAATCGATCTGTTCAACGGGGCTACGCTGGCTGTGGGTGGTCGTAGCCGTGCTGATTATCGATCTGGGCAGCAAATTCCTGATCCTCCAGAACTTCGCTCTGGGGGAGACGGTTCCGCTGTTCCCGTCGCTTAATCTGCATTATGCCCGCAACTATGGCGCGGCCTTTAGCTTCCTCGCCGACAGCGGCGGCTGGCAGCGCTGGTTCTTTTCCGGGATCGCAATCGGCATTTGCGTGGTGCTGACGGTGCTGATGTACCGTTCGAAGGCGACGCAAAAGCTGAACAATATTGCCTACGCCCTGATTATTGGCGGCGCGCTGGGCAACTTGTTCGATCGCCTGTGGCACGGCTTTGTGGTCGATATGATCGACTTCTACGTCGGCGACTGGCACTTCGCCACTTTCAACCTCGCCGATAGCGCTATCTGCATCGGCGCGGCGATGATTGTGCTGGAAGGCTTCCTGCCGAAACCGACCGCAAAAGAGCAGGTGTAAATGTTAATGCCGGGTGGTGCCACGCCTGCCCGGCCTACAGAATGTGTGGTCTCCCGTCGCCCGGTAAGCGTAGCGCCTCCGGGCAACAGGTGACCTAAAACAAGCGAGCAATTTGCATGTCTAAATCCGTACAGAGCAACAGCGCGGTTCTCGTTCACTTCACGCTGAAGCTGGACGATGGATCCACCGCCGAGTCCACCCGTAACAATGGCAAACCGGCGCTGTTTCGCCTCGGCGACACCTCCCTGTCTGAAGGGCTGGAGCAACAGCTTCTTGGTCTGAAAGAGGGCGAGAAAAAGGCCTTTTCGCTGGAGCCTGACGCCGCTTTTGGCGTCCCGAGCCCGGACCTGATTCAGTATTTCTCTCGCCGCGAGTTTATCGACGCCGGCGAGCCGGAGATCGGCGCGATTATGCTCTTTACCGCAATGGATGGCAGCGAAATGCCTGGCGTGATCCGCGAAGTGAACGGCGATTCCATCACCGTCGACTTCAACCATCCGCTGGCCGGGCGCACTGTTCATTTTGATATTGAAGTGCTGGAGATCGATCCGGCGCTGGAGGAGTAACATGCAGATCCTGTTGGCTAACCCGCGCGGCTTTTGCGCTGGCGTTGACCGCGCTATCAGCATTGTAGAAAACGCGCTGACGCTGTACGGCGCGCCGATTTATGTTCGTCATGAAGTGGTGCATAACCGCTATGTGGTGGATAGCCTGCGCAAGCGCGGCGCCATATTTATCGAACAGATCAGCGAAGTACCGGACGGCGCGATCCTGATTTTCTCCGCTCACGGCGTATCGCAGGCGGTACGGAATGAAGCGAAGAGCCGCGACCTGACGGTGTTCGACGCCACCTGTCCGCTGGTGACGAAAGTGCATATGGAAGTCGCCCGCGCCAGCCGCCGTGGCGAAGAGTCGATTCTGATCGGCCATGCCGGACACCCGGAAGTCGAAGGCACTATGGGGCAGTACAATAACCCGCAAGGGGGCATGTACCTGGTCGAGTCGCCGGAAGACGTTCTCAAGCTGGAAGTCAAAAACGACGCCCGGCTGTCGTTTATGACCCAGACCACCCTCTCGGTGGACGATACCTCTGATGTGATTGACGCGCTGCGCGCGCGTTTCCCGAAAATCGTCGGCCCGCGCAAAGACGACATTTGCTATGCCACCACTAACCGTCAGGAAGCGGTGCGCGCGCTGGCGGAGCAGGCTGACGTGGTGCTGGTGGTCGGTTCGAAAAACTCCTCCAACTCTAACCGCCTCGCCGAACTGGCGCAGCGGATGGGTAAGGCAGCCTACCTGATTGACGATGCCTCCGATATTCAGGAAGCCTGGGTCAAGGATGCGGCCTGCGTCGGCGTGACGGCGGGCGCATCGGCGCCGGATATTCTGGTGCAGAACGTTATCACCCGGCTGCAGGAGCTGGGCGGTGGCGAAGCGGTGCCGCTGGAAGGCCGAGAAGAGAATATCGTTTTTGAAGTGCCGAAAGAGCTGCGTGTGGATGTCCGTGAAGTAGAGTAAGTTCTTTCCGCCTGCAATATGAGAAGATGCCAGACTTAACGTCTGGCATTTTTTTTAGGGAGAAACCATGCGCTTACCGATCATTCTTGATACTGACCCGGGCATCGACGACGCTGCCGCCATTGCTGCGGCGCTGTTCGCTCCCGAGCTGGATCTGCAGCTGATGACCACCGTGGCAGGTAATGTCTCGGTGGAGAAGACGACCCGTAACGCGCTGCAGCTGCTGCACTTCTGGCATGCCGATGTGCCGCTGGCGCAGGGCGCTTCGATGCCGCTGGTGCGTCCTCTGCGAGATGCTGCCTCGGTGCATGGCGAATCCGGTATGGAAGGGTATGACTTTGTTGAGCACCAACGTCAACCGCTGGCGAAGCCGGCCTTCCAGGCGATCCGCGATGCATTGATGCACGCTGCCGAGCCGATCACTCTGGTGGCGATTGGCCCGCTGACTAATATTGCGCTGCTGCTGACCCAGTATCCGGAATGCGTATTCAACATTCGCCGGCTGGTGATCATGGGCGGCTCGGCGGGTCGCGGCAATTTTACGCCGAATGCCGAATTCAATATTGCCATCGACCCGGAAGCCGCCGCGAAAGTCTTCCACAGCGGGCTGGAGATTGTGATGTGCGGGCTGGACGTCACCAATCGGGCGCTGCTGACGGCAGATTATCTCGCGACCCTGCCGACGCTGAACCAGACCGGTAAAATGCTCCATGCGCTGTTTAGCCACTATCGCAGCGGCAGCATGAGCAGTGGTCTGCGAATGCACGATCTCTGCGCTATCGCATGGCTGGCCCGCCCGGAACTGTTCACTCTGCAGCCATGTTTTGTGGCGGTGGAGACGCAGGGCACCTGGACCGCCGGCACCACGGTGGTGGATATTGAAGGACGACTGGGTCAGCCGGCGAATGCCCAGGTGGCGCTGGATATCGACGTGGAAGGGTTTCAGCGCTGGGCGGCGGAGGTGATTGCCCTGGCGCCGTAATACCCACCCAATCTTCAAGGAGAGAAGCAATGACCTATGGACAGGCGTATTTGAGCGGCTGGAAAGAGACCTTTAATTTTAGCGGCCGGGCCAGCCGACAGCAGTTCTGGACGTTTTTTCTTATCAATCTACTGCTCGCCAGCGCGCCGCTGGCCGTCTGGTGCCTGGCGACCCGCGTAGACCCTCGCTACGGCATCCTCAGCTTTGTGGTCATACCATTTGCGGCGCTGTGGCTGCTGTTGATGGCGATCCCCCTGTTGGCAGTTGGCTGCCGGCGGATGCATGACATCGGCCGCTCCGGGATCTGGTTCGTGCTGGGGGTTATCATTCCGTGGTTTGCGGTTATTTCGCTGGCTCTGTGCTGCCTGCGTTCAGCGCAGGCACCGTCTCGCTGAGATAATCAATCATCGCCCGCATTCTGGCGGGCATATGCTTATCTCCCGCCCACAGCAGCCACAGATCGCCGGAGTAGCTGCTGATAAATTCCCACTCGGGCAGCACCTGCACAATGTCGCCATTCGCCAGCGCCTCGCGGGCGGTGAACAGCGGCAGGCTGCCGATCCCCAGATGCTGCTTAACCGCGTCGAGGCGCACGGCGGTATGGTTGGCGGCGTACCGCCCGTATGTTTGCACCGTTTCGATTTTCCCTTCCCGACGGAACTTCCAGCGCGCGTCGGCGGGCGTTTCGCCAAGGCTGATGCAGCTGTGCACCCGCAGTTCCTGCGGCGTGTGCGGCATACCGTGGCGCTGTAAATAGGTCTCAGTGGCGCAGATAACGTGCGTGACCGGCATCAGCGGTTTGCCATGCAGGCCGGGCGAGGGGGTATCGGTGATGCGTAGCGCCAGATCGATACCGTCATCGATAAAATCCAGAGGGCGATCTTCCAGCCGCAGGCAGACGTCAACCTGCGGGTAACGGTGAAAAAACGCCATCATCAGCGGATGGATCACAAAGCGGCCGATGGCTTTCGGTACGCTGAGCGTCAGCTTTCCCTGGGCGACCGTTTGGCGACTGCCGGCGGAATCCATCGCCTGTCGCGCCGCTTCCAGCATCTGCTGGGCATGCTGGTAAACCGTTTCCCCGGCATCGCTCAGACGCAGCTTGCGAGTGGTACGCTGCAGCAGTTTGCAGCCCATCTCTCGCTCCAGCCGCGACACGCTACGGCTAACCGCGGAAGGGGTAATGCCGCTCTGGCGGGCGACGGCGGAGAAGCTGCCCTGGTCGACGATCTGTACGAAGAGGGCAAGGTCGGGCAGGAGGTTCAGATTCATTTGTGCTCCTGGTGCAAGAGTGCATTGGCGAATGATGGGATTATCGCTGTCGGTATTAATAATATACTGGGCGAACAGAGAGGAGAATCACTATGACTGAACGGGTTTATTACACCAGCGATGCTACCGACGGGCGCGCCCAGATCATCGCCTGCACTGCAGAAGCGGATGGCCGTTACGCCATCGAACTGGATCGGACGCTGTTTCACCCGCAAGGGGGCGGTCAACCGGCGGATTGCGGCTGGATTGCCGGACAGGCCGTTGAGACGGTGGTTGTGCGCGGCGACAGGGTGCTGCATATTCTGTCGCAACAGCTTCCCCTCGGTGAAGTGGAAATGAAAATTGATGCCTCCGCGAGACAGCTGCATGCTCATCTGCATTCTGCCGGCCACCTGCTTGGCATGGCGGGCGAACAGCTTGGCTGGCAACCGGTGAAAGCGCACCACTGGCCCGGCGAAGGGCGGATAACCTTTGCCAGCAGGAATAGCGCCGCGCTGCCGGACGCCAGTGCGCTACTGGCGCTAGTAAAGGCATGGCAGGCGCAGGATTTACCGCGTCAGGTGACGTTCGCTGACGGCATGCGCAAAGTGGGATTCGGCGAGCTGCCCGCCTATCCCTGCGGTGGCACCCACGTCGCCCGTCTGGCGGAGCTGGGCGACATTGTCATTAGTCAGATTAAGATGAAGAAGGGGCAGCTGGTGATCAGCTATTCCCTGACGTAAACGTTTCAGATCTGCTCAGGGTAGGTCTGTTTGCCGCGATAAATACGCTCCGGTCGGCCAACCTTGCCGTAGCTGATTTCCGCTTCCAGAAAGTCGTTCTTCACTCCCTGTTCCAGATAACGGCGAGCGGTGGTTTTGCTGCTGCCAAGGATACGCGCCAGCGAGTCGGCGGTATGTACCACCGCCGGGTCGGCAAACAGCTGGAGTACGCGCTGAAAGGTGCTTTCATCGATCCCGCGTAGCGGTGCGCTGGCCGGTTCCGTCTGTTCCCGAGCCTGAATATTAAACAGCGCATCCACGTGGATCTGGCTGGCCTGTTCGCTGGAACGCAGCGAGCTGCGATAGCGGGCGAAGCGCTCCAGGGTGTGCTGCAGTCGCTGATAGTGCACCGGCTTAATTAGATAATCGAACACCCCCAGCCGCAGCGCTTCGCTGATGGTATCCATATGATTATCAGCGGTAATAAAGATGATCCGCCCCTTGTAATGGGTACTGACCGCATGGCGGATCAGATCGATACCTTTGCCATCAGGTAAGAAATTATCCAACAGGATCAGCTGCGGTTGATACAGTCTGAGTTGTTTCCTGGCGCTCTCGAGTTTATCCGCAATGCCAATGACGTCGAACTGGGGAAACTGTTTGATGTTATCCACCAGGATCTCCGCCAGCATAGGTTCGTCTTCAACGATAAGAGTGGTGATGCTATCCATGATGTTCATCTCGGGTCAGGGGAATATAAAGAGTAAAGATGGTGCCAAAGGGAAGGTTATTTTCGACGACGATGCTACCGCCTGCCTGTTCCACGTAGCTGCGAACCAGCCAGAGTCCGATGCCATGATCTTTGCTGACGCTGCTGGTGACGCCGCGCTCGAAGATCCGATCGCGCAGCGTCTCGTCAATGCCGCATCCCTGATCGGCGACCTCGATAATCACCTCGTGGCCGTCGCTGTTGATCAGGCACTCTATCTGCTTTGAGCCCTGCGGCTGTTGCAGGCTGGCATTGTAGGCGTTATCAAGCAGATTCCCCACGATCGAGATCCATTCGTTGTGAGAAAGGGCGGTGGGTAATCTGTCGACGAAGCAGGCCGGATCGAAAACCAGTTCCAGACCGAGCTCTTTGGCGCGGTAATACTTGCCGATCAACAGCCCGGCCAGATGGTTATCCTGGAAATTCCGCGCGATAAAATCGATCACTTTCTGGTGGCTTTCCGACTGCTGTTGGATCAGATCCAGCGCATGATCGTAGCGTTTAAGAAACAGCAGGCCGGCGATGGTGGAGATCAGATTGCGATGCTCATGCTGCACGGCGCGCAGGTTATCGGCATACTGTTGCACCTGACTGAGCTGTAGGCTGAGGGTGTTGATATCGTCTTTACTACGAAAGCTGATCACCCAGCCCTGTGGCTCATTATTTAAGATCACCGCCATCCGGCTGGCGATCACTTTGATATGATTGAAGGTGACGATCTCGTCTTTTTTATTGGTCTGCGGCGCATCGTAGAAGAAAGCCTCCTGAGAAATAACGCTGCTGATCCCTTTACCGATAAGCGTTGGTTCCGGTTGGCTCAGGTTGAGCAGCCGGCGGGCAGTCTGATTAATCGCGGTGATCTTGTAACGGGAGTCGATGGCGATGAGCCCTTCGAACACGGATTCAAACAACACGCTTTGCTGGATCAACAGCTGCGACAGCTGTTGAGGTTCCATATTCAGCATCTGCTTTTTGATATGCAACGAGAAGCGGCGGGCGCAGTAGAGCAGAAGCAGTAACATGATCGCCATCGGGATCAGCAGCGAGCTTATCTGCAGGCTGAGCCAGTTCTCTAACTGTTCAATGGTATAGCCTACCGACACAATGCCAATCACCTTGCCGGTCTCGTCCTGAATCGGTGATTTACCGCGCAGCGAGGAGCCCAGCGAGCCTTTGCGCACTGACACGTAGCTTTTCGCGTTTAACAATGCTTCATCGCTATCGCCGCCCTCCATCGATTTGCCGATTTCATCAGGATTAACATGATAGAGGCGCTGGCCGTTGGCATCACCGACGGTGATATAGGTGGCGTCGGAGAACGAACGCATGGGGTCGATAAGCGCTTTGATTCTGGCGAGATCGCGTTTCTGAACCGCTTCGACCAGCTCCGGCATCGCCGAAATCTGCATTGCCTGAATCAGCGCCCGCTGCCCGACCTGGTAATGCAGACGCTCTTCGGTAATGTCGGTCAGATACCATGACATCGCCAGCATAACGATCGTCGAGGTGAATAAGATCAGCAGGAAGATGCGATTCTGAAACGATCGCCTGGCAAACCAGTGGGTGATTTTTCGGGTATACATAGCGCCAATAGACATTAAATGATTAGTTTCCCCGTTTCGCGGCCCGAGAACCCGCAGATGGCGCACAGAACCGCTAATTTCAGAAAAGTGATCGATGGCAAGGGGGCGCTGTTAATCCTGACCCGGAGGCGAGGTAACGGCCACGCCTCCGGAGAGGATGCCGGCCTACATCGCCAGCACGTACTTGAGCATCACCCCGGCGGCGATCGCCGAGCCGATCACCCCAGCCACGTTCGGGCCCATGGCGTGCATCAGCAGGAAGTTCTGCCCGTCCGCTTCCAGACCCACCTTGTTCGACACCCGCGCCGCCATCGGCACCGCCGACACCCCGGCTGAACCGATCAGCGGGTTGATCGGGTTCTTACTGAACCTGTTCAGCAGCTTCGCCATCAGCACCCCGGCCGCGGTGCCCACGCAGAAGGCGATCACCCCCAGCAGCAGGATCCCCAGGGTCTGCGGCTGCAGGAACTTGTCCGCCACCAGCTTGGCTCCCACCGACAGCCCGAGGAAGATGGTCACGATGTTGATTAGCGCGTTCTGCACCGTGTCGCTCAGCCGCTCCACCACCCCGCTCTCGCGCATCAGGTTGCCGAAGCAGAACATCCCCAGCAGCGGCGCGGCGTCCGGCAGCAGGAGCGCCACCAGCAGCAACAGCACCGCCGGGAAGAGGATCTTCTCCCGCTTACTCACCGTACGCAGCTGCACCATGCGGATCTTCCGCTCCTTATTCGTGGTCAGCGCCTTCATGATCGGCGGCTGGATCAGCGGCACCAGCGCCATGTAGGAGTAGGCCGCCACCGCGATGGCCCCCAGCAGCTCCGGCGCCAGCTTGCCCGACAGGTAGATAGCCGTCGGGCCGTCGGCGCCGCCGATGATGCCGATGGCCGCCGCCTGCGGCAGGGTGAAGCTGATGATGCCGAAGTAGTTCAGCGTCAGCGCCCCGAGCACGGTGGCGAAGATACCGAACTGCGCCGCCGCCCCCAGCAGCAGGGTGCGCGGGTTGGCCAGCAGCGGGCCGAAATCGGTCATCGCCCCGACGCCCATGAAAATTACCAGCGGCGCGATGCCCGAGCCAATCGCCACCTTATAGAAGATGGCCAGCACCCCGGCGGAGTAGCCCATGTCCACCGCCAGGCTCTCCATCTGCCCCTGCACCGACGGCAGGGCCAGGGCCAGCGCGTCCTTAATGGCGTGGACGTCCGGCGCGCAGTGGAGCTTCGCGGCAATCACCGCCAGCTGCGCCGGGTCGTGGTGGGCCAGCAGGCTCTCCAGGGCGGTGAGCGCCAGGCCGGCCTCCGGAATATTGGAGAGCAGGCCGCCGAAGCCAATCGGCAGCAGCAGTAACGGCTCGAACTTCCTGGCAATCGCCAGCCAGAGCAGCAGCAGGCTGACCAGCAGCATCACCGCCTGGCCGAACCCCAGGTGCATCAGCCCCATCCCCTGAATCAGGGCGTTCAGACTTTCCATTTCCGCTCCTCGTCCTTACGCCAGGGTCATCAGGGTGTCGCCGACCGCCACCGCGTCGCCGGACTTCACCGCGATACCGCGCACGGTGCCGGCCTGCGCGGCGCGGATTTCGGTCTCCATCTTCATGGCTTCCAGAATCAGCAGCACCTCGCCTTCGGCCACCGCCTGGCCTTCCGCGGCCAGCACCTTCCAGATATTGCCCGCCAGCGGGGCGGTCACCGGGGTGCCGGCGCCGGCCGGGGCCGGGGCGGCAGCAGGCGTAGCGGCCACCGGCGCGGCGCTGAGCTGGCTGACGTCGCCGCCGTCGCTGACCTTCACCACAAAGGCTTTACCTTCCACTTCCACGGTGTAGACGCCGGAGGCGGCAGGTTTCTCTGTCTTCGCGGCAGGTCTGGCTTCTTCCGCCTGCGGCAGCGGTTCAAAGGCCGCCGGGTTATGGCGGTTCTCAAGGAACTTCAGGCCGATTTGCGGGAACAGCGCCACGGTCAGCACGTCGTCGATGGCGTTTTCGGCAAGCGTGATGCCTTTCTCCTGCGCCTGGCGTCTGACATCCGCTTCCAGCTGCGCCAGCTCCGGCTTCAGCAGGTCCGCCGGGCGGCAGGTGATGGCGTCGGTGCCGTCGAGCACCCGCGCCTGCAGGGCGGCGTTCACCGGCGCCGGGGTGCGGCCGTATTCACCTTTCAGAATGCCGGCGGTCTCCTTCGCGATGGTTTTGTAGCGCTCGCCGGTGAGGACGTTGAGCACCGCCTGGGTGCCGACAATCTGCGAGGTCGGGGTGACCAGCGGGATGAAGCCGAGGTCCTCGCGCACGCGGGGGATTTCCGCCAGCACCTGGTCGAGCCTGTCCGCGGCGTTCTGCTGCTTCAGCTGGCTTTCGAGGTTGGTGAGCATCCCGCCCGGCACCTGGGCCACCAGGATACGGCTGTCGGTGCCCTTCAGCTGGCCCTCGAAGGCGTGGTACTTCTTACGCACCTCGCGGAAGCAGGCCGCGATGCTCTCCAGCTTGTGGATATTCAGGCCGGTGTCGTACGGCGTGCCGGCGAGGGTGGCCACCAGCGCCTCGGTGGCCGGGTGGCCGTAGGTGGCGCTCATGGACGAAATCGCCGTATCCACGCCGTCGACCCCGGCTTCAATGGCCTTCAGCAGGGCCATCTCCGCCATGCCGGTGGTGGCGTGGCAGTGCAGGTGCAGGGTGACATCAAAGCGTTTTTTGATTTCGCTGACCAGCTCAAAGGCGGCATGCGGCGTCAGAATGCCGGACATGTCCTTGATGGCGATGGAGTCGACGCCGGTCTCCAGCAGCTGTTCGGTGAGGTCGAGCCAGGTCTGCAGGGTGTGCGCCGGGCTGGTGGTATACGAAAGCGTGCCCTGGGCGTGGGCGCCGTGGCTGCGGACCGCCTGCAGGGCGGCCTGCATGTTGCGCGGGTCGTTCATGGCGTCGAAGACACGGAAGACGTCCATGCCGTTTTTGACGGCGCGCTCCACGAAGCGTGCCACCACGTCATCGGCGTAGTGGCGGTAGCCGAGCAGGTTCTGGCCGCGGAGCAGCATCTGCAGCGGGGTTTTCGGCATCGCTTTTTTTAGCTCGCGCAGGCGGACCCACGGGTCCTCGCCGAGAAAGCGGATGCAGGCATCAAAGGTGGCCCCGCCCCAGCACTCGAGGGAGCGGTAGCCGACGTCGTCAAGCTGAGCGGCGACGGGGAGCATATCGTCGAGGCGCAGGCGGGTGGCGAACAGGGACTGGTGGGCGTCGCGCAGGACGACATCGGTAATGGCAACGGTCATGAATTCCTCCGTGAATTAAGGGTGCAAACGGCGATGGTGGTGAATGGCGGCGACAATCGCCGGCTTTAAGCGGGCGAAGTCGTCGGCGGGCGCGACGGCGGCCGGTGCCGGTTTTGACGCCGGAAGCGGCTCGGGAAACAGACGGTTAACGGCGAGGGACATCCCTTGGATGGCGAAGATGAGCAGCAGCAGGAACACCAGCACAAAGCCCATGCCGAGAAACATCAGGGTGAAGCCTTCGCCTAGCAGCGCAGCATCAGTCATGTATACCTCTCAAAATAGGGGCACGATGGCGCGCTGCCTGGCGACGTTTCTGGCATTCCCGGCTAAGGAGCAGGGTGGATTTCCCTCTGCCGCTCCCGGCATTGGACCCTGGCGATGCTATTCGTCGTCCGTTGAACGGCGCCATCGTGCAAATGGGTTAAATCATCATGCCGAACACGATGCTGGCGATGACCAGCACAATACCGCCACCCAAGCGGGAGGAGATTTGCGCATAAGAGATAAGGTTCATACGGTTACAGGCAGAGAGCACTTCCAGGTCACCGGAACCGCCGCGGTTGGCCATACACAGACCCGCGGTGATCGCTGATTCAATCGGGAAGAAGCCAATCATCCAGCCCCCCAGGGCCGCGCCAACCACCGCGCCAACGACGATAACCGCGGCGATGACGACGTTAGCGAAGGTAATAGCGTTGATGATTTCCTGCAGGTCGGTGTAGCAGACGCCGACGCCGACCATCAGCACCCACAACAGCTGTTTGGAGAAGAAGTCCGACAGGCGTTTGGCGCCAGCTTTGATTTCGGGTGTGCAGAGGCCAGAGGCGTTCAGCGCCGCGACGATCAGCACCATCCAGGCAAAATAGTGAATCGATACACCGCCAATGCTGGGCAGGATTTTCTTCGCCATCACGTAGGCCAGCAGGAAGCAGGTGGTGGCCAGCACCATGCCGACGGCGGTTTCGCGATGGGTGATCTGGCCCGCTTTTTCGTCTTCTTCGACTTTAAACGAGGCTTTGCGCACCAGTTCGCCTTCGCCGCTCAGCCAGGTGTGTTTTTTACCGATGATATCGAGTACGGCGGCAAAGACGATGGCAAAGATATTGGCGATGGTCAGAATAGCGATAGCGGTTGAATAGTACTCTTCGCGAGACCGACCGGTAACGGAGTGATAAATTTCCGACAGCGGTACCGCGCCCGCGCCGTTGCCGCCGCCCATGATCGGCAGGACGTACAGCATCATAATGCGATCCATCGGGATGCCGAACACCAGGCCGATGACGATACCGAAAATCGACGCGCCGACAATGCCCATCAGGATGGTCGGGATGTAGCCGAGCAGCGATTTCAGCAGCAGACGACGGTTAACCGACAGGATCGCGCCGGTAATTAATACGGCGATGAATAAGTTAAGGAAGTTACTCTCATCCATGACGTTACTGATGGCATCGATCTCTTTCTGCGTGAAAATACCGGCATAAACGAAATATGCTGCCACCAGAAAGATCATCACTGGCGCACCACCGATATATTTGTTGAATATCGGCAGGCGTTTACCTATTTCGCCAAACAGGGCGCCGATAATAAACATAATGGCAAAGCCTCCAACCAGGTCGGTGGGTAACGCATTAAAGAAGTGGGAAAGTAATAGCGTAATTAACGCAAACGCATAAAGGGGTAACGGCATGCCGAAGATTTTAAATCCCAGCAGGTCGCTCACGCCTTTTTTCTCCGTCGCCGGAGCCTGGCTCATGTTAGTCATAAACGTTATCCTGTTTATCAATGAAGTAATAAGACCGGCGCATAGTAATAAATAGACTCAGTGTTAAGGTGTGATAACCTTCACTGAATACTCGTGTTTTTAATTAATTTAATTATTTTTATTATGCTGAATGAATTAACAACATAAAAACCATAAAGCCAATTAAGCGACGAGAAAAACTGTGATTTAAATACAAGAATCGATAGCCGAACGCTGGCGAAATACAGGTCGTTTTGGAATAACGAAGCGCTAAAAAATGACTCTGATATTAAAACGCGTTCAGCTACGGAAGGATAAATCGCGGCGAGAGGCGATTGACCTCTTTCTCCGTCAGCATCAGCTCTCATTAGAGGCTGATTGCGAAATGGCCATTATCGCCGAGTACCGGCGGCGGCTGGTCGGCTGCGGCGCCATCGCCGGCAACGTGCTGAAGTGCATCGCTATCGACCCCTCGCTGCAGGGGGAGGGGCTGAGCCTTAAGCTACTGACAGAATTACTCACCCTGGCTTACGAACTGGGGCGCAGCGAACTGTTTTTATTCACTAAGCCCTGTAACGCCGCGCTCTTTGCCGGCGCCGGCTTCTGGCCAATTGCCCAGGCCGGCAATCTCGCCGTGTTACTGGAAAATAGCCGCGAACGGCTGACCCGCTACTGCCGCCAGCTGGCGATGTACCGTCAGCCGGGACGCAAAATCGGCGCTATCGTGATGAACGCCAACCCGTTCACGCTCGGCCACCGCTGGCTGGTGGAGCAGGCGGCCCGTCAATGCGACTGGCTACACCTGTTTGTGGTGAAAGAGGATGCCTCCCGTTTCACGTATCAGGATCGCTACACGCTAATCGAAAAAGGGATTGCCGGCATCGACAAAGTGACGCTGCATCCCGGTTCGGCATACCTCATCTCGCGGGCCACCTTCCCCGGCTACTTCCTCAAAGAACAGGGGGTGGTGGATGACTGCCACAACCAGATCGATCTCCAGCTGTTCCGCGAACATTTAGCCCCGGCGCTGAAGATAACCCATCGTTTTGTCGGCACCGAGCCGCTGTGTTCGCTGACCCGCCATTACAACCAGCGTATGAAAGCGTTGCTGGCAGCGCCGGGCGACGCACCGCCTGTTGAGGTCGTTGAGCTGGCGCGGATCGAAAAAAACGGCGGGCCGATATCGGCTTCAAGGGTGCGCGAACTGTACCGGCAGCGCAACTGGCAGGCGGTGGCGGCGCTGGTGCCGCCGGGAACCCTCTCTTTTCTGATGCAACTGGCGGAAAGCGAACATCAAACCGCCTGATTTTTACGCCATAACAAAGGATTTGCCTCTATGGAAATGAAGATTGACGCCCTGGCCGGCACGCTGGAGTCCAGCGATGTGATGGTCAGGATTGGGCCGGCGACGCAGCCGGGCATTCAACTGGAGATCGACAGCATTGTGAAGCAGCAGTTTGGCGATGCGATTGAGCGAGTGGTCAGAGAAACCCTGACGCAGCTCGGTGTTAGCCAGGCCAACGTGGTGGTGGATGATAAAGGGGCGCTGGAGTGCGTTCTGCGCGCCCGAGTTCAGGCTGCGGCCCTGCGTGCGGCGCAACAGTCTCAATTGCAATGGAGCCAGCTATGAAACCACGTCGCAGTATGCTGTTTATCCCCGGCGCCAATGCCGCCATGTTAAGTACTTCATTCGTCTACGGCGCCGATGCGGTGATGTTCGACCTTGAAGATGCCGTTTCGCTGCGCGAGAAAGATACCGCTCGTCTGCTGGTGTATCAGGCGCTGCAGCACCCGCTGTATCAGGATATCGAAACGGTGGTGCGCATTAACCCACTAAATACCCCGTTTGGACTGGCCGATCTGGAAGCCGTGGTTCGTGCGGGCGTGGATATGGTGCGCCTGCCGAAAACCGACAGCAAAGAAGATATCCATGAGCTGGAAGCTCACGTTGAGCGTATTGAGCGTGCGTGCGGCCGCGAAGTGGGCAGCACCAGGCTCATGGCGGCCATCGAGTCGGCGTTGGGGGTGGTAAACGCGGTCGAGATCGCCCGCGCCAGCCCGCGTCTGTCGGCCATCGCGCTGGCGGCTTTCGATTACGTGATGGATATGGGCACCTCCCGCGGCGACGGCACTGAGCTGTTCTATGCCCGCTGCGCCGTGCTACATGCTGCGCGGGTTGCCGGCATCGCCGCCTATGACGTGGTGTGGTCGGATATTAATAATGAAGAGGGATTTCTTGCGGAAGCGAATCTGGCGAAGAACCTCGGCTTCAACGGGAAATCACTGGTCAACCCGCGCCAGATCGAACTGCTGCACCAGGTCTATGCCCCGACGCGAAAAGAGGTCGACCATGCGCTGGAGGTGATTGCCGCGGCGGAAGAGGCAGAGTCGCGCGGTCTGGGCGTGGTGTCGCTGAACGGTAAGATGATCGATGGACCGATTATCGACCACGCGCGCAAAGTGGTGGCGCTTTCGGCTTCCGGTATTCGTGATTAAGGGGAATAAGATGAAAGAGACAGTAGCAATGCTTAATCAGCAGTACGTGATGCCGGAAGGATTGACCCCTTACAACGGCGTGACGGCGAAAAGTCCGTGGCTTGCTAGTGAGACGGAAAAGCGTCAGCGTAAAATCTGCGACTCGCTGGAAACGGCAATCCGTCGCTCCGGCCTGCAAAACGGCATGACCATCTCGTTCCACCACGCGTTTCGCGGCGGTGACAAAGTGGTCAATATGGTGGTGGCGAAGCTAGCGGAGATGGGATTTCGCGATCTGACCCTGGCGTCCAGTTCGCTGATCGACGCCCACTGGCCGCTGATTGAGCATATTAAAAACGGCGTGATCCGTCAGATCTACACCTCCGGTCTGCGCGGCAAGCTTGGCGAGGAGATCTCCGCCGGCCTGATGGAAAATCCGGTGCAGATCCACTCTCACGGTGGTCGCGTACAGCTGATCCAAAGCGGTGAGCTGTCCATTGACGTGGCGTTCCTCGGCGTTCCCTGCTGCGATGAGTTTGGCAACGCCAACGGCTTTAGCGGTAAGTCGCGCTGCGGCTCGCTGGGCTACGCGCGCGTTGATGCGGAACATGCCAAATGCGTCGTGCTGTTGACCGAAGAGTGGGTGGATTACCCTAACTACCCGGCCAGTATCGCCCAGGATCAGGTGGATCTGATCGTTCAGGTGGACGAAGTGGGCGATCCGCAAAAAATCACCGCGGGCGCCATTCGTTTGACCAGCAACCCGCGCGAGCTGCTGATCGCCCGCCAGGCGGCGAAAGTGGTTGAACATTCCGGTTACTTTAAAGATGGTTTCTCGCTGCAGACCGGCACCGGCGGCGCCTCGCTGGCGGTGAGCCGCTTCCTGGAAGACAAAATGCGCCGCAACGGCATTACCGCCAGTTTCGGCCTTGGCGGCATCACCGGGACGATGGTCGACCTGCATGAGAAAGGGCTGATTAAAACGCTGCTCGACACCCAATCGTTCGATGGCGATGCGGCGCGCTCGCTGGCGCAGAACCCGAACCACGTCGAAATCTCTACTAATCAGTATGCCAGCCCGGGTTCCAAAGGGGCCTCCTGCGAGCGCTTAAACGTAGTGATGCTCAGCGCGCTGGAAATTGACACCGACTTTAACGTCAACGTGATGACCGGCTCCAACGGCGTGCTGCGCGGCGCGTCAGGCGGACATAGCGATACCGCCGCCGGCGCGGATCTGACCATCATTACCGCACCGTTAGTTCGCGGCCGCATTCCCTGCGTCGTGGAAAAAGTGCTGACCCGCGTGACGCCGGGAGCCAGCGTGGATGTGCTGGTCACCGACCATGGCATTGCGATAAACCCGGCGCGCCAGGACCTGATCGACAATTTACACAACGCCGGTATTCCGCTGATGACCATTGAGGAACTGCAGCAGCGCGCGGAGCTGCTGACGGGCAAACCGAAAGCGATCGAATTTACCGATCGGGTGGTGGCGGTAGTCCGCTATCGCGACGGTTCGGTCATCGATGTGATCCATCAGGTGAAAAACAGCGACTAAGCGCAGAGGGGAAAGGCTATGAGCGACGTGTTAATTCAACCTCCGCGTGTGCTACGCGGGAAACCACTGAGCGCCGAAGAGGTGGTCAGCGCGGTAGAGCGCGCGCTGTTGACCGAAGTTCGCCTGACCCCAAAGCCCGGGCTGGTGGATATTCGTAACGCTGGCGCGCACCGGGATATGGATCTGGCCTCGTTTGAGGCCAGTACCGCGGTGGTGGCGCCGTGGATGGAGAAGTTTTTTATCATGGGCCACGATACCGCGGCGGTCGCGCCGGAGCAGGTATTGATGATGCTGCGTCCGGTGGGAATGGCCTGCGAGAACGATATGCTGGAGGTCACCGGCGGGGTGAATACCCATCGAGGGGCGATCTTCGCTTTTGGCCTGCTCAGCGCGGCGGCGGGCAGGTTGGTCTCGAAAGGCGAGCCGGTAGAGCAGCACCGACTTTGCGACCAGGTGGCGCGCTTCTGTCGCGGCATGGTTATGCAGGAATTGTCCTCCGCCAGCGGGGAACGGCTGAGCAAAGGCGAGATTCATTTTCTGCGCTACGGTTTCTCCGGCGCCCGCGGCGAGGCGGAGAGCGGATTCCTGACCGTGCGTACCCAGGCGTTACCGGTCTTTAACCGCATGATGGAGGAGACTGGCGACAGCAATCTGGCGCTGCTGCAAACCCTGCTGCATCTGATGGCATGGAATGATGACACCAATCTGGTGTCTCGCGGCGGGCTGGCCGGGCTGAACTATGTCCAGCAGGAGGCGCAGCGGCTGCTGTGGCAGGGCGGCGTACTGGCTGACGGTGGCCTGGAGGCGCTGCGCCAGTTTGATGACGATCTGATTGCCCGCCATCTCAGCCCCGGCGGTAGCGCCGATCTGCTGGCGGTGACCTGGTTTTTATCCGCGTTTCCCGCCGGCGCGCTTTTCCCGCTGTAACCCTCTGCAACATGGCCTTCGCCCGCACCGGCGGGCGGGGCATCATCATTCGCCATCCTGGTTATCACTGCGTAAACGAGGAATTGCGGCACAATCGTATAGTTTTTACTGATATCGTCCGCCGTTTGTCATAAATTTCTAATTATCGGCGTTTTTGAGTAGCGGCCCGCTGACGGGCTGGTTACTCTGAAAACAATTTACGTAATGTTAACAAAAGAGAATAGCTATGCATGATGCACAAATCCGCGTGGCCATCGCCGGCGCGGGCGGCCGGATGGGACGCCAGTTAATTCAGGCTGCGCTGCAGATGGATGGAGTGGCGCTGGGCGCGGCGCTGGAGCGCGAAGGGTCCAGCCTGGTGGGCAGCGACGCCGGCGAGCTGGCGGGTGCCGGCAAAGCGGGCGTCACGGTGCAAAGCAGCCTGACGGCGGTAAAAGATGATTTCGACGTGTTGATCGATTTTACCCGCCCGGAAGGCACGCTGAACCATCTGGCGTTTTGCCGCGACCACGGCAAAGGGATGGTCATCGGCACCACCGGTTTTGACGACGCCGGCAAGCAGGCGATTCGCGACGCCGCGCAGGAGATTGCCATTGTCTTCGCCGCTAACTTTAGCGTCGGCGTCAATGTCCTGTTAAAGCTGCTGGAGAAGGCGGCGAAGGTGATGGGCGACTACACCGACATCGAAATTATCGAAGCGCACCATCGGCATAAAGTGGATGCGCCGTCAGGCACCGCGCTGGCGATGGGCGAAGCGATCGCCGGAGCATTGAACAAAGATCTCAAGGACTGCGCGGTCTACAGCCGTGAAGGCCACACTGGCGAACGCGTCCCGGGCACCATTGGCTTCGCCACCGTCCGCGCGGGGGATATCGTCGGGGAGCATACGGCGATGTTTGCTGATATTGGCGAACGTATCGAGATCACCCATAAAGCCTCCAGTCGAATGACCTTTGCTAATGGCGCAGTTCGCTCTGCATTGTGGCTGAAAGGCAAGAAAATCGGACTCTTTGATATGCGTGACGTGCTTGATCTGAATAGTTTATAACGATTATTACCCATCGTGATGTGGTTATTGCTATCAATAAGTTATTGATGCAAGGGGCAATATTTTGTTGCCCTTTTTTATTTTTGGCCGCTTTAGGTTGTTATTTTTCTGAATTGGCTATAAGTTAGGGTATTGTTCGGTTTTCAAGTGAATGAAATGTAAATTTTGACCATCTGGTCCACTTTTTTGCCGTCCAGCGCCAGATTTTACACTCTTCGCCGTCCGCAAGCGTTTTCTCAGCCAGGTTTGTTGATCTTTTTGGCGTAAAAATCACGTGTTATGCGCCAGTGGCGTAAAATGACATTAAAAATCTCCGCTTTAAGTTGACTTTTATCCGACATCTCTCCAGAATGCCGCCGTTTGCCAAAAATCTGCGGGCAACAGATTTGCATTGATTCAGATCGTGTTTATGAATTAATATGCAAATAAAGTGAGTGGATATTCTCTGGAGGATGTTTTGATTAAGTCAGCGCTATTGGTTCTGGAAGACGGAACCCAGTTTCACGGTCGGGCCATCGGGGCAACCGGCACGGCGGTTGGGGAAGTCGTTTTCAATACTTCAATGACCGGTTATCAAGAAATCCTCACTGATCCTTCCTATTCCCGCCAAATCGTCACTCTTACTTATCCTCATATTGGTAATGTCGGCACCAACGCCGCCGATGAAGAATCTTCTCAGGTACATGCTCAGGGTCTGGTTATTCGCGACCTGCCGCTGATTGCCAGCAACTTCCGCAGTACCGAAGACCTCTCTTCCTATCTGAAGCGCCATAACATCGTGGCGATTGCCGATATCGATACCCGCAAGCTGACGCGTCTGCTGCGTGAGAAAGGGGCGCAGAATGGCTGCATCATCGCGGGCGACAGCCCGGATGCCCAGCTGGCGCTGGAAAAAGCGAAAGCGTTCCCGGGCCTGAACGGCATGGACCTGGCGAAGGAAGTGACCACCGCAGAAACCTACAGCTGGACGCAAGGTAGCTGGACCCTGGCGGGCGACCTGCCGGAAGCGAAAGCGGAAAGCGAGCTGCCGTTCCACGTCGTGGCGTATGACTTCGGCGCGAAACGCAACATCCTGCGCATGCTGGTTGACCGCGGCTGCCGCCTGACGGTGGTGCCGGCGAAGACGTCGGCGGCGGATGTGCTGGCGCTGAATCCGGACGGTATTTTCCTCTCCAACGGCCCAGGCGACCCGGCGCCGTGTGATTACGCTATCGAGGCGATTGAAAAATTCCTCGAGACCGATATTCCGGTGTTCGGCATCTGTCTCGGCCATCAGCTGCTGGCGCTGGCGAGCGGCGCCAGGACCATTAAGATGAAGTTCGGCCACCACGGCGGCAACCACCCGGTGAAAGATATTGATAATAACGTGGTGATGATCACCGCCCAGAACCACGGCTTCGCCGTGGATGAGGCGACGCTGCCGGCCAACCTGCGCGTGACCCACAAGTCGCTGTTCGACGGCACCCTGCAGGGGATCCATCGCACCGACAAGCCGGCGTTCAGCTTCCAGGGGCACCCTGAAGCGAGCCCGGGGCCGCACGATGCCGCGCCGCTGTTCGACCACTTTATCGAGTTAATTGAGCAATACCGTCAGTCCGCGAAATAATCAGGAGTATAAGAGCCATGCCAAAACGTACAGACATAAAAAGTATCCTGATTCTGGGCGCGGGCCCGATTGTTATCGGCCAGGCGTGCGAGTTTGACTACTCCGGCGCCCAGGCCTGTAAAGCCCTGCGCGAAGAGGGCTACCGCGTTATCCTGGTGAACTCTAACCCGGCGACCATCATGACCGACCCGGAAATGGCCGATGCCACCTACATCGAGCCGATTCACTGGGAAGTGGTGCGCAAAATCATCGAAAAAGAGCGCCCGGACGCGGTGCTGCCGACCATGGGCGGCCAGACGGCGCTGAACTGCGCGCTGGAGCTGGAGCGTCAGGGAGTGCTGGCTGAATTCGGCGTGACCATGATTGGCGCCACCGCCGATGCGATTGACAAGGCCGAAGACCGTCGCCGATTCGATATCGCGATGAAAAAAATCGGTCTCGACACCGCGCGTTCAGGTATCGCCCATACGATGGAAGAGGCGCTGGCGGTAGCGGCTGACGTCGGCTATCCGTGCATCATCCGTCCGTCGTTCACCATGGGTGGCACCGGCGGCGGCATCGCCTATAACCGCGAAGAGTTTGAAGAGATTTGTACCCGCGGCCTGGATCTCTCTCCTACCAACGAGCTGCTGATTGATGAATCGCTGATCGGCTGGAAAGAGTATGAGATGGAAGTGGTGCGCGATAAGAACGACAACTGCATCATCGTCTGCTCTATCGAAAACTTCGACGCCATGGGGATCCACACCGGTGACTCCATCACCGTTGCGCCGGCGCAGACCCTGACCGACAAAGAATACCAAATCATGCGTAACGCCTCGATGGCGGTGCTGCGTGAAATCGGCGTCGAAACCGGCGGCTCTAACGTTCAGTTCGCGGTCAACCCGAAAAACGGTCGCCTGATCGTTATTGAAATGAACCCGCGCGTTTCCCGCTCCTCGGCGCTGGCCTCCAAAGCCACCGGTTTCCCGATTGCCAAAGTGGCAGCCAAGCTGGCAGTAGGTTACACCCTCGACGAGCTGATGAACGACATCACCGGCGGCCGTACCCCGGCTTCCTTCGAGCCGTCCATCGACTACGTGGTCACTAAAATCCCACGCTTTAACTTCGAAAAATTCGCCGGCGCCAATGACCGTCTGACCACCCAGATGAAGTCCGTCGGCGAAGTGATGGCGATTGGCCGTACCCAGCAGGAATCCTTGCAGAAAGCGCTGCGCGGTCTGGAAGTGGGCGCCACCGGCTTCGATCCGAAAGTGAGCCTCGACGATCCGGAAGCGCTGACCAAAATCCGCCGCGAGCTGAAAGACGCCGGCGCTGAGCGTATCTGGTACATCGCCGACGCGTTCCGCGCGGGCCTCTCGGTTGACGGCGTCTTCAACCTGACCAACATCGACCGCTGGTTCCTGGTGCAGATTGAAGAGCTGGTCCGTCTGGAAGAGAAAGTGGCGGAAGTGGGCATCAACGGCCTCGACGCTGACTTCCTGCGCACCCTGAAACGTAAAGGCTTTGCCGATGCGCGTCTGGCGAAGCTGGCGGGCGTGCGGGAAGCGGAAATCCGTAAACTGCGCGACCAGTATGACCTGCACCCGGTCTACAAGCGCGTGGACACCTGCGCCGCGGAATTCGCCACCGATACCGCCTACATGTACTCCACCTATGAAGAAGAGTGCGAGTCCAACCCGTCCGTTGACCGCGATAAAATCATGGTCCTCGGCGGCGGCCCGAACCGTATCGGTCAGGGTATCGAATTTGACTACTGCTGCGTACACGCCTCGCTGGCGCTGCGCGAAGACGGTTACGAGACCATCATGGTCAACTGTAACCCGGAAACCGTCTCTACCGACTACGACACTTCCGACCGTCTGTACTTCGAGCCGGTCACCCTGGAAGACGTGCTGGAAATCGTGCGCATCGAGAAGCCAAAAGGCGTTATCGTGCAGTACGGCGGGCAGACTCCGCTGAAGCTGGCGCGCGCCCTGGAAGCCGCAGGCGTACCGGTTATTGGTACCAGCCCGGACGCTATCGACCGGGCGGAAGACCGTGAGCGCTTCCAGCACGCGGTTGACCGTCTGAAGCTGAAGCAGCCGGCGAACGCCACCGTTACCGCCATTGAGCAGGCGGTAGAGAAAGCGAAAGAGATTGGCTACCCGCTGGTGGTGCGTCCGTCTTACGTGCTCGGCGGTCGGGCGATGGAGATCGTCTATGACGAGCAGGATCTGCGCCGCTACTTCCAGACTGCGGTCAGCGTCTCCAACGACGCGCCAGTGCTGCTGGACCGCTTCCTCGACGACGCGATTGAAGTGGATGTCGATGCCATCTGCGATGGCGAAATGGTGCTGATTGGCGGCATCATGGAGCATATCGAACAGGCAGGCGTCCACTCCGGCGACTCCGCCTGTTCCCTGCCAGCCTATACCCTGAGCAAAGAGATTCAGGATGTGATGCGCGAGCAGGTGCAGAAGCTGGCCTTCGAGCTGCAGGTTCGCGGTCTGATGAACGTCCAGTTCGCGGTGAAAGATAACGAAGTCTATCTGATTGAAGTCAACCCGCGTGCGGCGCGCACCGTGCCGTTCGTCTCCAAAGCCACCGGCGTACCGCTGGCGAAAGTGGCGGCGCGCGTGATGGCCGGTAAGACGCTGGCGCAGCAGGGCGTGACCAAAGAGATCATCCCGCCGTACTACTCGGTGAAAGAGGTGGTCCTGCCGTTCAACAAATTCCCGGGCGTTGACCCGCTGTTAGGGCCAGAAATGCGTTCCACCGGGGAAGTGATGGGCGTTGGCCGTACCTTTGCCGAAGCGTTCGCCAAAGCGCAGCTGGGCAGCAACTCGACCATGAAGAAACAGGGTCGCGCGCTGCTCTCCGTCCGCGAAGGCGACAAAGAGCGAGTGGTCGACCTGGCAGCGAAGCTGCTGAAGTTTGGCTTCGAGCTGGATGCGACTCACGGCACGGCGATTGTGCTGGGCGAAGCGGGCATCAACCCGCGTCTGGTGAACAAGGTGCATGAAGGTCGTCCGCACATTCAGGACCGCATCAAGAATGGCGAATATACCTACATCATCAACACCACCGCAGGTCGTCAGGCGATTGAAGACTCCAAGCTGATTCGCCGCAGCGCGCTGCAGTACAAGGTGCACTATGACACCACCCTGAACGGCGGCTTTGCCACCGCGATGGCGCTGAACGCTGACGCCACCGACAAGGTGATTTCGGTTCAGGAAATGCACGCGCAAATCACCAAATAAGCGCTCCGGCCTGGCCGGATAGCAACACACCTGGGCTGACGACTTCGTCAGCCCATTTTTTTTGGCCGCGGCCATCTTCAGAGAGTTCTGCTTTTAACCCCCTGTCGGGTCAGGCTAACTATAGTTAGCACCATAACGATACCTATTGATGAAAAGACAGGAGGATACAATGCGGAACAATATTCTGGTGGCATCCGCACTGGCAGCGACGGCAATCATGTTCGTGGCCGGCTGCTCATCGAATCAGTCGATCAAAACCACCGACGGCAAGACCATTGTCACCAGCGGTAAACCGCAGGTGGATGATGATACCGGTCTGGTCTCTTACAAAAATGCCGAAACCGGACGCGTGGAGCAGATTAACCGCGATCAGGTGAAATCTATGGATGAGCTGGATAATTAAGGCCTGACGTTTGCCATTCAGGCGCGCGTTGTGTCCACCACCGCGACATAAATCACAGTTATCATTGTAAGCGGTTCATTTAACTGTCTACACTCTTGCTGATTACGACAAGAGCTAACGCAGGCCAATCAATGATTCTGATAATTTATGCGCATCCTTATCCGCAGCATTCGCATGCGAATAAGCGAATGCTTGAACAAGCAGGGACGCTTGAAGGCGTAGAGATACGCTCCCTCTATCAACTCTATCCCGACTTTAATATCGATGTCGCCGCCGAGCAGGCGGCGCTCGCCCGTGCCGATCTGGTTATCTGGCAGCACCCGATGCAGTGGTATAGCGTGCCGCCGCTGCTGAAGCTGTGGATGGACAAAGTGCTGTCGCACGGCTGGGCCTATGGCCATAACGGTATTGCGCTGCGCGGTAAATCGCTGATGTGGGCGGTGACCACCGGCGGCGGTGAAAGCCACTTTGATATCGGTTCGTTTCCCGGTTTCCCGGTGCTGGCGCAGCCGCTGCAGGCCACGGCGCTCTACTGCGGGATGAAATGGCTGCCGCCGTTCGCCATGCACTGCACCTTTATCTGCGATGACGAAACGCTGCAGGCGCAGGCCCGCCATTATCGTCAACGCTTAATCGACTGGCAGGAGGCACATCAAAATGGATAGCCATACGCTGATACAGGCGCTGATTTACCTGGGCGCCGCGGCGCTGATTGTGCCCATCGCCGTCCGCCTTGGGCTTGGGTCGGTGCTGGGCTATCTCATCGCCGGCTGTATTATTGGGCCGTGGGGGCTGCGGCTGGTGACCGACGCCGAGGCGATTCTGCACTTTGCCGAGATTGGCGTGGTGCTGATGCTGTTCGTCATTGGTCTGGAGCTGGATCCGCAGCGTCTGTGGAAGCTGCGCGCTTCGGTGTTTGGCGGCGGTGCGCTGCAGATGGTGGCCTGTGGGGTATTGATCGGCCTCTTCTGCATGCTGCTGGGGTTGCGTTGGCAGGTGGCCGAGCTGATCGGTATGACCCTGGCGCTCTCATCAACCGCGATCGCCATGCAGGCGATGAATGAGCGGAATCTGACGGTATCGCAGATGGGGCGCAGCGCCTTCGCGGTGCTGCTGTTCCAGGATATCGCGGCGATCCCGCTGGTGGCGATGATCCCGCTGCTGGCGGCCAGCGGCGGCGCCACTTCGCTGATGGCTTTTGCCCTTTCCGCGCTGAAGGTGGCCGCGGCGCTGGCGCTGGTGGTGGTGCTGGGGCGCTATCTGACCCGTCCGCTGCTGCGCTTTGTCGCCCGTTCCGGTCTGCGCGAAGTATTCAGCGCCGTGGCCCTGTTCCTGGTCTTCGGCTTTGGACTGTTGCTGGAGGAGGTGGGGCTGTCGATGGCGATGGGGGCGTTTCTCGCCGGGGTGTTGCTGGCCAGCTCCGAGTATCGCCATGCGCTGGAAAGCGATATTGAGCCGTTTAAAGGCCTGCTGCTGGGGCTGTTTTTTATCGGCGTCGGGATGTCGATTGATTTCGGCACCCTGGTCACCCATCCGCTGCGTATCGTGATTTTGCTGGTGGGTTTCCTGGCGATAAAAATGCTGATGCTGTGGCTTATCGCCAGGCCGCTTGGCGTGCCGCGCGCTCAGCGCCGCTGGTTTGCGGTGCTGCTGGGACAGGGGAGTGAGTTCGCGTTTGTGGTCTTTGGCGCCGCGCGGATGGCGGAGGTGCTGGACGGCGAATGGGCAAAGGCGCTGACCCTGGCGGTGGCGCTGTCGATGGCGGCAACCCCCATTCTGCTGGTGCTGTTGACCCGTCTGGAGAAATCGTCCAGCGGCCAGGCGCGGGATGCGGACGAGATTGATGAAGAGCAGCCGCGGGTGATTGTCGCCGGCTTTGGCCGCTTCGGGCAGATCGCCGGGCGACTACTGCTCTCCAGCGGGGTGAAGATGGTGATCCTCGATCACGACCCGGACCATGTCGATACTCTGCGCAAATTTGATATGAAGGTCTTCTACGGCGACGCCACCCGGGTCGATCTGCTGGAGTCGGCCGGCGCCGAAAAGGCGGAGGTACTGATCAATGCCATTGACGATCCGCACGTCAGCCTGGAGCTGGTGGCGAGGGTAAAAGAGCATTTTCCGCATCTGCAGATTATCTCCCGCGCCCGCGATGTCGATCACTATATCCAGCTGCGTCAGGCTGGCGTTGATGCCCCGGAGCGTGAAACCTTCGAGGCGGCGCTGAAATCCGGCCGAATGACGCTGGAGGCGCTGGGGCTCGGCGCGTATGAAGCGCGCGAGCGGGCCGATCTGTTCCGTCGTTTCAACCTGCAGATGGTCGAAGAGATGGTGGCGATGGCGGAAAACGACGCGGCGTCGCGGGTGGCGGTCTTCAAGCGGACCAGCGATATGCTGACCGGCATCATCAACGAAGATCGTCATCATCTGTCGCTGGTGCAGCGTCACGGTTGGCAGGGGACGGAAGAGGGCAGGCACACCGGCGATATCGCCGATGAGCCGGAAAATAAGCCCTCCGCCTGACGCTAATCAGTAACATTCTGTTTTCGTTTGGATCCTGTTCTGGCGGCCCACGGTGTGAACGTGGGCTTGCCAGCAAATCAGAAAATTTTCTTATTCTTTACCCTCCGGCCAGTCGACGAAGTTGTACGCTTTCCGTATAGTGGCGACAATTTTTTGTACTCAGGAATGAATGAATGATCAGTCTGATTGCGGCGTTAGCGGTAGATCGCGTCATTGGTATGGAAAACGCCATGCCATGGAACCTGCCTGCCGATCTCGCCTGGTTCAAACGCAACACATTAAATAAGCCGGTAGTGATGGGGCGTCTGACCTGGGAATCCATTGGGCGCCCGTTGCCGGGGCGTAAAAATATCGTGATCAGCAGCAAGCCAGGCAGCGACGATCGCGTGCAGTGGGTCTCCTCCGTTGACGAAGCGATTGCCGCCTGCGGCGATGTGGAAGAGATCATGGTGATCGGCGGCGGTCGGGTGTATGAGCAGTTCCTGCCAAAGGCGCAGAAGCTCTATCTGACCCATATCGATGCGGAAGTGGAAGGCGATACCCATTTCCCGGATTACGATCCGGACCAGTGGGAATCGGTGTTCAGCGAGTTTCATGACGCCGACGCGCAGAACTCCCACAGCTACTGCTTTGAGATCCTCGAACGCCGTTAAGCGGGAAGGATAGCAATGAAAAAACCCCGGTCGCGTCTGGCGTGACCGGGGTTTTCTTTGGCGTGAATTCAGCGCGGATGACGCTGCCACTACTTTTCTGCGCCATGTTACCCGTCGCGGGATGCGTCTTTCCAGAGTGCTGCCCGGCTGACAAATGGCACGTAAACGTAGGTCGGGTAAGGCGTTAGCCGCCACCCGACACAAAAGCGGCTCCGCGTCCGCAGTTCTTGCCCGGCGGCGCTGCGCTTGCGCGGGTCCGGGGGAGTGCGCCTGTTTCTTCAGGACGCGACGGCTTCGCCTTCGTCGAGGCTTTTCTGCCGGTTCGACGGCTGGGTAAAGTACTGCTTATCCTCCCAGCGCAGGCAGGTGAGTTCACCGCCCCAGCAGCAGCCGGTATCCAGCGCGTAAATGCCCTCCGGCGTACCGCGTCCCTCCAGCGACGCCCAGTGGCCAAAGGCAATGCTGTAGGCACTGCTGACCGGACCAGGAATGGCAAACCACGGCTTCAGCGGCGCCGGGGCGTCCTCGGGCGCTTCTTTCGAGTACATATCCAGCTGGCCGTTCGGGAAGCAGTAGCGCATGCGGGTAAAAGCGTTAGAGATAAAGCGCAGGCGCGCCAGGCCGCTCAGCTCGTTGCTCCAGTGATTCGGCATGTCGCCGTACATGGCATCAAGGAAGAAAGGGTAGGAGTCGCTGGAGAGCACCGCTTCAACATCGCGCGCGCAGTGCTGGGCGGTCTCCAGATCCCACTGCGGAGTGATGCCGGCATGGGCCATCACCAGCTTTTTCTCTTCGTCCACCTGGAGCAGCGGCTGACGACGCAGCCAGTTAAGCAGCTCATCGGCATCCGGCGCTTCCAGCAGTGATTTCAGACGATCCTTCGGCTTGTTGCGGCTGATGCCGGCGAAGACCGCCAGCAAGTGTAAATCGTGATTGCCCAGCACCAGTCGCACGCTGTCGCCCAGAGATTTGACATAGCGCAGAACCTCCAGCGACCCCGGGCCACGGGCTACCAGATCGCCGGTCAGCCACAGCGTATCGCTCCGCGGGTCGAATTCAACCTGCGCTAATAATGCGATCAGTTCATCGTAGCAACCGTGAACGTCGCCAATAAGGTATGTTGACATTGTTTTAATGAATGAGCGTTGGAACTGCGAGACGGAAAACAGGGATCTCGATACGGAACGGCGCGCCGTCGATATCGATCATCTCATAATGACCCTGCATGGTTCCCAGCGGCGTTTCAATGACCGCGCCGCTGGTATATTGATATTCACCGCCGGCGGGAATATGCGGTTGCTCGCCGACCACCCCTTCACCCTGAACTTCAGTCTCACGACCGTGGCCGTTAGTGATGAGCCAGTAGCGGCCAAGCAGCTGAACCTGACTCCGCCCCAGATTGCGAATGGTGACGGTATAAGCGAAGACGTAGCGCTCTTCTTCCGGAGAAGATTGCGATTCGATATAGACGCTTTGCACCTGGACGCAAACACGAGGCGAATTAATCATGGTTAGCTCTCCTTCGATGGCAGATTGTCAGACAGCCAGTTGGCCATCTGGCAGTACTGCGCCACGGAAATATTTTCTGCACGCATGGCCGGATCGATGCCCAGCTCGGTCAGCACTTCCACGCTGAACAGGTTGCCGAGACTGTTGCGGATGGTCTTGCGGCGCTGGTTGAACGCTTCGGTGGTGATGCGGCTCAGCACCCGGATCTCTTTGACCGGATACGGCATCGTGCTGTGCGGCACCAGGCGGACCACCGCGGAATCGACCTTAGGCGGCGGGGTGAACGCGCTCGGCGGCACTTCGAGTACCGGGATCACCTGGCAATAATATTGCGCCATCACGCTTAACCGACCATACGCCTTACTGTTCGGTCCGGCAACCAGACGATTCACCACTTCCTTCTGCAACATAAAGTGCATATCGGCAATGGCATCAGTATAGCTGAACAGATGGAACATCAGCGGGGTCGAAATATTGTACGGCAGGTTGCCGAAGACGCGCAGCGGCTGACCCATTTTCTCCGCCAGTTCGCCGAAGTTCATGGTCATCGCATCCTGCTGATAGATGGTCAGCTTCGGCCCGAGGAACGGATGCGTCTGCAGGCGTGCCGCCAGATCGCGGTCCAGCTCAATGACGGTCAACTGGTCAAGGCGTTCGCCGACCGGCTCGGTCAGCGCGGCGAGACCGGGGCCGATTTCAACCATCGCCTGGCCTTTCTGCGGATTAATCGCCGAGACGATGCTGTCGATCACAAACTGATCGTTGAGGAAGTTCTGCCCGAAGCGTTTACGGGCTAAATGGCCCTGATGGACTCGATTATTCATTGGGTATTAACAATCATTTTGATGGCGAGATTAAGCGCCGTGATAAAACTGCCGACGTCCGCTGTTCCCTGGCCCGCTAATTCCAGTGCGGTGCCGTGGTCGACGGAGGTACGAATAAAAGGTAAACCGAGCGTAATGTTCACGCCGCGGCCAAAGCCCTGGTATTTTAGCACGGGCAGGCCCTGATCGTGGTACATCGCGAGTACTGCATCGGCATGGTCAAGGTATTTGGGCTGGAAAAGGGTGTCAGCTGGCAGCGGACCGCTGAGGTTCATCCCCTTCGCGCGCATCTCTTCCAGCACCGGAATGATGGTATCTATCTCTTCCGTTCCCATATGACCGCCTTCGCCAGCATGCGGGTTAAGCCCGCAAACCAGCACGTGCGGCTGGGCAATACCAAATTTCGTGCGCAGGTCGTGATCGAGAATCGTGATGATCTCGCGCAGCAGGTCGGGCGTTATCGCCTCGCTGATGGCTTTCAACGGCAGATGGGTCGTCACCAGCGCCACCCGCAGCTCCTCGGTCGCCAGCATCATCACCACTTTGCTGGCCTGCGCGCGCTCTTCGAAGAACTCGGTATGACCGGTGAAGGCGATGCCGGCGTCGTTGATGTTGCCTTTGTGCACCGGACCGGTCACTAACGCCGCAAATTCGCCGCTCAGGCAGCCGTCGCAGGCGCGCGCCAGCGTCTCGACCACGTAGGCGCCGTTCTGTACGTTCAGCACGCCGGGCTCCGCCGGGACGCTCAGCGGGACGTTAAGCAGCGTCAGCGTACCGGCACGCTGCGGAACGGGCGGTTGCGCAGGATCGTATGGCAGGAGAGATAAAGGAAGACCGAGCCTTTGGGCTCGGTCAGTTAACAGGGCGCCGTCGGCGCAGATCACCAGCTCAACTGGCCAGTCGCGCTGGGCAAGCTGCACGACCAGGTCAGGGCCAATCCCGGCGGGTTCGCCGGGAGTGATAACAACTTTACGGGTTTCAGGCATCGATATTAGTTGCTCAGAATTTTAACATACGCACTGGCGCGCTGTTCCTGCATCCAGGTTGCCGCTTCTTCAGAGAATTTGCGGTTCATCAGCATACGGTAAGCACGATCTTTCTGCGCGGCGTCGGTTCTGTCGACCTGACGGCTATCCAGCAGTTCGATCAGGTGCCAGCCGAAGGAGGAGTGCACTGGTCCGCTGGTCTGCCCTTTGTTCAGACGCATCAGCGCATCGCGGAACGCCGGGTCGAAGATATCCGGCGTGGCCCAGCCTAAATCACCGCCCTGGTTCGCCGAGCCCGGATCTTCAGAATACGCTTTCGCCGCTTTAGCGAAGGTGGTTTTCCCGCTCTTAATGTCGGCGGCAATTTGCTCCAGCTTAGCCTGAGCCTGCGCATCGTTCATGATTGGCGATGGCTTCAGCAGAATATGACGGGCATGCACTTCAGTGACGGAGATGTTCTGGGTCCCGCCGCGCAGATCGTTCACTTTCAGAATGTGGAAGCCGACGCCGGAACGGATCGGACCGACGATATCCCCTTTCTTCGCGGTGCTTAACGCCTGGGCGAAAATGCCCGGCAGCTCCTGGATACGACCCCAGCCCATCTGGCCGCCCTTCAGCGCCTGCTGGTCGGCGGAGTAGGTGATCGCCAGTTTACCGAAGTTGGCGCCGTTGCGCGCTTGCTCAACGATAGCATTCGCTTGCTCCTGGGCCGCGGCGACTTGATCGGAGGTCGGGTTCTCCGGCAGCGGGATCAGGATGTGGCTCAGGTTGAGCTCGGTGCTGGCGTCGTTCTGGTCGCCGATCTGTTTGGCCAGCGCTTCCACTTCCTGCGGCAGCACGGTGATGCGACGACGCACTTCATTGTTACGCACTTCCGAAATCAGCATCTCTTTACGGATCTGGTTACGGTAGGTGTTGTAGTTGATGCCTTCATAGGCCAGACGGCTGCGCATCTGATCCATGGTCATGTTGTTTTGTTTAGCGATGTTGGCGATGGCCTGATCGAGCTGGTCGTCAGAGACCTTCACGCCCATCTTCTGCCCCATCTGTAACACGATCTGGTCCATGATCAGTCTTTCGAGGATTTGATGGCGCAGGGTCGCGTCATCCGGCAGCTGTTGGCCAGCCTGACCAGCATTGAGCTTAACCGATTGCATCAAACCATCGACGTCGCTTTCCAGCACGACGCCATTATTGACGACGGCCGCTACTTTATCGACCACCTGGGGGGCAGCGAAACTGGTATTCGCGATCATGGCGATACCGAGAAGCAGCGTTTTCCAGTTCTTCATACTTTTTCCATTTCGATTAACCGCAAATGCGGATGATGTTGTAAACCAGCCGCATCACAGGGAGCTCTGGTACGGTAAAATGTTCGAACGCAGCATCTGCTGGGTGCCGAGGCCGTAGTTAGAGCTCAGACCGCGCAATTCGATATTGATTCCGAAGGTGTTGTCGTATTTGCTCTCGCCGCCGTTGTTGTTGCTATCCCAGCCGTTGACTTTGCGTTCGTAGCCAAGACGGATGGCGTAGCAGCAGGAGTTATACTGGACACCCAACATCTGGTTTGCTGCTTTCCGGGTATTGGTATCGTAGTAGTAGGCACCGACCACGGACCAGCGATCGACGATCGGCCAGCTGGCGGTCATCCCCACCTGCGAGATACCCTCTTTATATTGCGCCGCGGTGGAATATGACGGCAGTGTGGCCTGAATATATTCCGGGCTGGCGTAACGATAGTTAAGCTGGACTAAGCGGTTTTCATCGCGACGGTATTCAATGGTGCCGTTACCGGTTGCGACGTTATCCAGACGCGTATCGTACTGGATCCCGCCGCGCAGACCCCAGTTATCGGCAATGCGCCAGTAGGTGTCGCCGGCCCATACCAGTGAACCCGTGGTGTCGTTGTTCTCCCAGTTGATGTTGTCATCACCGGTGCGTGACTCGGTGAAATAGTAGATTTGACCAACGGAAATGTTAAAACGTTCCACCGCGGCGGCGTCATACACGCGCGAGGTGATACCGGTAGTGACCTGATTGGCCGACGCGATGCGGTCGAGACCGCTATAGGTACGGTCGCGGAACAGGCCAGTGTAGTCCGACTGCAACAGCGTGGAGTCATAGCTGCCGATTTCACTCTGATCGCGGTACGGCACATACAGATACTGCATGCGTGGTTCCAGCGTTTGGGTGAATCCCTCCTGAAGGTCGCGCTCGAAGACCATTTTGCCGTCGACTTTAAACTGCGGCATCACACGGCTAACGGACTCTTTGTAGTCCGTGCCGTTGGCGGCGTTGTACTTATCGAGGTTGCTCTGCTGGTAGTGGGTCGCCAGCAGCTTGGCTTCGGTATTCAGACTGCCCCAGCCGTTCGACAGCGGCAGGTTGATCGTCGGCTCGAAGTGAACGCGGGTCGCTTCCGGCATGTTGTTATTCGAGTTAACAAAATGGGCGACCTGGCCGTACAGATGGGTATCGAACGGACCGACATCGTTCTGGTAGTAGTTAATGTCGAGCTGCGGCTCAGCCGAGTAGGAGTTGCTCGACTCTCGATCGAAGACCTGGAACTGCTTGGTTGAGACCGTGGCGTCGAAGTTCTGATTGACATACCCGGCGCTGAATTTCTGCGTCGCATAGCCGTCGGTACTGGAACCATACTTCGAGCTGAAATCGTTGAAGTAGTCAGGATCGCTGACCTTGGTGTAGTCAGCGTTCAGACGCCACACCTGATCGATAACTCCGGAGTGGTTCCAGTAGAACAGCCAGCGGCGGCTGTTGCTGTCGCTGGAGTGGTCATCTTCGTAGACTTTATCCGACGGCAGGTAGTCGAACTCCGTTAAGCCGCTGCCGAGCTGGGTCAGATAGCGGAATTCGTTTTCCCACATCACGCCGCCGCGCTTGTTCATATAGTGCGGGGTGATGGTAGCATCGAAGTTTGGCGCGATGTTCCAGTAGTACGGCAGGGAGAATTCCACGCCGTTTTTGGTGCTGTATTTCGCGTTCGGGATCAGGAAGCCGGAACGACGCTTATCGCCCACCGGCAGCTGCAGGTAGGGGCTGTAGAAAATCGGCACGGAGCCAAGCTTGAAGCGGGCGTTCCAGATCTCGGCGACCTGCTCTTCGCGATCGTGGATAACTTCGCTACCCACGACGCTCCAGGTGTCGGAGCCCGGCAGACAGGAGGTAAAGCTGCCGTTTTCCAGAATGGTATAGCGGTTTTCACCGCGCTGTTTCATCAGGTCAGCAGTACCGCGTCCCTGGCGTCCGACCATTTGATAATCGCCTTGCCAGACGTTGGTATCTTTAGTATTCAGATTCGACCAGGCTTTTGGTCCTTTGAGGATCACCTGGTTATCGTCGTAATGCACGTTGCCCAGCGCGTCCACCGTGCGCACCGGCTGCGCCTGGCCCGCGGCCTGCTGCTGATGCAGCTGAACTTCGTCGGCGCGGAGGCGGCTATTCCCCTGGTTGATATCGACGTTGCCGGTAAAGACGGCGTTGTCCGGGTAATTGCCCTTCGCATGATCGGCGTTAATCGTCACCGGCAGATCGCCAGGCCGCCCTTCCACGAGCGGACGATCAAAGCTTGGCACGCCAAGCATACATTGCGTTGCGAGATCGGCAGCGAGGCCTTGTTGGCTATACAAGGCGCTGGCAATCATCGTAGCCAGGAGGCTGGGAATACGTTTTTTCATACGTTGTATTTATTGTTCCATCATCTTGTGGCAGCGGCTTGCAAACGGTCAGAGCCTAACTTACTCAACTTTATCACGCTAGTGTTAATCCTGCCCGTTTCGAGCCCGAGCGTTAGGCACCCTGTTGAATGACGAGTATGATAAAGCAAATTATAGGCTATGTCCCACAATTGACCGAGGCGCGAGTGCCGGGTAACGTGCGGTCATATTCGTGCTTAACGGCGACAAACAGTTGGGGAGTCTATGCAGTATTTGGGTAAAGTGATTGGCGTGGCAGTAGCTTTGCTGATGGGCGGTGGGTTCTGGGGCGTGGTGCTCGGCTTCCTGGTCGGCCATATGTTTGACCGGGCGCGCAGCCGCCGGTTGAATCTCTTCGCCAATCAGCAGGAGCGTCAGTCGCTCTTCTTTTCCACCACCTTTGAAGTGATGGGGCATCTGACCAAATCCAAGGGCCGCGTTACCGAGGCGGATATTCACGTCGCCAATGTGCTGATGGATCGCATGAATCTGCACGGCGCTTCGCGTACCGCGGCGCAGCAGGCGTTTCGCGACGGCAAAGCCGACAATTATCCGCTGCGCGAGAAGATGCGCCAGCTGCGCAGCGTCTGCTTTGGCCGCTTCGATCTGATTCGGATGTTTCTGGAAATTCAGCTGCAGGCGGCGTTCGCTGACGGCGAACTGCACCCTAACGAACGTGAAGTGCTGTTCGTCATCGCCGATGAGCTTGGCATCTCTCGCGCCCAGTTCGATCAATTCCTGCGAATGATGCAGGGCGGCGCCCAGTTTGGCGGCGGTTCGCAACAGCAATCTTATGGTCAGCGCGGCGGCAACGCCGGCTGGCAGCAGGCGCAGCGCGGGCCAACGCTGGAGGACGCCTGCAACGTGCTGGGGGTGAAACCGACTGACGACGCGGCGACGGTGAAGCGCGCCTATCGTAAGCTGATGAACGAGCACCATCCGGACAAGCTGGTGGCGAAAGGGCTGCCGCCGGAGATGATGGAGATGGCCAAACAGAAAGCCCAGGAGATCCAGAAGGCCTGGGAGCTGATCAAAGAACAGCGCGGCTTCTGAGTTTTTCAGCCCCTCGCCCGGCGAGAGGGGTTAGCGTTTGGCCTGTGCGCGGCGATACAGCCGCCGCGGATGGCCGATTTTTCCATACAGCATCTCCACCTCCAGAAACCCGGTCTCAACGCCGTGTTCAAGATAGCGGCGGGCGGTGGTTTTGCTGAGTCCGGCGGCGCTGACCACCTCATCAACGGAAAAGCAGTGCGCTTCCCGGCCGCTAAACAGACCCTGCACCAGCGCCAGGGTCTTCTCTTCAATCCCCTTGCTGCCACTATCTACGCGATAGTTCTTCGCCTGCAGTTGATAGAGGGAATCGACGTTCTGCTGATCGACGATTTTCCACTCCCGCTGCTGATCGTAGAACTGGATAAAACGCTCCAGCGACTGACTCAGCCGCTTCCATGATACCGGCTTAAGAATATAGTCGAAGGCGCCGTTGCGGATAGCCTGGCTGCAGGTTTCCATATCGCTGGCGGCGGTGATAAAGATCACCGAGCATTGGCTGGTCGCCAGCGCCGGATCGGTCATCAGCGTCACCCCTTTGCCGTCCGGCAAATAGTTATCCAGCAGTACCAGCTGCGGCGGGGTGGCGTGGAGCAACTGGCGGGCCTGGGCGAGGGAGGCCGCCATGCCCGCCAGCCGCAGACGCGGGTGTTTCTGCACAAGCTCGGCGTGCAGGCGCGCCAGCTCGCTCTCATCTTCAATGATTAGCACATCGACCAGGTCATGATGCATCGTGGGCCTCCGGGTGCGGGCGGGCAGGTGCGTCGGCCGGGATAAACAGGGTGAAGATCGTTCCCCGCGGCGCGTTATCGGCGACTTCGATGGTACCGCCCGCCTGAGTGACATAATGTTCAATAAGATACAGACCAATGCCGTGATCGCCACGGGTTTTGGTGGTGACGCCGCGTTCAAAAATGCGCTCGCGGATATCGGGGCGGATGCCGACGCCGCGGTCGGCCACTTCGATAATCAGCTCCCGGGCGTTGAGCTGGATCAGGACTTCCACCGGCTCATGCGGAAGCTCGGCGCGCTGCGTGGCTTCGATGGCGTTATCCAGCAGGTTGCCGATGATGGAGATCAGCTCGGATTCCATCAGCGACGGCAGGGGACGGTCAATGCGGCAGGCCGGGTCGAAGCTCAGCGCCACGCCTTTTTCGCGGGCGCGGGTGGCTTTGCCGAGCAGCAGACCGCACAGCGTCGGCGAGTGGAAGTGCGAGGAGATAAAGTCCAATAGCTCCTGAGCATGTTCCGACTGGGCCTGAATATAGCGGATCGCTTCGTCATAATGGCCCATATGCAGCAGGCCGGAGAGGGTAGTCATCCGGTTGAGCTGCTCGTGGCGCATGATGCGCAGATTGTCGACATAGCGCTTCACCTGGCTCAGCTGGGCGGTGAGGGCATTGATTTCATTGCGGTCACGGAATGTGATCACCCAGCCCTGCAGGGTATTCTCCAGCATAATGCGTACCCGACTGGCGAGCACGGTCAACTGGTTGAAGCGGCACAGCTCATCGTGGGTGTCGCGCTCAAGCATGTCGCCGCTGGCGAAAAAGGGCTGCGGGGAAATCACGCTGTCAATCGACTGACCGCGCAGCTGACTGGCGGGCTGGCTGAGTCCCAGCAGGCTGCGGGCGGCATGGTTTATCACCTCAATGCGCCGCTGGCGATCGATGACGATCACCCCCTCAAAGATCGACTCCATCATCGCCTTTTGCTGTCGCACCAGCAGGCCTATCTCCCGCGGCTCGAGCGAAAAAATCTGCTTTTTGATGCTGCGGGTAAAGTACCAGGAGAAGATAAACAGGGCGATGAGCAGCAGAACGGCGGCGATAAAAATATTGATCACTTTGGTCAGGGTAATGCTGTCGAGATAGCTGGTGAGGTAGCCGACGGAGACAATGCCGATCACCCGCCCCTCGTCATCGACGATCGGCGTTTTGCTGCGCAGCGAGACCCCAAGTCCGCCTTTGCGAATGGTGGTAATGGATTTTCCCTCCAGTACCGCCTGGTTGTCGCCGCCAACCAGCCGCGTGCCGACCCACTCCGGATGGACCGAATGAAACAGATGCACCCCCTGGCGGTCGCCGATGACGATAAAGCTGGCGTCGCTATGGGCGGCGATTTGCTGCATAAACGCCTGAATCGCCTGTGGGTCATGCCGGCTGACCTGCTGACGTAAATTTGGCATCAGGGCTATCTCTTCGGCCTGAATTTTGGCCCGGGCGCTCATTTCCTGATAAAGCTGGCGGCTGGCATCAAAGTAATAATAAATACCCAGCGCGATAAAGAGGACTGAGAAAAAAGCGACCAGCGAAATAAACAGCTTATATTGAAAAGATAATTTCATAGGTCCCGGACAACGTATTCACCATACCGGCACTCTATCATTTTTCTGTCACGTGACGTAAATGTTAAAGGAAAGTTGTGATCAGTGGCGCAGGCGCGGGCTGCCGCCAGCGGTTGCGGTGGATATAAGGCGTGATGGGAAATAAAAACCATAAAAACCACGATAATAAATCAGAGATATATCACCCCTGCGCGGAACAGCGAATAGAAACCATAAAAACCATAGTGTCCATTAAAACTTCTTTTTTAATTCGGGGAGCTTCACATTAACGACGCCGCTGTCCCTTTACGCTGAAAATGAATAATAACGACAGGGCTGAATTTATGAGCACGACAGACAATGCATTCTCTGCAACCCTTGAACCGATCAATACGCCGAAAGCCACGCTCCGGCAGCGCTGGTGGCACATCATGGATAACTGGAAGATAGGGATCGTCCCGCTGCCGCTGTTTTTGCTGGCTGGGGGGCTGATTGCCCTCGACTGCCTTGGCGGTAAACTGCCGAGCGATATCGTGGTGATGGTGGCCACTCTGGCTTTCTTTGGTTTCGCCTGCGGCGAGTTTGGTAAACGCCTGCCGGTGCTGGGGAAACTCGGCGCGGCGGCGATCTGCGCCACTTTTATTCCTTCCGCGCTGGTCCATTACGGCCTGCTGCCGGACGTGGTCGTGGAATCCACCACCAAATTCTATAAATCCACCAACATCCTCTATCTCTATATCTGCTGCATTATCGTCGGCAGCATCATGAGTATGAACCGCACCACCCTGATTCAGGGCTTCCTGAAGATCTTCTTCCCAATGCTGTGCGGCGAGGTGGTCGGCATGCTGGTGGGCATCGGCGTTGGCACGCTGCTGGGCATGGAGCCGTTTCAGGTGTTCTTCTTTATCGTGCTGCCGATCATGGCCGGCGGCGTGGGGGAAGGGGCGATCCCGCTGTCGATGGGCTATGCCGCGCTGATGCATATGGAGCAGGGGGTGGCCCTGGGCCGGGTGTTGCCGATGGTGATGCTCGGCAGCCTGACGGCGATCGTTATCTCCGGCTGCCTCAACCAGCTCGGCAAGCGCTTCCCGCATCTGACCGGCGAAGGGCAACTGATGCCGAACCGCAGCCATGAAACCCGCAGCCTCGGCGAGAGTGAAGGCATGAGCGGTAAAACCGACGTCGGGACGCTGGCCTCCGGCGCGCTGCTGGCGGTACTGCTGTATATGATGGGGATGCTCGGCCACAAACTGATTGGTCTGCCGGCGCCGGTGGGCATGCTGTTTCTCGCGGTGCTGTTAAAGCTGGCTAATGTGGTGTCTCCGCGCCTGCAGGAGGGATCGCAGATGGTGTATAAATTCTTCCGCACCGCGGTCACCTACCCGATCCTCTTTGCCGTCGGTGTGGCGATCACCCCGTGGCAGGAGCTGGTGAACGCCTTCACTTTCACCAATCTGCTGGTGATCGTCAGCACCGTCTCCGCGCTGGTGGCGACCGGTTTCCTGGTCGGTAAAAAGATAGGGATGCACCCGATCGATGTGGCGATTGTCTCCTGTTGCCAGAGCGGGCAGGGCGGCACCGGCGATGTGGCGATCCTGACCGCTGGTAACCGCATGAGCCTGATGCCGTTCGCGCAGATCGCTACCCGGATTGGCGGGGCGATAAATGTCGCTCTGGGGTTGCTGTTCCTCAGCCACTATCTGGCGTGATATAACGCTACGCTCAGCGATAAAACTGCTATTTTCCGCTACAGAACGCCGAAAATATCTGCGTTCTGTATCCTAAATGCTCCGCATTTAGCGTTACAATCAGCGCGCGATCGGCTATCGCAACCATCATTATGACAGTCCAGGCGCTGTCGCATTTATCATATGTAGGAGAGGAATTAATGTCAGTGGATACTCCCGCCCAGGCGGGCGTCAGCATCGACGCATTGCTGGCGGCGAAAGAGCAGCGTGCAGCCCGCCAGGCCGACTGGTTGGCCCATTATCAGCAGCCTGTTATTTCCCTGACCCTGGTGACCCCCGGGGCGGTGAAGGACAGCATTCGATATCGCAACATGATGGGCGTAGCCCTCCAGGCCTGCGATCAGCTGCTTTGGAAGCACCGCTGGCAAACGCTGGATCGTCAGGTGCTGTGGCTGCCGACCGGGCCTGAAGCGCTGTGGTGCGTGGCGCATCCGGCCAGCGAAATCAAAGCGATGTGCAGTACGCTGGAGCAGAGCCATCCGCTGGGACGCTTGTGGGATATTGATGTGATCTGTCCGCAGAGCGGGCAGGTGGGACGCCAGTCGCTGGGCGAGTCGCAGCGCCGCTGCCTGCTGTGCGATGAGCCGGCGCACGCCTGCGCGCGTAGCCGTCGTCACGATACCGATCTCGTCGTTGCCCGCGTTGAGCAGATGATTGACGCGTGGTTTGCCCGCGATTAACGGGTTAGCATTCCCCGGCGGCAGAGCGCTGCCGGGGAGGTCCTAAAAGTCGAGCGGCGCGCGGAAGGTCATCGCGTTGCCGTAGGCGGGGTGGGTGATGGTGAGCGTCTCGGCGTGAAGCAGCAGGCGCGGGGCCATCGCCAGCGCCTCGGGCGTGGCGTAAAAGCGGTCGCCAAGGATCGGATGTCCCAGCGCCAGCATATGCACGCGCAGCTGGTGTGACCGTCCGGTAATTGGCTTCAGGCGCACGCGGGCGGTGTTATCTTCCGCGTACTCCAGCACCTCATACTTGGTCTGCGCCGCTTTGCCGGTTTCATAACACACCTTCTGCTTTGGCCGGTTCGGCCAGTCGCAAATCAGCGGTAAATCCACCAGGCCCTCCGCCGGCTGCGGATGGCCCCAGACGCGGGCGATGTACTGCTTCTTCGGCTCGCGCTCGCGGAACTGGCGCTTCAGTTCGCGCTCCGCCGCCTTATTCAGCGCCACCACAATCACGCCGCTGGTGGCCATATCAAGGCGATGCACCGATTCGGCCTGCGGGAAGTCGCGCTGAATGCGCGTCATCACGCTGTCTTTATGCTCATCAAGACGACCCGGCACGGACAACAAGCCGCTCGGCTTGTTGACCACCATGATGTGCTCATCCTGATACAGGATCACCAGCCAGGGATCCTGCGGCGGATTGTAGTTTTCCATCGCCATTTCGCGTTCCGTTACTGGTGAGTGACGACGATCAGACGCAGCGCGTCCAGACGCCATCCGGCCTGTCCCAGTGCCTCCAGCACCTGCTGGCGGTTGCTTTCAATCGCCGCCAGTTCGTCGTCACGGATGTTCGGGTTGACCGCCTTCAGCGCTTCCAGACGGGAGAGCTCCGCCGTCAGCTTATCGTCGGCTTCACTACGCGCCGCGTCGATCAGCCCCTGCGCCGCCTTGGCGATCTGCGCTTCGCCCTTCTGCAGAATGGCATGAACGTCCTGCTGCACCGCGTTGACCAGCTTGCTGCCGGTGTGGCGATTGACCGCGCTCAGCTGGCGGTTGAAGCTTTCAAACTCCACCTGGCCGGCGAGGTTGTTGCCGTTTTTATCCAGCAGCATGCGAACCGGGGTCGCCGGCAGGAAGCGGTTGAGCTGCAGCTGCTTCGGCGCCTGCGCTTCGACCACGTAGATCAGCTCCAGCAGCAGAGTGCCGACCGGCAGCGCCTTGTTCTTCAGCAGGGAAATAGTGCTGCTGCCGGTATCGCCGGAGAGGATCAGGTCGAGGCCGTTGCGGATCAGCGGGTGTTCCCAGGTGATGAACTGCGCGTCTTCACGGGACAGCGCCACGTCACGCTCGAAGGTGATGGTGCAACCGTCCTCCGGCAGGCCCGGGAAATCCGGCACCAGCATATGGTCGGAAGGGGTGAGGACGATCAGGTTTTCCCCGCGGTCGTCCTGGTTGATGCCGACGATATCGAACAGATTCATCGAGAAGGCGATCAGGCTGGTGTCGTCATCCTGCTCTTCGATGCTCTCCGCCAGGGCCTGGGCTTTCTCGCCGCCGTTGGAGTGGATCTCCAGCAGACGGTCGCGGCCCTGCTCCAGCTGCGCTTTCAGAGCGTCATGCTGCTGGCGGCAGGATTTGATCAGATCGTCAAAGCCGTCGGTGGATTCCGGCGCCGCAAGGTAGTTGATCAGCTCGTTATGGACGCTGTCGTAGACGGTCCGTCCGGTCGGGCAGGTATGTTCAAAGGCGTCGAGGCCTTCGTGATACCAGCGCACCAGCACCGACTGCGCGGTCTTTTCCAGGTACGGGACGTGAATCTGGATATCGTGCGCCTGGCCGATACGGTCGAGACGGCCGATACGCTGCTCCAGCAGATCCGGGTTAAACGGCAGATCGAACATCACCAGGTTGCTGGCGAACTGGAAGTTGCGTCCTTCGGAGCCGATCTCAGAGCACAGCAGCACCTGGGCGCCGGTGTCTTCTTCGGCAAACCACGCCGCGGCGCGGTCGCGTTCGATAATCGACATCCCTTCATGGAACACGGCGGCGCGGATACCTTCGCGCTCGCGCAGCACCTGCTCCAGCTGGAGCGCGGTGGCGGCTTTGGCGCAAATCACCAGTACCTTCTGCGAGCGATGGCTGGTCAGGTAGCCCATCAGCCACTCGACGCGCGGGTCAAAGTTCCACCAGGTGCCGGTATCGCCTTCAAATTCCTGATAGATCTGCTCCGGGTAGAGCATGTCGCGCGCGCGCTCTTCCGCGGTTTTGCGGGCGCCCATGATGCCGGATACTTTGATGGCGGTCTGGTACTGGGTCGGCAGCGGCAGGCGAATGGTGTGCAGCTCGCGTTTCGGGAAACCTTTGACGCCGTTACGGGTGTTACGGAACAGCACGCGGCTGGTGCCGTGCCGATCCATCAGCATCGATACCAGCTCCTGGCGCGCGGCCTGGGCGTCTTCGCGATCGCTGTTGGCGGCCTGCAGCAGCGGCTCGATATCCTGCTCGCCGATCAGATCGCCGAGGGTATTGAGTTCGCTATCGCTCAGCTTGTTGCCCGCCAGCAGCAGGGCGACGGCGTCGGCCACCGGACGGTAGTTCTGCTGTTCTTCGACAAACTGCGCGAAATCGTGGAAGCGGTTCGGATCCAGCAGGCGCAGGCGCGCAAAGTGGCTCTCCATCCCCAGCTGTTCCGGCGTCGCGGTCAGCAGCAGAATGCCCGGCACGCGCTCGGCCAGCTGTTCAATCGCTTGATATTCGCGGCTCGGGGCGTCTTCGCTCCACACCAGATGGTGCGCTTCATCGACCACCATCAGGTCCCACTCGGCGTCGCACAGGTGCTCCAGACGCTGCTTGCTGCGGCGCACGAAGTCTAAAGAGCAGATCACCAGCTGTTCGGTTTCGAACGGGTTGTAGGCGTCATGCTGTGCTTCGGCGTAGCGCTCGTCGTCAAACAGCGAGAAGCGCAGGTTGAATCGGCGCAGCATCTCCACCAGCCACTGGTGCTGGAGAGTTTCAGGGACCACAATCAGTACGCGCTCGGCGGCGCCGGAGAGCAGCTGCTGGTGCAGGATCATCCCGGCTTCGATGGTTTTACCTAAGCCCACTTCATCGGCCAGCAGGACGCGTGGCGCGTGACGACGGCCCACGTCGTGGGCGATGTTCAGCTGATGCGGGATCAGGCTGGTGCGTTGGCCGCGCAGGCCGCTCCACGGCATGCGGTACTGCTCGCTCTGGAACTTGCGCGCGCGGTAGCGCAGGGCAAAGCGGTCCATGCGGTCGATTTGGCCGGCGAACAGGCGGTCCTGCGGCTTGCTGAACACCAGTTTGCTGTCGAGCAGCACTTCACGCAGGGTGACGTTCGCTTCCTGGGTATCGAGGCGGGTGCCAGTGTAGGACAGCAGCCCGTTCTCTTCATGCACTTTGTCAACGTGGAGCTGCCAGCCTTCGTGGCTGGTAATGGTGTCGCCCGGGTTAAACATCACGCGAGTGATCGGGGAATCGTTGCGTGAGTACAGACGGTTTTCGCCGATGGCGGGGAAAAGGAGAGTGACCATGCGCGCATCCAGCGCTACCACCGTTCCTAATCCTAGTTCGCTCTCTGTGTCGCTAATCCAGCGTTGACCAAGTGTAAAAGGCATATATGTTCGGCTCTTTAGTTCTTTAAGTGCAGGCAATAGTTGATCATCTCCATGTACAACCGGAGATGCGTCAAAATTGGGGCCAGGAATGGAAAGGGCGCTATATTACTGGATGGCAGAACGTTCGTCACGTCCTCCTCACGGTTCATTTTCAGGCTTCTGCGCCCGCGGAATGGGTGAGAAAAAATCAAAATAGCCCCAGCTGTCCTGTCACTATTGTAGCAAAGTCGTCGTTGACGAAGGGCAGGATCCCTTCCGCTACCGGCTGCAGCTGCTTTGACAAATAGTGGTCGTAATCGAGTGGCGACTGCTGATAATCCACCGGTTCCGGACCGCCGGTGGTCCAGACGTATTTGATGGTGCCGCGTTGCTGATACTGCTGCGCCCGACCCCGCTTCAGGTTGTGCTCATCGGCAAGCCTCGCGGCGCGCACGTGCGGCGGCACGTTGCGCTGATACTCCGCCAGCGGCCGACGCAGGCGTTTGCGATAAACCAGCTGCTCATCGAGCTCGCCGTTCATCAGCCTGGCGATAGTCTCCCGCACATAATCCTGATAGGGCTGGTTGCGAAAGATGCGCAGGTACAGCTCCTGCTGAAACTGCTGGGCCAGCGGCGTCCAGTCGGTGCGCACGGTTTCCAGACCCTTGAAAACCATGCGCTGGCCGTCGCCCTCCTGAATCATTCCGGCGTAACGCTTCTTGCTGCCGGTATCGGCGCCGCGGATCGTCGGCATCAAAAAGCGGCAGAAGTGGGTTTCGTATTCCAGCTCCAGGGCGCTGGTTAGCTGGAGTTTGCCAAGCTCCTGCGCCCACCAGGCGTTGACGTCGTTCACCAGCGTCCGGCCGATCTCCGCCGCCTGCGCTTCGCTGTGCGGGCGCTTAAGCCAGACGAAGGTGGAGTCGGTATCGCCGTAGATGACGTCATAACCATTGGCTTCAATTAACGCTTTAGTCTGACGCATGATCGCGTGGCCGCGCATGGTGATCGACGAGGCGAGACGTGGGTCGAAGAAGCGGCAGGCGCTGGTGCCCAGCACGCCGTAAAAAGCGTTCATGATGATCTTCAGCGCCTGGGAGAGCGGCTTATTGTGCTGGCGCTTGGCTTCATCGCGGCCGTGCCAGATCTGGCTGACAATCCCCGGCAGGCAGTGCTTGTCTCGCGAGAAGCGGGCGCCGAGGAAGCCCTCAACGCTGTGCTGGTCATCGGGCTGCGCCAGGCCCTCCACCAGGCCGACCGGATCGATTAAAAAGGTGCGAATGATCGACGGATACAGGCTCTTGTAGTCCAGCACCAGCACCGAGTCATACAGGCCGGGGCGGGAGTCCATCACATAGCCGCCGGGGCTCGCCTGGGGCGGCACGTCGCCGAGGTTCGGCGCCACGTAGCCCAGGCGGTGCATGCGCGGAAAATAGAGGTGACTGAAGGCGGCGACCGAGCCGCCGTGGCGATCGGCGGGCAGGCCGTTGACCGTCGCCCGCTCGAGTAGAAACGGCATGATCTCCGTTTTGTGGAAGATCCGCGTCACCAGCTCGCAGTCCTGTAGGTTATAGATGGCCAGCGCCGGTTTATCTTCATGGAAGCGGCGATCGATCTCGTCCATCCGATCCCATGGGTTGTCGATGGCTTTGCCTTCGCCCAGCAGCTCGCGGGCCACCGCCTCCAGCGAAAAGGAGGAGAAATTCCAGAACGCCGATTTCAGCGCGTCGATGCCGTCAATAATCAGCCGGCCGTGGGCCTGGGCGAAGAAGACACCGTTCTTAAAACCGTGCTCGCGCCACTCCAGCTCGCTGTTGCCGCGGCCGAGCCTTAGCGGGATGCGGTAGCGTTCGGCATGCTTTTGCAGGACGCGCAGATCGAACTGCACCACGTTCCAGCCGATCAGCACGTCGGGGTCGTGATCGGCAAACCAGGCGTTGAGTTTTTCCAGCAGCAGGGGGCGACTGGCGACGTAGACCAGATCGAAATCGACGTCTGGCGGCGTTTCCGGTTCGGGGCCCAGCATGTAGACCACCCGCTGACCGCAGCCTTGCAGGCCGATGCAGTACAGCTCGCCGTGGCGGCTGGTTTCGATATCCAGCGACACCCATTTTAGCGGCGGGCGATAGTCAGGATTGGGTTTCATGCGCGCGTTAACCAGCTGCGGGCCGCGCGTTTCGCCTTCCACCCACACCGGGGCGGTAATAAAGCGCTCCATCAGGTAGCGCTCCGGCGGACGGATATCGCCCTCATAGAGGGTGACGCCGCTGTCGCGGAGCATCTTCTCCAGACGCATCAGTTGACGATGGGCGCGGCAGTAGAGGCCGACAACCGGCTGGCGATGGAAATCTTTCAGGGCCAGCGGGGCGAAGCGGAAGCCTTTCTCACCCTGCAGCAGTCGCTCAGCCTGCGCCCGCTGCGCTTCGGGGATAAAAGCGACGGACTCCTGCGGCGGCAGCGTGACCTGCAGCGGGCCGTCGTCGGTGGCCAGCCAGAAGGAAAGCTCGGTGCCTTGCGGAGTGTCCCGCCAGTGACGGGTGAGTAGAAAACCTGCTCGTGGCTGGGTCACGGGTGCTCTCGATGATAAAAAACCAGGCCTGATTATAGCCTGGTTTCTCAATGAATGCTGGGATTTTATACAGGTATTCGGCGCTGAGGTGGCCCCCGGATTTCGGCTTGCGCCTTATCCGGTCTGCCAGACGGTGCAGAGCCGTAGCCCTGCTAAACGCAGCGCGAGCAGGGTGATTATTGGCCGTAGTAGGCTTTGGCTCCATGCTTACGCAGATAGTGTTTATCCAGCAGCGTCTGCTGCATATCCGGCAGCTGCGGCGCCAGCTGGCGGCAGAAGATGCCCATATAGGCGATCTCTTCCAGCACGATGGCGTTATGCACCGCGTCTTCGGCGTTTTTACCCCACGCGAACGGGCCGTGGGAATGAACCAGCACGCCGGGCATCTGCGCCGGGTCGATCTCGCGCTGGCGGAAGGTTTCGACAATCACCTTGCCGGTTTCCCATTCGTATTCGCCGTTGATCTCCGCATCGGTCATCAGCCGGGTGCAGGGCACCGGACCATAGAAATAGTCGGCGTGGGTGGTGCCGGTCGCCGGAATAGCTTGCCCGGCCTGCGCCCAGATGGTGGCGTGGCGCGAATGGGTATGCACAATGCCGCCCAGCGTCGGGAAGGCCTGATACAGCAGGCGATGGGTCGGGGTATCCGACGAGGGTTTCTTCTTACCCTCCACCACTTCGCCGCTCTCCAGACTGACCACCACCATATCGTCGGCGGTCATCACGAGGTAATCCACGCCGGAGGGTTTGATAACCAGAACGCCCTGGTCGCGGTCGACGGCGCTGACGTTGCCCCAGGTTAAGGTCACCAGATTATGCTGCGGCAGCGCTAAGTTGGCTTCCAGCACCTGGCGTTTAAGATCTTCTAACATAGTGTGCTCCGAATAGCAGGCGAGTCGGGTATCCCTCACCCCGACCCTCTCCTGGCGGGAGAGGGAGAAAGGCGGCATCGCGCCAGGCCGGTACCCTCTCCCCGGCGGGGAGAGGGGGAGGGTGAGGGGGCGACCTCTTAGCGTTTTGAACCGTAATAGACTTCATTCCAGCGCAGCGCGTCTTTGAAGGCCGGCAGACGGGTGTCGTTGTCGATGACCGTCAGCTCGATATCATTCAGCTCGGCGAACTGGCGCATATCGTCGAGGTTCAGCGCATGGCTGAAGACGGTATGGTGCGCGCCGCCGGCGATGATCCAGGCTTCCGAAGCGGTACGCAGATCCGGCTGCGCTTTCCACAGGGCGTTGGCCACCGGCAGCTTCGGCAGGTCATGCGGGGTCGGGACGGTTTCGATGGTATTGACCAGAAGACGGAAGCGGTCTCCCAGGTCGATCAGGCTGGCGACAATCGCCGGGCCGGTCTGAGTATTGAAGATCAGGCGCGCCGGATCCGCTTTGCCGCCGATGCCCAGCGGCTGGACGTCGAGGATCGGTTTCTCGGCGGTGGCGATCGTCGGGCACACTTCCAGCATGTGCGAGCCGAGCACCAGATCGTTGCCGTTGTCGAAGTGGTAGGTGTAATCCTCCATAAAGGAGGTGCCGCCCTGCAGACCAGTTGACATCACCTTCATGATGCGAAGCAGAGCGGCGGTTTTCCAGTCGCCCTCGCCGGCAAAGCCGTAGCCCTGCTGCATCAGGCGCTGTACGGCGAGCCCCGGGAGCTGTTTCAGGCCGTGGAGATCTTCAAAGGTGGTGGTAAAGGCGTGGAAACCGCCCTGTTCGAGGAAGCGTTTCATCCCCAGCTCAATGCGCGCGGCGTCCAGCACGTTCTGACGCTTGTCGCCGTGAACCTGCGCCGCCGGGGTCAGACGATAGCTGCTCTCGTATTCATCGACCAGGGCGCTGATATCGCCGTCGCTGACGCTGTTGACCACTTGCACCAGATCGCCGACCGCCCAGGTGTTCACCGAGAAGCCAAACTTGATCTGCGCCGCGACTTTATCGCCGTCGGTCACCGCCACTTCGCGCATGTTATCGCCGAAACGGCACACTTTAAGATGACGGGTATCCTGTCTGGAGACCGCCTGGCGCATCCAGCCGCCGATGCGCTGGTGGGCCTCTTTATCCTGCCAGTGGCCGGTCACCACGCTGTGCTGCTGGCGCATACGGGCGCCGATGAAGCCGAACTCGCGGCCGCCGTGCGCGGTCTGGTTCAGGTTCATAAAGTCCATATCGATGCTGTCCCAGGGCAGCGCGGCATTGTACTGCGTATGGAACTGTAGCAGCGGCTTGTTGAGAATGGTCAGGCCGTTGATCCACATTTTTGCCGGCGAGAAAGTGTGCAGCCAGACCACTAACCCGGCACATTTGTCATCGTAGTTAGCGTCGCGGCAGATGTGGGTGATCTCGTCCGGGGTGGTGCCCAGCGGCTTAAGGACCAGTTTGCACGGCAGTTTGGCTTCCGCATTCAGGCTGTTCACCACATGTTCGGCATGCTTCGTCACCTGGCGCAGGGCTTCCGGGCCGTACAGATGTTGGCTGCCAATAACGAACCATATTTCATAGTTATCAAAAATCGTCATTTTCGTATCCTTAATGGGTGAGCGCTGCCTGAGATTGCGGGGCTTTTTCCGCCTTTGCAGCCGAAGGGAGATAGTGTTGTTCGGCGCTGACCGACCACTGTTGGTAGCGCTGATAGAGTTGTTCGAAACGCTGTGCCTGCGCCGGGCGCGGCTGCAGGGTGGTTTCCACCTGGCTTGCCATCCGCTGCTGGGCGGCTGGAATATCCTCATAGACGCCGGCGGCGACGGCGGCGAAGATAGCCGCCCCCAGCGCGCAGCACTGATCGGAGGCGACAATTTGCAGCGGACGGTTCAGCACGTCGCAGCAGGCCTGCATGATGACCTGGTTTTTCCGCGCGATACCGCCGAGCGCCATGACGTTGTTAACCGGGATCCCCTGCTCGGTGAAGCACTCCATAATGGCGCGGGCGCCGAAGGCGGTGGCGGCGATCAGACCGCCGAACAGCGCCGGCGCGTCGGTGGCCAGGTTAAGGTCGGTGATCACCCCTTTCAGGCGCTGGTTGGCATTCGGCGTGCGACGGCCGTTGAACCAGTCAAGCACCACCGGCAGATGCTCCAGCGATGGATTGTTGGCCCAGGCTTCGGTGAGCGCCGGCAGTAACTGTTTTTGGCTGGCTTTGATTTGCTCCCGCAACGCTGGCTGCTGCTGGGCTAGCTGCTCCAGCGGCCAGCCGAGAATGCGACCAAACCAGGCGTAAATATCGCCGAAGGCGGACTGGCCTGCCTCCATACCGATAAAGTGCGGGACCACGCTGCCGTCGACCTGGCCGCAGATGCCTTTGACCGTGCGGTCGCCGACGCTCTCTTTATCGGCAATCAGAATGTCGCAGGTGGAGGTGCCGATGACTTTCACCAGCGCGTTAGGCTGCGCGCCGGCGCCCACGGCGCCCATATGGCAGTCGAAGGCGCCGCCGGAGATGGCCACGGTCTGCGACAGGCCCAGGCGCTGGGCCCACTCTGCGCTCAGCGTGCCGACCGGCACATCGGCCGTCCAGGTATCGGTGAACAGCGGCCAGGCCAGATGCTGGTTAATGATGGGATCAAGCTCATCGAAGAAGCTGGCCGGCGGCAGACCGCCCCAGCTCTCATGCCACAGGGATTTATGCCCGGCGCTGCAGCGGCCGCGGCGCAGATCCTGCGGACGGGTGGTGCCGGAGAGCAGGGCGGGCACCCAGTCGCAAAGCTCCACCCACGAGGCGGCTGCCTGGGCGACGGCGTTATCTTCCCGGGTGACGTGGAGGATTTTGGCCCAGAACCATTCGCTGGAGTAGATCCCGCCAATATAGCGCGAGTAATCTTCTTTGCCCGGCTGGTGGCACAGGCGGGTGATCGCCTCGGCTTCCTCGACCGCGGTGTGATCCTTCCACAGGACAAACATGGCGTTAGGGTTGTCAGCGAATTCTTCGCGCAGCGCCAGCACGTTGCCCTCGGCATCAACGGGAGCCGGGGTTGAGCCGGTGCTGTCGACGCCAATGCCCACGACGTCGGCGCGCTGTTCGGCGCTCAGGGAGGCAAGTACGCTTTTCAGCGCCGCTTCCATGGACTCGATGTAATCTCGCGGGTGGTGGCGGAACCGGTTGTTAGCGCCATCGCAATACTGTCCTTCCCGCCAGCGCGGATACCACTCCACGCTTGCCGCCAGTTCTGCGCCGGAGGCGCATTCCACCGCCAGGGCGCGGACTGAGTCACTACCAAAGTCGAGGCCAATCGCAATTGCCATCTTGTTACTCCATGCAGAAATCATTCATGCAGCAACAGTAGATATCCCCGGCAAAATCCGTCAGGCCGGATTCGCTAATCTTATGGATTATTTTGCTGTCACCTCGCAAAGTGTGACGCCGTGCAAATATTCGATGTGGACTTTCCTGCCGTATTTATAGACACTTTTGTTACCCGGCATATCACGGTGGAATGCACGCCGCTGGCGCTTTTTTCGCTTGCTGTGCGGCTTTTTAGCGAAATTCCCACTGCCGTCGCAGTCGTGACAGGGCCGAGAGCGATAAAATGATGAATATGGACAATTGGTGTCACTAATACCTTCGGGGAGAACCACGCGTATGGCCGAAACGCAAAACGATCCGCTGCTGCCGGGCTACTCTTTTAACGCTCATCTGGTCACCGGTCTGACGCCGATTGAGGCGCAGGGATACCTGGATTTTTTTATCGACCGCCCGCTGGGTATGAAAGGCTATATCCTCAACCTGACGATCCGCGGCGAGGGGGTGATCAACAACCACGGCGAGCAGTTTGTCTGCCGGCCGGGCGATATGCTGCTGTTCCCGCCGGGGGAGATCCATCACTACGGCCGCCATCCCGACGCCAGCGAGTGGTATCACCAGTGGGTCTACTTCCGCCCGCGCGCCTACTGGCACGAGTGGCTCAACTGGCCGACCATCTTCGCCCAGACCGGCTTTTTCCGTCCGGACGAGCAGTGGCAGGCGCGCTTTGGCGAGCTGTTCGGCCAGATAGTCGATGCCGGACAGGGGGCGGGGCGCTATTCCGAACTGCTGGCGATTAATCTGCTGGAACAGCTCCTGCTGCGGCGGATGGAGGCGATCAACGAATCGCTGCATCCGCCGCTGGATAACCGGGTGCGCGACGCCTGCCAGTACATCAGCGACCATCTGGCGGACAGCCATTTTGATATCGCCAGCGTCGCCCAGCACGTCTGCCTGTCGCCCTCGCGTCTGTCGCACCTGTTCCGCCAGCAGTTAGGGATCAGCGTGCTCGGCTGGCGTGAAGACCAGCGCATCAGCCAGGCCAAACTGTTGCTGAGCACCACGCGGATGCCGATCGCCACCGTCGGGCGCAACGTCGGCTTTGAAGATCAGCTCTATTTTTCCCGCGTGTTCAAAAAATGCACCGGCGCCAGCCCGAGCGAATTCCGCGCGGGATGTGAATAAAAAGTAAAGAAAGTGAAATGATGACCCGCTTAAATGTCACAGCCAGTAAACTATTAAGACAATTGTTGGCTTGACGACGGCGCGATGGCTTCGGAGAATCCGGGCTTCGTTTTTTAACCGGGTACATTATGCAAGCATTGCTCGAACACTTTATTACCCAATCCACGGTCTACTCGTTGTTAGCCGTGATGCTAGTGGCCTTTCTCGAGTCGCTGGCGCTGGTGGGGCTTATTTTACCCGGAACGGTGATGATGGCCGGCCTTGGGGCGCTGATTGGCGGCGGTGAGGTTAATTTCTGGCAGGCGTGGCTGGCGGGGATCGTGGGCTGTCTGCTGGGAGACTGGATCTCATTCTGGCTCGGCTGGCGCTTTAAAAAGCCGCTGCACCGCTGGTCGTTCATGAAGAAAAACCGCGCCCTGCTGGAAAAAACCGAGCATGCGCTGCACCAGCACAGCATGCTCACCATCCTGATTGGCCGCTTTGTCGGGCCGACACGTCCGCTGGTGCCGATGGTCGCCGGGATGCTCGACCTGCCGGTGGCCAAATTCGTGCTCCCGAATATTATCGGCTGTCTGCTCTGGCCGCCGCTCTATTTCCTGCCGGGGATTCTCGCCGGCGCGGCGATTGATATTCCGGCCGATGAAAACAGCGCCAGCTTTCAATGGCTGCTGCTGGGGGCGGCGCTGCTGGCCTGGCTGGCGGGGTGGCTGTGCTGGCGGCTGTGGCGGAGCGCGAAAACGTCTGGCGATCGGCTGTCCCGCTGGCTGCCGCGCGGGCGTCTGCTGTGGCTGGCGCCGTGTATGGTCGCGCTGGCGGCAACGGCGTTAACATTTGTCTTCCGCCATCCGCTGATGCCGGTCTATCTGGCGATCCTGCACAAGGTTATCGCGCGCTGATCCCCATCAGATGCGAGGCGCTGCTGCGGCCGCTTAACAGCTCGGCGGTAGCGCCATCCCAGACAATGCGCCCTTCGGCGACCACAATCGAGCGCGGCGCGATGCGCGCGGCATCTTCCACGCTGTGCGAAACCATCAGCAGGGTGAGCTGCTGCTGTTCACAGACATCCGCCACCAGCGCCAGCATCTCCTGACGCAGCGCCGGGTCGAGCGCCGAGAAGGGTTCATCCAGCAGCAGCACCGGCTGCTGGCGCACCAGACAGCGGGCCAGCGCCGCGCGCTGCCGTTGACCGCCGGAGAGCGCTCCCGGCAGGCGGTCAAGCAGGGCATCAATTCCCATCTGGACGGCAATCGCCGTGACTTTCTGCTGCTGTTCGCGGCTCAGTTTCAGGCCAGGGTGGATCCCGAGGCTGATATTCTGCCGAATGGTCAGATGGTTAAACAGGTTATTCTCCTGGAACAGCATCGAGACCGGACGCTGCGCCGGCGGCGTCGCGTGATGCGTCTCGCCGTTAATCTGCAGGCTGCCGCTGGCGGGCGGCAGAAAACCGGCGATCAGATTCAGCAGGGTGCTCTTTCCGGCGCCGCTGGGGCCGAGCACAGCGATGCGCTCGCCGCGCGCGACGTCGAGAGTAAAGCGCATCGGCAGATGCTGGTACAGCCAGGTCACATCATTGAGTTTTAGCATCACGCCCCGGAAGTTTTTCAATCAGCGTAAATAGTAAGAAACAGAGCAGCAGCAGAAGCAGAGCGGTGACGGCGCCGTCCTGGCTGCGGTAGGCGCCTATCTGCTGGTAGAGATAGAAAGGCAGGGTGCGGAACGCCTCGTTGCCGAACAGCGCCACCACGCCGAAGTCGCCAATCGACAGCACGCAGGCGAAGGCTAACGCCTGGGCTAGGGGGCGCCGGAGCGCGCGAAGTTCGATGACCCGCAGTCGCGTCAGGCCTTCGATCCCCAGCGACTGGCACAGCATATTGTAGCGGACGGCAATGTCGCGCATCGGGTTTTCCAGCACTTTAAGCGCGTAGGGGATCGCCATCAGAGCGTTGGTAAAGATGACGATGCCGTCGGCGGACTCCGGCAGGCCGATGCTGTTATTGAGCAGCAGAAAGAAGCCGGTAGCCAGCACGATGCCCGGCATGGCAAGGATCAGCATGCCGCTCAGCTCCATCGCCTGCCCGGCCAGCGGCCGCTGACGGGCGCGCAGCTCGCGACTGCTCCATAGCAGCATCATTGTCAGGGTCACGCTCAACAGCCCGGCGGCGATGGCGATGCGCAGGGAAGTCGTTAATGCCTGCCAGAGGGCGGGCTGCGCCAGCACGTCCAGCATATTGCGGTTGACCCCGTCGACGATGACCGCCAGCAGCGGCGGCAGCAGCAGCAGCAGGGCGGCGCCGATCAGCAACCCATCGCTCAGCCGGCTATGCAGGCGATCGTCAGGGTCACGCCAGCCGCGGACATGGCTGACGCCGATGGCCACCGCTTTACTGAGGCGCTGGCTGAGCAGCACCAGCCCGAGGCAGCAGAGCATCTGAATCAACGCCAGCATTGCCGCTCGCGCCGGATCGTAGTCAAAGCTCAGCGCCTGGTAGATAGCCAGCTCAATCGTGGTGGCCTTCGGGCCGCCGCCCAGCGACAGCACGGTGGCGAAGCTGGCAAAGCAGAGCATAAAAATCAGCGCGGCGACGGCAGGAATGTGCCGGCGCATCCATGGCCATTCGACGAGGCGGAAGAAGGCATAGCCGCGCATGCCAAGCTGGGCGGCAATTTGCCGCTGCTCGCCGGGAATGTTCTCCAGCGCCTGCAGCAGCAGGCGGGTGGCCATCGGCATATTGAAAAAGACGTGCGCCAACAGGATGCCCTGCAGGCCGTAAGGTGAGAAATCCCACTGCCAGCCAAAAGTGTGAAACAGCGAGGCCAGCCAGCCCTGGCGGCCATAGACGCTGAGGATGCCGAACACCGCCACCAGCACCGGCAGGATCAGGGTCATCGCGCACAGACGCAGCAGCAACGTGCGGCCGGGGAAGCGACGCCGATAAAGCGCGCGGGCGAGAAAGATAGCCGGCCCCACCGAGAGCAGCGCTGACAGCGACGCCTGCCAGAAGGAGAAGCGCACCACATGCCAGAGGTAGCTATCGCTGAAGACCGTCCGCCAGCCCGCGCCGGGCGCGCTGAACCACAGCGCCAGAAACGCCGCCAGCGCGACGGCGCAGAGCAGCGTAGCGGCGAACAGGCCCGGCAGCAGCCCGCTCAGGTTTAGCGGCTGACGGCGCGTTGCCATGCGCTAATCCAGGTCTGACGCTCGCTGGCGACCTGCTGCGGGGTAAACGTCAGCGTGGTCTGCGGTTTTACCAGGCTTGCAAAACCGGCCGGCAGCGCGACCTGGGTCACCGGATACATCCAGTTGCCGGTGGGGATGGCGTTCTGGAAGCCAGGCGAGACCATGAATTTGAGGAATTTTTCCGCCAGTTCCGGCTGCTTGCTGGCGGCGGTGCGGGCGGCAACTTCGACCTGCAGATAGTGGCCTTCGGCGAAGTTCGCCGCCGCATAGTTGTCTTTCTTCTCTTCAATCATGTGGTAGGCCGGCGAGGTGGTGTAGCTCAAGACCAGGTCGCTTTCCCCTTTCAGGAACAGACCGTAGGCTTCGCTCCAGCCCTTGGTGACGGTAACGGTTTTCGCCGCCAGCTTCTGCCAGGCCTCGGGCGCTTTATCGCCATAGACCTTTTGCATCCACAGCAGCAGCCCCAGCCCCGGGGTACTGGTGCGCGGATCTTCATAGATGACCCGCCATTTTTGCGGGCTCTCGACCAGCTCTTTCAGGCTCTTCGGCGGGTTGGCCAGTTTGTTTTTGTCATAGACGAAGGCGAAATAGCCGTAGTCGTAGGGGACAAAGGTGTCGTTATCCCAGCCGCCCGGCACGCTGACCGCGCTGGCGGGAACCTGGCTTTTAGCGAACAGCTGACTCTGTGCCGCGGCTTCCAGCAGGTTGTTATCCAGGCCCAGCACGACGTCAGCCTTGCTGTTCTTGCCTTCCATGCGCAGACGATTGAGCAGCGAAACGCCATCTTCCAGCGCGACGTACTTCAGCTCGCAGCCGCAGTCCGCTTCAAACGCTTTTTTGACCGCCGGGCCGGGGCCCCAGTCGGCAGAGAAGGAGTCATAGGTATAGACGGTGAGGACAGGCTTAGCCAGAGCGGGCATGGCGACCAGCGCCAGCAGCGGGAGTAATTTTTTCAGCACTTTGCACCTCAGAAAAAAGGGGTGGCAAAGGATTTTGAGTGAGCCTCAAATCCCTTCGCCGGCGTTATCCGGATCAGGTTCGACGGGTATTTTCTCAGCCCATACGCTTCATCCTTCAAGCCGCATCTGCGTTAGCTTCGCGCGTTCACCCCAGTCACATAGTTATCTATGCTCCAGGGGATTCACCCGCTTGCTGCCTTGATGCAACTTGAATGATATTGCGTATGTTTATTAGCACCCCGTTGAGAACGGCCTTAGTGTAATGATTTTGTCAGATGACGGAAAGCGCTTACGGCTCCGGCGGCGCAAACCATGCGGATTTAAAATCGAACCAGCCGAGGGTGTTCATCCGCACGCCGCGCATACTGCGCTGGCCCTGAATCATCAGCCAGTGATGGATCAGCGGCACGATATGCTGGCTGGCCAGCAGGCGCTGACTCCAGGTGGCCGGATTAAACTCTCCCGCGCGCCAGCGGCTGGCGTCTTCCTGCCAGTCGATGGGGATGCAGCGCTGAATCAGCGGGACTTCGTACAGATAGGCGAATAGCGAGAATTCGATTGGCAAGGTGAAGTTAACGCTGTTGAGCCAGATATCGCTGACTACCTCGCCGCGATGCCAGGCATCGTACTCCAGCTCCTGGATCTCCAGCTTCACCTGATGCGCGGCCAGCAGGTCGCGCATGATCCCGCCGATCACCCGGTGTTCGACGTGATCGCGGTAATAGGTGAGGGTGACCGTCTCCAGCCCCGCCGGCTTGTCGCTGGCGTGATTGCTGGCGTGATGCCAGCGCGGCAGCAGGCCGTAGGCGGGAAACCAGTTGCCCTGGTAGTGTTCGCCCGCATGGTAGAGCAGGTTGGCGGGCTGAAACAGATAGCTTAGCCAGCGGCGCACCGCGTCGTTGGCCCCCAGCGGGCTTCGCGAGTCAAACAGCAGGTAGTAGCACCCCTCTTCCAGACGACTCTCCACCGCCTTTTCGCTTTCGGTATTGCCCTGCAGCGTCAGGCCGCCGTTGGGCTCTTCGCTAATTTCCGGTAGCACCCAGACGTTCACCTCATCGATCAGCGCCCGGTAGCCAAAATAGTCCTCAAAGGCGTGGATCTTGAGCTGGTTCTGATTGTTACGCACCACGGCATACGGGCCGGTGCCGACCGGCATCGAAGAAAAGTGGTTCATGGTCTGCCACTCCTGCGGCAGCACCATCGCTGGCACCTGGCCCAGCAGCCAGGGCAGCCAGCGGTCGGGCTGGCGCAGATGAATATCCAGGGTCCAGGCGGTGGGCGACTCGATGCGTTCGATATGCGAATAGAGCGGCAGGGCATTGCTGCGCTGCAGAGAAGCGATCACATCGCTCATCTCCAGCTCACGGCCATGGTGAAAATGGATGCCTGGCCGGAGGAAAAAGCGCCAGTGGGTGGGCGTCAACTGCTGCCAGTGGTGGGCAATATCAGCTTCCAGTTCCCCATTTTCCTCATTTACCCGCGTCAGCGCGCTGAATATTTGCCGGGCGATATGGGTTTCCGAACGTCGCAGCGCGCTGCCGGGCAGTAAATTCTTCATCGGCCGGTAGTAGAGCACGCGCAGGATGTGCCGCCCCTGGCGGAAGCTGCGCCCGAGATGCGAGACCAGCATCTGACGGACGGCGGCTTTATCGCCGACCAGCTGCACCAGCTGATCGATGCGATCCTGTTCAAGCAGATCTTCGGCACGCTGCTGCTGCAGGGCGAGGCCGGTATAGAGAAAGGTCAGCCGCGAGCGTTTTCCGCGGCCAGCCTCCGCCTCCCAGGTCAGCCAGCCGCGGGACTCCATCATATTGAGCAAGGTGCGCATGTGGCGGCGCGAGCAGCTCAGCATTTCCGCCAGCTCGTTGAGGGTGGTCTCCTGCGACTTGCCGTCGCAGCACTGCCATAGACGGATGAACTGTTGTTGCAGACGGCCGGAAGACATAAAAGGGGAACTCCTGCGCAAAACTCAGCAATTTATTACTCCCCATATTAAGCCAATAATGAATCCCGATGAAGCGAGGAGGTGAATATGATGAGGTCTACCGCAAAATCGTTCTACCAGCGCTACTTTTCTGCGACGCAGGAAGCGTCCTGGCTGGCCCGCCTGATGGCAGGACGACAGCAGGAAATCCTGGGCGAACTGATGCAGTGGGGAGTGACGTCAAAGACCTCTGATCATTGACTTGCAGACATCATGTGTGACTGAGTATTGGTGTTATACTCGTCGTTTTTCAAGCTGCAGGTGCGCGCGCTTGCCCGGGTCTATCGCTGTCGATGCTCCCAGAGCCTATGTTCTGGCCGCGTGAATCGCCCCTACGGGACTCACCCTTTCGGAGCCAGCGTAAGCGCTGCGCAAAACGGTTAACCGTTTGTCCTGCAACGTGAAATCCACAGAGTATAGAATCACCCGCCAGCAGAAAGCCTCTGCTGGCTTTTTTCGTTTACTTCGCGTGTGTTAAGGACATTTCATGCTGTGGTTGATGACGATGGGACGACGGCTAAACGGCGTCTATGCCGCCTTTATGCTGGTTGCTTTTATGATGGGCGTGGCGGGCGCATTGCAGGCGCCGACGTTGAGTTTGTTTCTCAGCCGCGAAGTGGGGGCGCAGCCGTTCTGGGTGGGCCTGTTCTACACCGTGAATGCGATAGCCGGGATCCTGGTGAGTCTGGCGCTGGCCAAGCGCTCCGATAGCCGCGGCGACCGGCGGCGGTTAATTATGTTCTGCTGTCTGATGGCGGTAGGCAATGCGCTGCTGTTTGCCTTCAACCGGCACTATCTGACGCTGATCACCTGTGGGGTGATGCTGGCATCCATCGCTAACGCCGCCATGCCGCAGCTCTTTGCCCTGGCGCGGGAATATGCCGACAGCTCGGCGCGGGAAGTGGTGATGTTCAGCTCGGTCATGCGTGCCCAGCTGTCTCTGGCGTGGGTGATTGGCCCGCCGCTGGCCTTTATGCTGGCGCTCAACTATGGCTTTACCACCATGTTCTCTATTGCGGCGGGCATCTTTGCGATCAGCCTGGCGCTGATTGCGGTCAAACTGCCCTCGGTTCCGCGCGTGGAACAGCCCTCGGAAGAGGCGGAGGCGCTGGCGCAGGCCGGCGGCTGGCAGGACAAGAATGTGCGGATGCTGTTTATCGCCTCCACCCTGATGTGGACCTGCAACACCATGTATATCATTGATATGCCGCTGTGGATCAGCAGCGATCTCGGGCTTCCCGACAGTCTGGCCGGGATCCTGATGGGCACCGCCGCCGGCCTGGAGATTCCGGCGATGATCCTCGCCGGCTACTACGTGAAGCGCTTTGGTAAACGTAAAATGATGGTAGCGGCGGTGGCGGCCGGTGTGCTGTTTTATCTGGGGCTGATCCTGTTTCATGGCCGAACGGCGCTGCTGGCCCTGCAGCTGTTCAACGCCATTTTTATCGGCATAATCGCCGGGATCGGCATGCTGTGGTTCCAGGATTTAATGCCGGGACGCGCGGGGGCGGCGACCACCCTGTTTACCAACAGTATTTCCACTGGCGTGATCCTCGCCGGCGTGATGCAGGGGGCGCTGTCGCAGAGCTATGGCCACGCCAGCGTCTACTGGACGATCGCCGCGATTTCGCTGGTGACGCTGTTTTTAACCAGCAAGGTGAAAGATATCTGACCGTCCTCTTCGCCCCGGCGTGCAATTCGCCGGGGCCGCCGTCTTTACTTCAGTTCGATTCGCTTGATGTCGCCGATGATAAAAATGTAGGCAATCACACCGATCAGCGCCGTCAGGCCGACGTAGATCAGTGCGTAAAAGAAGTTACCCGTTGCGGAGATAATCACGCCAATTATCAGTGGGGCTATAATCGACGCCATATTAGCGCAGAAATTAAATATCCCGCCGGTCAGGCCTGCCATATTTTCCGGGGCAATGTCAGAAATTAACGTCCAGCCCAGACCAACCATTCCCTGACCAAAAAATGCCACTGACATAATAATAATAACGGTGCTGTTGGCGCTCACCCAGTTCGCCGCAATAATACAGCTGGAGAGTAATAATCCGGAAATTATTGGTAACTTCCGACTGATATTGACGGAGCCGGTTCGCTTCAGCAGTCGGTCCGAGATCCAGCCGCCGAAGAGGATGCCGATGGCGGCGGCGAGAAACGGCCAGGTGGCGAAGAAGCCAACGTGCAGCCAGGGAAGATGGCGCTCGTTGGCCAGATAGCTGGGAAACCACGTCAGGAAAAACACCAGCGTGGTGTTGCCCGCAAACTGACCCAGACTGGCGCCGAGGATCTGGCGACAGCCCAGCAGGCGCCTGGCGTCACGCCAGTTAAATGGAACGTTCTGGATTTTATTGTTAATACCGTTTGCGCCGATATAATCCAGCTCCGCTTGATTAGCCGTGCGCGATTCATGGGGTTCGTGATAAAAACGCCACCACACCAAAGTAAATAAAATACCTAATCCGCCGGTGAGGAAAAAAAGCGTTCTCCAGCCGTGATGTTCGAGGATTAAAAATAACAGCGGTGAGAAGGCCGCCAGTCCTATATATTCACCAACCGTATATGTTGCCGTCGCACGTGCGCGCTCATGCTGCGGGAACCAGGTGCTGACGATGCGGCTGTTGGCCGGGAAGCAGGGCGCTTCACTGACGCCAAGTCCCAGGCGCAGAAGCAGCAGAGATTTAAGCCCGAGGGTGAAACTTTGCAGCAGGGTAAACAGCGACCAGAAGAAAATTGACAGGGCATAGGTCAGTTTGTTGCCGAAGCGGTCTAAAAACATGCCGCCGGGGATCTGCGCCAGGGCATAGGTCCAGGCAAAGGCGGAGAAAATGATGCCCATCATCGCCGGATCGATATGAATTTCCTGGGTTAACTGTGGGGCAACGATACCGAGGATGGTGCGGTCGAGATAATTGATCATCGTTCCGACGGACAACAGCAGTAAAATAACTATCCGAACGCGGCTTCTTTTTTTCGTCCCTGATGAGGAAGTGAGGACTTCCTGAGAGTTTGACATACTCATAGCGAGTTCCTTTAAAGTTTAAAATATTTTTGCATATATTTGTATATGCAAAAATATCTCCGGGAACTATAGGTAGTATCTATGAATGGCAACGCTTTGTGGCACATTCATACGCTTCAGAAAATAATATTTGATACACCGCCGATATTTACCCGCTCATGCACATTATTGGTGGCTTGCATGGTATATTAGCATCAGTGGATTTATTCTTATATTATACGGGCAAAAATAATGAACCTAAAGCAACTTTATTATTTTAAACGTCTGTCTGAAACTGAACATTATACCGAAGCGGCCTCCAGTCTGTGCATCACCCAGCCTTCGCTAAGCCATGCGATATCAGAACTGGAGAAGGAGTTAGGGGTCGCGCTGTTCGCCAGACAGGGACGGAACGTTAAAATTACGCAAAACGGCAAGCGTTTTCTGCCGTATGTCGAAGATGCCCTGGCCTCACTGGAAAATGGCCGCACAGTTTTGCAAAAAAACGGCGCTGAAAATAAAGAAAACATTCGTATCGCCTTTATTTACACGATGGGCGAATATGTTGTTCCGCAGTTAATTAATAAATATTCTCTTTCACCTGAGTTTCACAATGTGACTTTTTCTTTTACTCAAGGGACCTCGCTGACGCTGTTGCAGGAGCTGAAAGCGGGAAAAGTCGATCTGGCGATCTGCTCTTATATTGCCGATGAGCCCGATATCGATTTTATTCCGGTTATTCAGCAGGAGCTAGTGGTGGTGACCGCCAGGGATCATCCGCTGGCCCGTCTGTATGAACATGAAGTCGACCTCGCGGAGACGATTCATTATCCCTATATCTATTTTTCAGAAAATAGCGGCTTACGTCCGTTTATCGATAATGTATTTATGCAGCAAAAGCTGGTGCCGGAGATTGCCTGCTACGTGGAAGAGGATACCGCGATGGCCGGGCTGGTCAGCATTGACTACGGGATCGCGATCATGCCGCGGATCTCGGCGCTCTCCCATTACAACGTCCATATCCTGAAGATTAAAAACACCCTCCCTCCGCGCTATATCTATCTGGCGACCATGAAAGACCGGGGACTTTCCCCGGCGCTGCAGTCGTTTAAAAATGTGGTCATCCACGACAGCCAGAAGATCTGTTAGCGAATAGCCCGGAGAGGTCCTCCGGGCTAAGGGGTTATCAGGAGAGAATATCCATCACTTCACGCAGCTTATTGATGGCTATCTGTCCCGGCGCGGAAGCTTGACCCACGGTACCGAAGGTCATGGCTGAGCCAAAAAGACGCCCGGTCACCCGGCTGACGCCGCCTGATTTTCCCATCGACATGGTGATCAGCGGGCGGGTAGCATACTTCTCTTTCATGGTCAGCGTGGCGGCGAGCAGAGTCAGAACGTCCTGCGGCGATTGCGGCATCACCGCGATCTTCGGCAGATCGGCACCCAGATCTTGCATGCGGCGAAGGCGATAGATGATATCTTCCTGGGCGGGGGTTTTATGAAAATCATGGTTACTCATGATCACTTTGACGCCCGCGGCATGCGCATCGTCAACCAGCGCGCGGATCTGCGCTTCATCATTGAACAGCTCGACATCGATGACATCAACCAGTCCACTGCGCGCCGCTTCGCGGTTGAGCGCGAAGTAGGCATCGTCGCTGAGCTCGGTCTCGCCGCCTTCTTTCTTGCTGCGGAAGGTGAACAGCAACGGCAGGGCTTTCAGCGCACCACGGATTTCCGCCAGCGCGGCCATCACCTGGGCCATCTCTCTGACCTGCGTAAAGTGGTCAACGCGCCATTCGATGATATCGGCGCCGGCGTCGACCAGGCCGTGGGCGTTACCCAGTATTTCATCCAGCGTTTTGCCGATCAGCGGTACACAAATTAAGGTTTCCCCTTCCTGGAAGGTGATGTTCTTTACGGTAACTGCATTTGTCATGTAGGCATCCATTATTATTCGTGTTGAACCTCAGGCGGTGACTGCGGTGCGTGATACTTTTTGCGCCGCCCGAGCCTGCAGTTGACGATAGCCGATGTACAGGGCGATCACAAAGCCGATCACGGCGATCGCAAAATCAAACCACATAATGCTGGCAATACTGATCTGCGAAAGTTTGGCGGTGATCAGCGGGATCGTGAAGCTGGCGATACTGCCGGCGGTGTAGAAGATCCCGGTTGCCTTGCCTTTCCCGTTCGGGAAGCTCATCGCCATGATCGTCGCTCCCAGCTGTAGCACTCCGCCCGCGGCGGCAAAGCCGATGACAAAGGCGAAGCCGGTAACCATCATCGGCGTCGGGAACAGGCACACCAGCAGCAGCGAGACCATCGACAGGCCAGTATAGATGATCATGGCGACGGCAGAGCTGAACACCTCTTTGACGAAGGCAGCAGTCACGAAGACGCAGACCAACGACCCAACGGTATAGATGCTGAGCAGCTTAATCGCCGAGGCATAGGGCAGCCCGACCACGAACTGGCCGTACTGCGCCAGCCACTGGCTGACCAGATAGAACGTCGCCATGCCGATATAGCCGTACAGCGTGAAGATCATCATATCCAGTTTGTTGGCCTGCGGACGGGCGAACGTTTCCGCCTGTGGCTCAGGAGATTCCTCTTTTTTCGCTGCCTGGCTGTCAGGGAATGGCATTTTAAGCAGGTAAATCCCGCTCAGTACAAAGAGCGCCGCCGCAATCACGAACGACCAGCCGAACCATAGATTCGCCCAGATCAGGAAGCTGATAATGAACGGCAGCAGGAACTGTCCGGCGGAAACGAAGGCTTTGATCAGCACGTTGGCCCGGCTGGCGGAGTGCGGGAAAGATTCCATCAGCGCCGGATAGGTGCCGGAGTCGAGGAAGCTGTTCGCCAGGCCCGCCATAATGCCGAAGACATAGGCCAGATAGATATTTTTGGTCAGCAGAATGCCGATAAAAAAGATCAGATAGCTGAGGATCCCCAGATAAATAAAGGGTTTACGACCAAAGCGATCCGACAGAAAACCGGTCACGATGGTCGCTAACTTACCAATACCTAACGAGGAGATAACGATCGATACGCCGGCTTTATCTGTTCCCCACTGCTCCTGAAGATGAGCCATATTGAGGGTGATCAGCAGCACCCCCATGCCATGAATCAGGTAGTTGAGGTACAGCCCTGCCGCGGTAGGGACGTATTTATTTTTCATCGCTTGCCCCTTAGAACAGGATGCTTTTGATGTAATCAACCGGCATCTGTTTACCCGTCCAGATTTCGAACGCGCGCGCGCCTTGCCACAGCATCATCCCGAGGCCGTTTAGCGTGCGGCAGCCTTTTTTCTCAGCCACTTCCAGCAGGTGGGTTTTGCGCGGGTTGTATACGACGTCGGAGACGATCAGATCCGGACGCAGGAAGCTGTCGTCCGGCAGCAGCATCTGGCCTTCGAACGGCTTCATGCCGACCCCGGTGGCATTGGTCAGGATCACGCTGCTATCGATTTCGGCACGCAGTTTGTCATGATCGTCAAGATCGAACAGATGGATCTCACAGCGCGTGTTGTTGCGGATCTTGGCGACCGTTTCTTCGGCGTTGGCGAAGAATTTATCGCGACGGTTGAAGATGGAGATCGCCTTCACGCCATCCAGTGCCGCCTGGACGCAGAGTGCGGTCGCCGCGCCGCCGGCACCGAGCACGGTCATCTTCTTGCCAATGATATCGATACCCGCTTCGCTAAGGGCGCGCATATAGCCGGTGCCGTCGGTGATATGCCCGGTCAGGACGCCGTCGTCATTGACCACGGTATTCACCGCCCCGACCAGCTGCGCCGCCGGCGACAGCTTATCGAGATACTGGCAAATCTCGGTTTTGTTCGGCATAGAGACGTTAAAGCCGCGCAGCTTCAAAGCCCGGAAGCCCTGCACAACGTCTTTCAGCTCCTGATTACCGACTTCAAAAGCCAGGTAGACGTAGTCCAGCCCGAGATGGGCGAAAGCCTCGTTGTGCATGGTGGGCGACATGCTGTGGCGAATCGGGGTGGCGATCAGACCAATCAGCTCAGTGTGTCCAGTAATACGTTCTGCCATGACAAAAATCCTCAATAAGTTAGAAAGGGAATTCGTTGTGCTTCGCGGCTGCCCAGCGCACCCATGTCTTCGAGGGTGTCCAGCACGTTGCGGCCTTCGCGGATGCCGTCGATAATGCGTCGCGCCATCACGCTGTCGCCGATATTCATGATTTTGACGTTATTGGCATTGGCCCAGCGTTCGATCTCGTCGAGACCCGTCCGGTTGGCGCGCATCCCCAGACAGACAAAGCCGTAGTCGAAGGGGATATCGAAGGTGTGCTGTGTATTTTTCACCTGGAAATGGTCGGCAGCCACCGCCATCAGTTGCGTATTCATGTGCTGTTCGACCTGTTGCTCGTCGAGCATGGTCAACATGGCATTCTTGGTAATGATGTCGAGATCGCGACCGGCGGCGTCCTGCATTTCGATTAAGACCGCCTGCGCGCCGCGAGCGGTAAAGTATTCGATGACGTCGAGGCCAACGGCGCCCGCGCCGACAACGGCGATGCGTTTGCCCTCGACATGGGTAAATTTCGCCAGATTGTCGATCATGCCGGTAATGGAGAAGACTTTGCCTTCCGCGGCGTCAATATTCTCCCGCAGTCCAGCAATGGGCGGCAGCAGGGGGGTTGAGCCGGTGGCATTGACGATCAGATGTGGACGCAGGGCGGAAACCGAGGCCACGTCTGCCCGTTTGCCGACCTGCAGCATCAGGTTGTCCAGCGCGGCGATGCGGTTTTTCATAAACTGCGGGAAATCCGCGATGCGTTTTTTCTCCGGCAGACGAGCGATATCGCTGGCGAGACCGCCGACGTGATTTTTCGCCTCCAGCAGCCAGGTGTGGCAGCCGACTTCCGCCGCGGTGCAGGCGGCCTCCATCCCGGCAGTGCCGGCGCCGATGACGACCACGTTCGTTTCGCGATTAACGCGCCGCGTTTTGTAGGCATCGCCGTGAATGATGTCCGGGTTAATTGAACAGCGCAGCGGGCGCGAGCGGGCGATGCGATGGTCGGCGCAGCCGATGTTGCAGGAGATGCATTTGCGCATCAGGCGCTCTTTACCGCTTTGCACCTTCTGCACCCACTCCGGCTCGGCAATCAGACCGCGACCAATGGCAATGAGATCGGCATCGCCGCTGGCGAGGATATCCTCGGCCACCTGCGGGGTACGGATATTGCCGGCGATGACCGTGGGCTTATGGAATTTATCGCGCACCGCGCGGGAGAGGTAACGCTTCCAGCCATCCTCCAGCGACATCTGGTCGATTTGCAGATTCAGGTTGTCGTTCTGCGCCGCCGAGACGTTGATGATATCGACCTTCTCCTGACAGAGCTCAAGGATGCGCAAGGAATCTTCGAGGGTATTGCCGCCTTTGAGGAAGTCGTCGGCGCTGATGCGCAGGCTGACCGGAAAACGTGGCCCGACGCAGGCGCGAACTTTATCGACAATCAGACCTAAGGAAGGTGCGAACAAGTTCCTGATATGAGATCATCATATTCATCCGGAGCG
>NZ_JBEAFZ010000009.1:0-112872 GCF_040062415.1 Klebsiella sp. GG_Kp173
CGCCACGGAAAACAGAATGAAGAAAAATTAACCGGGAGCGCAATGTGCGCTGAAGCCACAGATAACATAAAGAACCACACTTCAGTACTTCCCCTCACCCTGACCCTCTACCGGAGGGAGAAGGAACTATCCGGTAGCTGTTTTCGCCCCCTGCGCCTTGAGATAAATCACACAGAACAAACGTTTTCCCGGGGCGAAACCGTTGCAAACCGATTGCAGAAGCAATAGCTCAAGGACCGGCCAACAGAGCGCCAGCGGTCTATTTTCCGCCATTACGCCGGGAAATCCCCCTGCTGGCGCGCCACCAGGGTCAGAATGGAATACAGCGCCACCGCCTGCTGGTGCTGGTTGAAAATCTCTACCGCCCATTCCACCACGCCGGTGGCTTTCTCCTCAGCGCTGCGCTGCCGCTTGACCGTTTTCCGCTTACAGGTCAGACGCACCTGGATGGTGTCTCCCGGCTTGACCGGTTCAATAAAGCGCAGGTTTTCCATCCCGTAGTTGGCGATAACTGGCCCGACGCCGGCATCGACGAACAGACCGGCCGCCGCGGAGATCAGGAAATAGCCGTGGACCACCCGCTCGCCGAAAATCGACTCGGCGGCGGCGATTTTGTCCATGTGGGCGTAGAAATGGTCGCCGCTCAGGCAGGCGAAGTTAACGATATCCGCTTCGGTCAGGGTCCGGCGAGGGGTTAATAAGCTGTCGCCGGGCTGGATCTCTTCGAAATATTTGCGAAACGGGTGAATGCGATCTTCGCTCACCTGGGCGCCGCGTACCCACTGCTGGCCGATGGTCGCCAGCATCGTTGGGCTGCCCTGGACGGCGGTGCGCTGCATATAGTGTTTCACCGAACGCAGTCCGCCGAGCTCCTCTCCGCCGCCGGCGCGGCCGGGGCCGCCGTGCACCAGCTGCGGCAGCGGCGAACCGTGGCCGGTTGACTCGACCGAGGACGCCTCGTTCAGTATCTGAATACGACCATGCGCGCGGGCGGCGCCGAGGATAAACTCCCGCGCCAGTTCGCCGCTGGCGGTAACCAGCGTCCCCGCCAGGCTGCCGCCGCCGGCGCGTGCCAGCGTCAGCGCATGCTGGCGGTCCTGGTAGGGCATCAGGGTCGCCACCGGGCCAAAGGCTTCAATGGCGTGAACCGCCGGGGTTTCATCCGGCTGCGCGCAGTAGAGCAACGTCGGCGGGAAAAAGGCTCCGGCCGCGCTGAGGTCTGCCTGTCCGCCAAGCAGCGCTTCGCAGCCGGCGGCAATCAGTTTATTGACGCTCTCCTGTACGTCCCGACGCTGCTCGTGATTAACCAGCGCCCCCATCTTAATCCCTTCCTGCGCCGGGTCGCCGACGGTCACTTTATGCAGGCGGGCGATCAGCGCATCGCTAACCGCATTGATCTGCGCCAGCGGGACGATGATGCGGCGGATAGCGGTACATTTTTGTCCGGCTTTCGCCGTCATCTCGCGGACCACTTCCCGGATAAACAGCGCGAACTCCGGTTGCTCCGGCGTGACGTCTTCGCCTAACACACAGCAGTTGAGCGAATCCGCTTCCATGGTAAAGGGAATCGATTTGGCCACCAGGTTGGGGTGCGACCTCAGCCGCTGGCCGGTGGCGGCAGAGCCGGTAAAGGTCACCACGTCCTGGCTATCGAGGTGGTCGAGCAGATCGCCCGCGCCGCCGCAAATCAGGCTGATGGCGCCCTCCGGCACCAGGCCGCTGTCGACAATCGCTTTCACCATTGCCTGGGTGAGCTGGGCGGTAGCGGTGGCCGGTTTAACGATCGCCGGCATGCCGGCCAGCCACGTGGGGGCCAGTTTTTCCAGCATTCCCCAGCAGGGGAAGTTGAAGGCGTTGATATGTACGGCGACGCCTGATTTTGAGGTCAGCACGTGACGGGCGGCAAAACCGCCCTGTTTTGAGAGCGGGATCAGCTCGTCTTCCGGCCACAGGATATCGTCCGGTAATTCTCGACTACCGAGCCCGGCATAGGTGAAAAGGGTACCGATACCGCCATCAATATCCACCCAGCTGTCGGCGCGGGTGGCGCCGGTTTGCGCCGAGATGGTGTAGAACTGGTCTTTCTGCTCCAGCAAGTGTTTCGCCACCGCTTTCAGCATCGCGCTACGTTCAATAAAGGTCATGGCTTGCAGCGCCTTACCGCCGCGCTCAATCGCGAAGCGGCGCGCCTGCGCCATATCCAGACCTTCACTGGTCACCTCCCACAGCGCCGCGCCGGTAATGGCGTGATGAATAGTACGGGCGCGGCCCCGGCCGGTCTGCCAGGCGCCGGATAAGTAGCTGGCTAACTGCTGCATCGCAAATCTCCAAATGTGTTACGTGTGTTATCTATAAATAGTTCTTTTATGAATCATAAAATGCAAGCCCGTATTTAATAAATTATTAACATTGTGATCGCGATGGCGTTACACATTATGCTTAACTTACTGTATTTATTGTGGTTTACAAAAGGTTTTGCGGAGATCATCACAAAAAGAGCAAACAAAATTTGTGGTTTTATTTAACCAATATGTAACCTTCAATAAACAAAGTGATTCACATAAATGTTTTTGTTGTGAATATCGGAATCATAAAGGTGATGACGTGACAGAAGAACAACGCTTTGACCAGCGCATCGCGCAGGAAACGGCCATCGAACCGCAGGACTGGATGCCGGATGCCTACCGTAAGACCTTGATTCGGCAGATAGGCCAGCACGCGCACTCGGAGATCGTCGGCATGCTGCCGGAAGGCAACTGGATCACCCGCGCGCCGACGCTGCGCCGCAAAGCGATCCTGTTGGCTAAGGTACAGGATGAGGCCGGACACGGGCTGTATCTCTATAGCGCCGCGGAAACCCTTGGCTGCGCGCGGGAAGACCTGTATCAGAAGATGCTCGACGGGCAGATGAAATACTCCTCCATTTTTAACTACCCGACGCTGAGCTGGGCGGATATCGGCGTGATCGGCTGGCTGGTGGATGGCGCGGCCATCGTCAACCAGGTGGCGCTGTGCCGGACCTCCTACGGGCCCTATGCCCGGGCGATGGTCAAAATCTGCAAAGAAGAGAGCTTTCACCAGCGCCAGGGATTCGAAGCCTGCATGGCGCTGGCGCAGGGCAATGACGCGCAGCGGCAAATGCTGCAGGACGCCATTAACCGCTTCTGGTGGCCAGCGCTGATGATGTTTGGCCCCAACGACGATAACTCGCCAAACAGCGCCCGCAGCATGGCGTGGAAAATCAAACTGCACTCCAACGACGAGCTGCGTCAGCGCTTCGTCGATAACACCGTGCCGCAGGTGGAGATCCTCGGCATGACCGTCCCGGACCCGGATTTGCGCTTTGATGAAACCAGCGGCCACTACCGCTTCGGCGAAATCGACTGGCAGGAATTTAACGAGGTGATTAGCGGCCGTGGGATTTGCAACCACGAACGCCTGGCCGCCAAGCGTAAGGCCTGGGAAGAGGGCGAATGGGTGCGCGAAGCCGCGCTGGCCCATGCGCAAAAACAGCAGGCCCGCAGCGCGGCATAAGGAGAGACAACATGAGCAAAGTTTACTGGCCGTTATATGAAGTGTTCGTTCGCAGCAAACAGGGGTTATCCCATCGTCACGTCGGCAGTCTTCACGCTGCCGACGATCAAATGGCGCTGGAAAACGCCCGCGACGCCTACACCCGCCGCAGCGAAGGCTGCTCCATTTGGGTGGTGAAGGCCAGCGAAATCGTTGCCTCGCAGCCGGAAGAGCGCGGCGAATTCTTCGACCCGGCGGAAAGCAAAGTCTACCGCCATCCGACTTTCTATACCGTGCCGGACGGCATGGAACATATGTGAGGCGGCGATGAATAACCCGAATCCCATCGCCACCTACGCCCTGCGTCTTGGCGACAATGGTCTGGTTCTGGCCCAGCGTTTAGGCGCCTGGTGCGGCCATGCCCCGGAGCTGGAGATCGATCTGGCATTGTCCAACATCGGCCTCGACCTGCTTGGCCAGGCGCGCAACTTTTTAAGCTATGCCGCCGAGCTTAACGGCTGCTGCGACGAAGATACCCTGGCCTTCGGCCGCGATGAGCGCCAGTTCAGCAACCTGCTGCTGGTGGAGCAGCCCAACGGCAATTTTGCCGACACCATCGCCCGCCAGTTCTTTATCGACGTCTGGCACGTCGCCCTGTACAGCCGGCTGGTGAACAGCCGCGATGCGCAGCTGGCGGCCATTGCCGCTAAAGGACTGAAAGAGGTGCGCTACCACCAGCGATTCAGCCGTGGCTGGCTGGAGCGTCTTGGCAACGGCACCGAGGTATCCCAGCGCAAAATGCAGCAGGCGGTCGACAATCTGTGGCGCTTCACCGGCGAACTGTTCCTTGCCGATGACCTGGAGCTCAGCCTGGCCGGGCAGGGCATTGCGGTTGATCCGCGCGAGCTTCAGGCCGAATGGCAAAGCACCGTGCATACCGCGCTGCTTGACTCAGGCTTATCGATCCCGCAGGAAGCGGCCTTCCGCAGCGGCGGCAAACAGGGGCTGCACAGTGAACATCTCGGCCCGCTACTGGCGGAGATGCAATATCTGCAGCGTTCGCATCCCGGCCTGCAGTGGTAAGGGAGGGGAATATGCAACGTTTAGATGACATCGCTCCCGCCGAGGTGCGCGCTATCTGGGGATTGTTAAGCGCGATCCCGGACCCGGAAGTACCGGTGCTGACCATCACCGATCTCGGCATGGTGCGCAGCGTCGCGCGCCACGGCGACGGCTGGGTGATTGGCTTTACCCCAACTTATTCGGGCTGTCCGGCGACGGAGCATCTGCTGGGGGAGATCCGCGCAGTGATGAGCGAGCATGGTTATCTGCCGGTCCACATCGTCCTGCAGCTGGACCCGCCGTGGACCACCGACTGGATGAGTCAGGATGCCCGCGAGCGCCTGCGCCAGTACGGCATCAGCCCGCCGCAGGGGCACGCCTGCCATGCGGATATACCCGCTGAGGTGAGCTGTCCACGCTGCGGCAGCACCCATACCTCGCTGATTAGTGAATTCGGTTCCACGGCCTGCAAAGCGCTCTATCGCTGCGACAGCTGCCGGGAACCTTTTGATTACTTTAAATGTATTTGAGGTTGCCATGACGACGTTCCATTCGCTTAAGGTGGCGAGAGTCGAGCCGGAAACCCGCGATGCGGTGACCATCACTTTTGCGATCCCGCAAGCCCTGCAGGCGGAATACTGTTTTCGCCCGGGCCAGCATCTGACGCTAAAAGCCCGTCTGGGCGGTGAAGAGCTGCGCCGCTGTTACTCCATCTGCCGCAGCTGCACGCCGGGAGAGATCAGCGTCGCGGTCAAAGCCATCGACGGCGGGCGCTTCTCGCGCTACGCCCAGCACGATATCCAGCAGGGGATGGAGCTGGAGGTGATGGTGCCGCAGGGGCATTTCGGCTATCAGCCGCAGGCCGAACGGCAGGGCGACTATCTGGCGATTGCCGCCGGCTCCGGGATCACGCCGATGATGGCGATCGTTAGCGCCACCCTGGCCACCGAGCCGTACAGTCGCTTCACGCTGATCTACGGTAACCGCAACAGCCACAGCATGATGTTCCGCCAGGCGCTGGCCGATTTAAAAGACCGCTATCCGCAGCGCCTGCAGGTGATACATCTGTTCAGCCAGGAGTCGATGGACAGCGATCTTTTACAGGGGCGCATTGACGGCGACAAACTGCGCCAGCTCGCTGACCATCTGCTGGATTTCAGCCGTTTCGACGAGGCCTTTATCTGCGGTCCGGCTACGATGATGGACGAGGCGGAAGCAACGTTACGTGAACTTGGCGTAGCGGAGAAATCGATTCATCTCGAACGCTTCAATACGCCGGGCGTCAGCGTTAAGCGCGCCGCCGGGGTGCAGGCGGAGGGACGCACGGTCACCATCCGCCAGGACGGGCGCGATCGGCTGATCGCCCTCAGCGCCGAAGACGACAGCATCCTGGATGCCGCATTGCGTCAGGGGGCAGACCTGCCGTTTGCCTGCAAGGGCGGGGTGTGCGCCACCTGTAAATGCAAAGTGCTGCGCGGCGAAGTGGCGATGGCCGCCAACTATAGCCTCGAAGCGGATGAGCTGGCGGCGGGTTATGTGCTGAGCTGCCAGGCGCTGCCCACCAGCGGCGACGTGGTGGTCGACTTTGACGCGCGGGGGATGGCATGAGCGAGCTGCTGATCCACCGCCATGGCCGTGTGCTGCAGCTGACGCTCAACCGTCCGCAGGCCCGCAATGCACTGAACAATGCCTTATTAACCCAGATTGCCGAGGCGCTGGAGGCCGCGGCCGCTGATAACCACGTCAGCGTCTGCGTCATCAGCGGTAACCCGCGCTTCTTTGCCGCCGGGGCCGATCTGAATGAGATGGCGGAGAAAGATCTCCCGGCGACCCTGGACGATATCCGCCCGCGGCTGTGGGCGCGTATCGATGCCTTCCCCAAACCGCTGATCGCCTCGGTCAACGGCTACGCCCTCGGCGCCGGCTGCGAGCTGGCCCTGCTATGCGATCTGATTGTCGCCGGGGACAACGCCCGCTTTGGCCTGCCGGAAATTACCCTCGGCATAATGCCGGGCGCTGGCGGCACTCAGCGGCTGATCCGCAGCGTTGGCAAGGCGCTGGCCAGCCGGATGGTGCTGAGCGGCGAGAGTATTGACGCCCGTCAGGCGCAGCAGGCCGGGCTGGTGAGCGATGTCCATCCGGCGGCGTTAACCGATGAATATGCCCTGCAACTGGCGACCACCATCGCCCGCCATGCGCCGCTGGCGCTGCGGGCGGCGAAACAGTCGCTGCGCCTGTCGCAGGAAGTGAGCCTGCAGGCCGGCCTCCAGCAGGAGCGCCAGCTGTTCAGCCTGCTGAGCGCCACCGAAGACCGCCGCGAAGGCATCGACGCCTTCTTACAAAAACGTAACCCGGACTTTAAAGGACGCTAATCGTGGAAGCTTTCATTCTCAGCGCAGTGGAACAGGGCGTCATGACCATCACTCTCAATCGCCCGGACCGCCTCAACAGTTTTAACGATCGGATGCATCAGCAGCTGGCGGAATGTCTGAAGCAGGCCGAGCGCGACGACGGCGTGCGTTGCCTGCTGATCACCGGCGCCGGCCGCGGCTTTTGCGCCGGCCAGGATCTGAATGACCGCAACGTCGACCCCAGTGGGCCGCCGCCGGATCTTGGCCTGTCGGTGGAACGCTTTTACAACCCGTTAGTGCGCCGTCTGGCGGCGCTGCCGAAACCGGTGATTTGCGCGGTCAACGGCGTAGCCGCAGGCGCAGGGGCCACCCTGGCGCTGGGCTGCGATATCGTGCTGGCCGCGCGTTCGGCCAAGTTTGTGATGGCGTTCAGCAAGCTCGGGCTGGTGCCGGACTGCGGCGGCAGTTGGTTCCTGCCGCGGGTGGCCGGCCGCGCGCGCGCCATGGGGCTGGCGCTGCTGGGCGACAGCCTCAGCGCGGAACAGGCCGCGCAGTGGGGGATTATCTGGCAACTAGTGGACGATGCCGAACTGGCGGACACCAGTCTGCAGCTGGCGCGCCATCTGGCGGCCCAGCCGACGTTTGGTCTTGGGCTGATTAAAAAGGCGCAGCTGGCGGCGGAAACCAACAGTCTCGACGCGCAGCTGGATCTGGAGCGCGATTATCAGCGCCTCGCCGGGCGCAGCGATGATTACCGCGAAGGGGTCAGCGCGTTTCTGGCCAAACGGCCACCACAGTTCAGCGGGAAATAGATGATGACGACATCCTTAGCCAACGTGGCGGTGATCGGCAGCGGCACCATGGGGGCCGGCATCGCCGAAGTGGCTGCTGCCGCCGGGCACCCGGTACTGATTTACGACATCGATCATCAGGCCATCGTCCGGGCGATCGATGGCATTGCCAGGCGTCTTGCCTCTCGGGTCGAGCGCGGCAAACTGGCGTCAGAGCAGGCCGACGCGCTGCTGGCGCGGCTGCATCCGGCCCACGATTTAGCCGCGCTGGCCGACGCAGATTTAGTGATCGAAGCGGCCTCTGAACGCCTGGAGGTGAAAGCGGCACTGTTCGCGCAGCTGGCGGCGATCTGCGCGCCGTCAACATTGCTGACCAGCAACACCTCGTCGATTTCGATTACCGCCATCGCCGCCGGAGTAAAACATCCCGAACGCGTCGCCGGGCTGCACTTTTTTAATCCGGCGCCGGTCATGCAGCTGGTCGAGGTGGTGAGCGGCCTGGCGACGTCTGCGGAAGTGGTGGAGCAGCTGTGCCAGTGCGTGAGCGGCTGGGGGAAACGGCCGGTTCGCTGCCGCTCGACGCCCGGCTTTATCGTTAACCGCGTGGCGCGTCCGTTCTATGCTGAAGCCTGGCGGGCGCTGGAGGAGCAGGTGGCCGCCCCGGAAGTTATCGATGCCGCTTTGCGTGACGGCGGCGGCTTCCCGATGGGGCCCCTGGCGCTGACGGACCTGATTGGCCAGGACGTCAACTTCGCCGTGACCTGCTCGGTATTTAACGCCTTCTGGCAGGACCGGCGTTACCTGCCATCGCTCCTGCAGCAGGAGCTGGCGCTGGCCGGGCGATTGGGGAAAAAGAGCGGTCACGGCGTCTATCGCTGGCCTGCGGAGACGCAGCCGGAGGTGACGCTGCCGCCGGTCGCCACTGGCGCGCAATCCGTGATGACGGTAAGTGACAGTGTCACCGAGCTGGACGAGCTTTTGCTGCTGGAGACCGAAGGCGAAACCGCCCTGGCGCTGAGCGTTAAGCATCGTCGTCCGGTGGTGGTGTATGACCTGTGCGCCAGCGATACGGTGGTGCTGGCCGCCGCGGCGACCAACGCGCCGGCGGCGACGGACAAAGCGGTGCACTATTTCCAGCAGCAGGGCAAGAAAGTGCTGCGCATCGCCGATTATCCCGGCCTGCTGGTGTGGCGCACGGTGGCGATGCTGGTTAACGAAGCGCTGGACGCACTGCAGAAAGGGGTGGCCAGCGCGCAGGATATCGATACCGCCATGCGTCTTGGCGTCAACTACCCGCAGGGCCCGTTGGCGTGGGGGGAAAGCCTCGGCTGGCGCCGCGTGCTGCGCCTGCTGGAGAACCTGCATCACCATTATGGCGAGGAGCGCTATCGCCCCGGTTCCCTGTTGCGCCAGAAGGCGCTAATGGAGAAGCACCATGAGCAATGATCCGTGGCGCAACGCGCGCGTGATGTACGAAAAAGATACCTGCGCCAGAAAGATGGGGATCGAACTTATCGAAATGGACGATGGTTTTGCGCAGATGACCATGACCGTCTCGCCGGACATGCTTAACGGCCATCAAACCTGTCACGGCGGTCAGCTATTTACCCTTGCCGATACCGCTTTCGCCTACGCCTGTAACAGCCAGGGGCTGGCGGCGGTGGCTTCGGCGGCCAGCATTGATTTCCTTCGCCCGGCGTTTGCCGGGGACCGGCTGGTCGCCACCGCCCGAGTCAAACAGCAGGGCAAGCTGACCGGGGTCTACGACATTGAAATTGTTAATCAACAGCAAAAAATTGTGGCCCTGTTTCGCGGCAAATCGCACCGCATCGGCGGCACAATCACAGGAGAAGTCTAATGCGCGAGGCCTTTATTTGTGACGGGATCCGCACGCCGATTGGCCGCTACGGCGGCGCGCTGGCCAGCGTGCGCGCCGACGACCTGGCGGCGGTCCCGCTGCGGGCGCTGCTGAGCCGCAACCCCAGGCTTGACCCGACCGCGATCGATGACGTGATTTACGGCTGCGCGAATCAGGCGGGCGAAGATAACCGCAATGTGGCGCATATGGCGACGCTGTTGGCAGGTTTCCCGCATACCGTACCGGGCACCACGATTAACCGTTTATGTGGGTCTGGTCTGGATGCGATCGGCTTTGCCGCCAGAGCGATCAAAGCCGGCGATGCCGATCTGCTGATTGCCGGCGGCGTAGAGTCGATGTCGCGCGCGCCGTTTGTGATGGGGAAGGCCAGCGCGCCGTATCAGCGTCAGGCGGAGCTGTTTGACACCACCATTGGCTGGCGTTTTGTGAACCCGCTCATGGCGCAACACTTCGGAACTGACAGCATGCCGGAAACGGCCGAGAATGTAGCTGAATTGTTAAATATTAGCCGCGCCGATCAGGATGCCTTCGCCTGGCGCAGCCAGCAGCGCACGGCGCAGGCCCAGCGCGATGGCATTCTGGCGCAGGAGATCGTGCCGGTGCAGATTGTCGGCCGGAAAGGGGCGGTCAGCGATGTGCGCGAGGACGAGCATCCGCGCCCGGAAACCACGCTTGAGCAGCTGGCGCAACTGAAAGCGCCGTTCCGTCAGGGCGGCGTCATTACCGCGGGCAATGCTTCCGGCGTCAACGATGGCGCCGCGGCGCTGATCGTCGCCAGCGAACAGCAGGCTGCTATCCAGGGGCTCACGCCGCGCGCGCGTATCGTGGCGATGGCGACGGCAGGGGTCGAACCGCGGCTGATGGGGCTGGGGCCGGTACCGGCGGTGCGTAAAGTGCTGGAGCGGGCGGGACTCAATATCCACGATATGGATCTGATTGAGCTGAATGAGGCCTTCGCCGCTCAGGCGCTGGGCGTGCTCAGAAAGCTTGGCGTGCCGGACGATGCGGCGCATGTGAATCCCAACGGCGGCGCCATCGCGTTAGGCCATCCGCTGGGCATGAGCGGCGCGCGTCTGGCGCTGAGCGCCAGCCTTGAGCTGCAGCGCCGCGGCGGGCGCTATGCGTTGTGTACGATGTGTATTGGCGTGGGTCAGGGCATCGCCATGATCCTCGAGCGAGTGTGAGCTAATTTACCTGCGAGTACCCTACAATGATAACTACTACAAAATTAGATCCGATTGAAACCGCCTCGCGTGATGAGCTGCAGGCCCTGCAAACCCAACGGCTGAAGTGGACCCTGAATCATGCGTATAACAATGTGCCGATGTATCGTCGCAAATTCGACGCCGCCGGCGTGCACCCTGACGACTTTCGCGAACTGAGCGACCTGACCAAATTCCCGTGCACCACCAAACAGGATCTGCGCGACAACTATCCCTTCGATACCTTCGCGGTGCCGATGGAGCAGGTGGTGCGCATTCACGCCTCTTCCGGGACCACCGGCAAACCGACGGTGGTGGGCTACACGCAGAACGATATTGATAACTGGGCCAATATCGTCGCCCGTTCGCTGCGCGCCGCCGGCGGCACGGCGAAAGATAAAATTCACGTCGCCTACGGCTATGGCCTGTTCACCGGCGGCCTTGGCGCGCACTACGGCGCGGAACGCTTAGGCGCGACGGTGATCCCGATGTCCGGCGGACAGACCGAAAAACAGGCGCAGCTGATCCGTGATTTCAAGCCGGATATGATCATGGTGACGCCGTCCTACTGTCTGAATCTGATTGAAGAGCTGGAGCGCCAGATGGGCGGCGATGCCCGCGGTTGTTCATTACGCGTCGGCGTCTTTGGCGCCGAGCCGTGGACCCTGGCGATGCGCGCGGAGATCGAGCGCCGGCTGGGGATCACCGCCCTGGACATATACGGTCTGTCGGAGGTGATGGGGCCGGGGGTGGCGATGGAGTGTCTGGAGACCGTTGACGGCCCGACCATCTGGGAAGACCACTTCTTCCCGGAAATCGTTAACCCGGACGACGGCACGCCGCTGGCCGATGGCGAACACGGCGAACTGCTGTTCACCACGTTGACCAAAGAGGCGCTGCCGGTGATCCGCTATCGTACCCGCGATCTGACGCGCCTACTGCCGGGCACCGCCCGCACCATGCGCCGTATGGACCGCATCAGCGGACGCAGCGACGATATGCTGATCATCCGCGGGGTTAACGTCTTCCCGTCGCAGCTGGAAGAGGAGATCCTTAAGTTTGAACATCTGGCGCCGCACTACCAGCTGGAGGTCAATCGCCGCGGCCATCTTGATTCCCTGGCGGTGCGCGTGGAGCTGAAAGAGAGCGGGCTGGCGCTGAGTCACGAGCAGCGCTGCCAGATTTGTCACCAGTTGCGCCACCGCATCAAGTCGATGGTCGGGATCTCCACCGATATCACTATCGTCAACTGCGGCAGCATTCCGCGCTCTGAAGGCAAAGCCTGTCGGGTATTTGATCTGCGTAAAGCGGTGGTCAGCGGTTAAACCTCTCCCCGGTGGCGCTGCGCTGACCGGGGCTACGCGGTTAGCCCGGCTGAGGTCTTTACGCCCTCAGCCGGGGAAATTCCTGTGCTATGATTCATAAAGGAAAAATATAACAACAGCATGAATCAGATGAGTAAACTCGACGCCTTTATTCAACAAGCCGTGACGGCGACGCCGATCAGCGGCACGTCATTGATCGCCTCGCTGTATGGCGACGCCTTATTACAACGCGGTGGGGAAGTGTGGCTGGGCAGCGTCGCGGCGCTGCTGGAAGGATTAGGCTTCGGCGAGCGCTTCGTCCGCACCGCGCTGTTTCGCCTCAATAAAGAAGAGTGGCTTGATGTCGTCCGTATCGGCCGCCGCAGCTTCTATCGTCTGAGCGACAAAGGGCTGCGCCTGACCCGTCGTGCGGAACATAAAATTTATCGGGCGAACGCCCCGGAATGGGATGGTACCTGGCTGCTGCTGCTCTCGGAAGGCCTGGAAAAAAATGTGCTGGCCGACGTCAAAAAGCAGCTGCTGTGGCAGGGATTTGGCGCGCTGGCGCCGAGCCTGTTAGCCTCGCCGTCGCAAAAGCTGGCGGATGTCCAGTCGCTGCTCCACGAAGCAGGCGTCGCCGAAAACGTCATCTGTTTTGAAGCCCACTCGCCGCTGGCGCTCTCCCGGGCGGCGCTGCGCAGCCGGGTAGAGGAGTGCTGGCATCTCACCGAACAAAACGAGATGTATGAATCGTTCATCTCGCTATTCCGGCCGATACTGCCGCTGCTCCGTGACTGCGACCCCGCGGAGTTAACGCCGGAGCGCAGCTTTCAGATCCAGCTACTGCTGATTCATTTCTATCGCCGGGTGGTGCTCAAAGATCCGCTGCTGCCGGAAGAGCTGCTGCCGGCGCACTGGGCGGGGCAAACCGCCCGCCAGCTATGTATCAATATTTACCAACGGGTGAGTCCCGGCGCGCTGGCGTTCGTCAGCGAGAAAGGTGAAAGCTCGGTCGGCGAGCTTCCCGCGCCGGGCCCGCTCTATTATCAGCGCTTTGGCGGTTTGCCGGGCGCATAAGGAGGTTGCATGCCGATTTATCAGATTGATGGACTGACCCCGGTGGTGCCGGAGGAGAGTTACGTCCACCCGACCGCGGTGTTGATTGGCGACGTGATCCTCGGCAAAGGGGTCTATGTTGGGCCCAACGCCAGCCTGCGCGGCGATTTTGGCCGCATCGTGGTCAAAGACGGGGCCAATATACAGGACAACTGCGTGATGCACGGCTTCCCAGGCCAGGATACGGTGGTGGAAGAGGAGGGCCATATCGGCCACGGCGCTATTCTGCACGGTTGCGTAATTGGCCGCAATGCGCTGGTGGGGATGAGCGCGGTGATTATCGACGGGGCGACTATCGGCGAAAACAGCATTGTCGGCGCCTCGGCCTTCGTCAAAGCCAACGCCGAGATGCCCGCCAACCATCTGATTATCGGCAGCCCGGCAAAAGCGATTCGCGTCCTGAGCGAACAGGAGCTGGCGTGGAAAAAGCACGGTACCCGTGAATACCAGGTGCTGGTGGAACGCTGTAAGCAGACGCTGCACCAGGTTGAGCCATTACGGGAAGTGGAAGACGGGCGTAAGCGGCTGGAGTTTGATGAAAACCTGCGGCCAAAATCCTCCACCTGAGGGGTAAATGTAATGGCAGAGAAATTATCCGCTCACTGTCACTGCGGTGCGGTGGCCTTTACCGTTGAGCTCAGCGACGGCTTCAACACCGTTCGGCGCTGTAACTGTTCATATTGTCGAATGCGTGGGGCGGTCGCGGTCTCTTCGCCGCGTTCAGGAATCGATGTGGTACGCGGCAGGGATAAGCTCACAGAGTATCGCTTTAATACAGGGGAAGCCGTGCACTTTTTCTGCTCGGTATGCGGGATCTACACCTTTCATCAACGGCGATCAAACCCACAGCAGTATGGGGTGAATGTGGCCTGCATTGACGGCGTTTCACCTTTCGATTTTCCTTGCGTGGAAGTCAACGACGGCGTGAATCATCCAAAAGATGGCGGCGGAGGCGTGGTGGGGTATTTGCGCTACGAGAAAAAGCAAAAATCTCCTCCCGCAGGAAGCGAGAGGAGTTAACTATTAGGCTGCAACCACGCTGTCGATGGCCGCTTTCGCGTCAGACTGCGCTTTGGCCGCGACTTCCGGGCCGTAAGCGATACCTTCGGCGAACACGAAGTTCACGTCGGTGATGCCGATGAAGCCGAGGAAGGTGGACAGGTACGGGGTGACCAGGTCGGTCGGGGTATCTTTATGGATACCGCCGCGGCTGGTCACAACGACCGCGCGTTTACCGGTCACCAGACCTTCCGGCCCTTTTTCGGTGTAGCGGAAGGTCGCGCCAGCGCGAGCCACCAGGTCGAAATAGTTTTTCAACTGCGTCGGGATGTTGAAGTTGTACATCGGCGCAGCGATAACAATCACATCGTTGCCTTTCAGTTCAGCGATCAGCTCGTCGGAAAGGGCCAGCGCTTCCTGCTGACGCGGAGTCAGCGGCGCGTCGCTCGGACGCAGGGCGCCAACCAATTCACCATCCAGAACCGGGATCGGATTAGCGGCCAGGTCACGCACGGTGATCTCGTCGCCCGGGTGTTTTTCCTGCCATTGTTCAACAAAATAGTCGGAAAGCTGACCAGATTGTGAGTACCCTGCCAGAATACTGGATTTCAGAACTAATACTTTGCTCATGGGTGTTTCCTTTTTTAATGTGATTGACGGGTCAGTGCCCTGGTGCTTGATGACACTGTATTCACAATCGCGCCACAGAGATAGCGCAATATATCGAATCCTATGTTCAGATTTTTTGAACAAGGCATGAGTGGCGCAGATGTGGTACTCTAAGGCAATACTTCAAAAGAGATTTTCCCGGCAGAGCTCTGCCCGATAACGCTATGACAGAACAACAAAAAATCACCTTCCCCCAGCTTTATCAACAGCTCGACGGCCTGATGCTGCGCGACAAAACGCGCTTTGCCCGCCGTCTGCACGGCGTGAAGAAGGTTAAAAATCCTGAATCGCAACAGGCCATCCTTCAGGAGATGGCGCAGGAGATAAGCCAGGCAGCCGGTAAAGTCCTGCTGCGCGAAGCAGCGCGTCCGGCCATCACCTATCCGGAAAATCTGCCGGTTAGCCAGAAAAAACAAGAAATTCTCGAGGCGGTACGCGATCACCAGGTGGTGATTGTCGCCGGGGAGACCGGTTCGGGTAAAACCACCCAGCTGCCAAAAATCTGCATGGAGCTGGGCCGCGGGCTGAAAGGGCTAATCGGCCATACCCAGCCGCGTCGTCTGGCCGCGCGAACCGTCGCCAACCGTATCGCCGAGGAGCTGCAAACGGAGCCGGGCGGCTGTATCGGCTATAAGGTCCGCTTTAGCGATCACGTCAGCGACAACACCATGGTCAAGCTGATGACCGACGGTATTCTGCTGGCTGAGATCCAGCAGGATCGCCTGCTGATGCAGTACGACACCATCATTATCGATGAAGCGCACGAGCGCAGCCTGAACATTGACTTCCTGCTCGGCTATCTGAAAGAGCTGCTGCCGCGCCGTCCTGACCTGAAAATCATCATCACCTCGGCGACCATCGACCCGGAACGTTTCTCAAAGCATTTCAATAATGCGCCGATTATCGAAGTCTCCGGGCGGACTTACCCGGTGGAAGTGCGCTATCGGCCGATAGTGGAAGAGGCGGACGATACCGAGCGCGATCAGCTGCAGGCGATCTTTGATGCCGTCGATGAGCTCGGGCGCGAAGGGCCCGGCGATATTCTGATCTTTATGAGCGGCGAGCGGGAGATTCGCGATACCGCCGATGCGCTGAATAAGCTGGATCTGCGCCATACCGAAGTGCTGCCGCTGTACGCTCGCTTGTCCAACAGCGAGCAGAACCGCGTCTTCCAGCCGCACAGTGGACGACGCATCGTGCTGGCGACCAACGTGGCGGAAACCTCGCTGACCGTACCGGGCATTAAGTACGTTATCGATCCCGGTACCGCGCGTATCAGCCGCTACAGCTACCGCACCAAGGTGCAGCGCCTGCCGATCGAGCCAGTTTCCCAGGCGTCCGCCAACCAGCGAAAAGGCCGCTGCGGTCGCGTCTCGGAAGGGATCTGTATTCGTCTTTATTCAGAAGACGATTTCCTGTCGCGCCCGGAATTTACCGATCCGGAAATTCTGCGCACCAACCTGGCGTCGGTCATCCTGCAGATGACCGCCCTGGGCTTAGGCGATATCGCCGCCTTCCCGTTCGTTGAAGCGCCGGATAAGCGCAACATTCAGGACGGCGTGCGCCTGCTGGAAGAGCTGGGCGCCATCACCACCGATGAGCAGGCCACCGCCTACAAGCTGACCCCGATGGGCCGTCAGCTTAGCCAGTTGCCGGTAGACCCGCGTCTGGCGCGGATGGTGCTGGAGGCGCAGAAGCACGGCTGCGTGCGAGAAGCGATGATCATCACCTCCGCGCTGTCGATTCAGGATCCGCGCGAGCGGCCGATGGACAAACAGCAGGCCTCTGACGAAAAACACCGCCGCTTTCACGATAAAGAGTCTGACTTCCTCGCCTTTGTGAACCTGTGGAACTATCTCGGCGAACAGCAGAAAGCCCTGTCGTCGAATCAGTTCCGCCGTCAGTGCCGGGTCGATTATCTGAACTATCTGCGCGTGCGCGAGTGGCAGGATATCTATACCCAGCTGCGCCAGGTGGTGAAGGAGCTTGGCCTGCCGATCAACAGCGAGCCAGCGGAATATCGCGAGATCCATACCGCGCTGCTGACCGGTCTGCTGTCGCACATCGGCATGAAGGATGCCGATAAACAGGAGTTTACCGGGGCGCGCAACGCCCGCTTTTCCATTTTCCCGGGGTCCGGTCTGTTTAAAAAGCCGCCGAAGTGGACGATGGTGGCGGAACTGGTGGAGACCAGCCGGCTGTGGGGCCGCATTGCCGCCCGCATTGAGCCGGAGTGGGTGGAGCCGGTAGCGCAGCACCTGATCAAACGCTCATACAGCGAGCCGCACTGGGAGCGGGCGCAGGGCGCGGTGATGGCGACGGAAAAGGTCACCGTCTACGGCCTGCCGATCGTGGGCGCGCGTAAGGTCAACTACAGCCAGATCGATCCGGCGCTGTGCCGCGAGCTGTTTATCCGCCACGCGCTGGTGGAGGGCGACTGGCAAACGCGCCACGCCTTCTTCCGGGAGAACCTGAAGCTGCGGGCGGAAATCGAAGAGCTGGAGCATAAGTCGCGCCGCCGCGACATTCTGGTGGACGACGAGACCCTGTTCGAATTCTACGACCAGCGCATCAGCCACGACGTCATCTCCGCCCGCCACTTCGACAGCTGGTGGAAGCAGGCCAGCAAAGAGACGCCGGATCTGCTCAACTTTGAGAAGAGCATGCTGATTAAGGAAGGGGCGGAGCAGGTTAGCAAGCTGGACTATCCGAACTTCTGGCATCAGGGCAACCTTAAGCTGCGGCTTAGCTATCAGTTTGAGCCGGGCGCCGACGCCGACGGCGTGACGGTGCATATTCCGCTGCCGCTGCTGAACCAGGTGGAGGAGGCTGGGTTTGAATGGCAGATCCCCGGCCTGCGTCGCGAGCTGATTATCGCGCTGATAAAATCGCTGCCGAAGCCGGTGCGGCGCAATTTTGTCCCGGCTCCCAACTATGCGGAAGCGTTTCTTGGCCGGGCAACGCCGCTTGAGCTGCCGCTGCTCGATTCCCTGGAGCGCGAGCTGCGTAAGATGACCGGCGTGACCATCGACCGCGAAGCCTGGCAGTGGGATCAGGTGCCCGATCACCTGAAAATCACTTTCCGGGTGGTGGATGACAAAAACAAGAAGCTGCAGGAAGGGCGCTCGCTGCAGGCGCTGAAAGAGGCGCTGAAGGGCAAAGTTCAGGAGACGCTGTCGGCGGTCGCTGATGATGGCATCGAGCAGAGCGGGCTGCATATCTGGAGCTTTGGCACCCTGGCGGAAAGCTATGAACAGAAGCGCGGCAACTATAAGGTGAAAGCCTGGCCGGCGCTGGTGGACGAGCGCGACAGCGTGGCCATCAAGCTGTTTGATAATCCGCAGGAACAGCAGCAGGCCATGTGGCGCGGTCTGCGTCGCCTGCTGCTGCTTAACATTCCGTCGCCGATTAAGTATCTGCACGAGAAACTGCCGAACAAAGCCAAGCTCGGGCTCTATTTCAACCCGTACGGCAAAGTGCTGGATCTGATTGACGACTGCATCTCCTGCGGCGTTGATAAGCTTATCGACGAGGCGGGCGGTCCGGTATGGACGGAAGAGGGCTTCAACCAGCTGCACGATAAAGTTCGCGCCGAGCTCAACGAGACGGTGGTGGAGATCGCCAAACAGGTCGAGCAGATCCTCACTGCGGTGTTCAATATCAACAAACGGCTGAAAGGCCGGGTGGATATGACCATGGCGCTGGGGCTGTCGGACATCAAAGCGCAGATGGCGGGGCTGGTTTACCGCGGCTTTGTCACCGGCAACGGCTTCCGTCGTCTTGGCGATACGCTGCGCTACCTGCAGGCGATTGAAAAGCGCCTGGAGAAGATGGCTATCGATCCGCACCGCGACCGCGCGCAGATGCTGAAAATTGAGAGCGTGCAGCAGGCGTGGCAGCAGTGGCTGAATAAGCTACCGCCGAACCGCCGTGAGGACGACGATGTCCGGGAGATCCGCTGGATGATCGAGGAGCTGCGGGTGAGCTTCTTCGCCCAGCAGCTGGGGACCCCGTACCCCATCTCGGACAAACGTGTCCTGCAGGCGATGGAGCAGGTGACGCCGTAATCCCACCCTTTTCCCTGCCCGGCGGCGCAGTGCTTGCCGGGCAGGGGAAACCCGGGAGCGGTCGCGAAGCCGTACCCGATTATCTCCCCGCCCTGATGCTTCCCCGCCGAATGAAAAATGAACGGAATCTGAAAATCGACCTGCCGGCTTGGGTCATCGGCTGTCTTCGCGTATTTTTAGCCTCGTTTCGCAGGAAAACCAGAACACGGAGTCTATTTTTATCCTTCTTGATATGGACAAATTCCTCATGATGGCGCTGGCTATCCTTGTGATGGCCGCGTGTAAACCCTTCGTTGACGCTTCCTCCTGCGATGAAACACAGCGGGCGATCAACGATGCGAACTTTTTTATTTTAACCTCCCTTCCGCCGCTGAACGGCGAAGTGCAGAGCGTGCAAATCGTCGGCAGCCAGAATAACGAATATGGCGCCCTTCGTTTCGCGCGGTGCCGCCGGCTGGCAAGCTATGAGCGGGCAAAAACCCTTAACACCGCACATGGCGCAACGATCGTCAGAGATAATGTTCGCTGGCGAAATGATAAAGGATGGATGCGGGAATATATCCGGCAGACCCGGAGCGCGACGGGAAATATCAGCAAGATGGTGATGCGCGAACAGTTTTATACCGATTCTCTCGGGCGGATTGTGCGCGCCGAAAATGTGTCCGCGACGCAGCAACCGCCCAAAGTCCTGCATACGACCACCTATCAGTATGACGACCGGCACCGCCTGGTCCGTAAAACGGTCAACGGCGGTATGATGGTCATGCTTGCTGTCGATTACCGCTATACGGATGGGCGCCTTAGCCGCATGGCTGACTCGGACTCCACCTCGACGCTGCGTTGGGATGAAAAAGGGCGCTGGATATCCCGGGAAACGACCTCAACGTATAGTGGAGCACGCCAGGCCCGTTGTTTAGGGTGGGATCACCAGGGGAACTGTACCGCGGAGTATGGCGAGCAGCCTGCAGCAGGGGCAATGAAAGATCAGTCTCTGCACTACCAGTATACCTATTATCCTCGATGATCCTCCGCGGCAGAAAGCCCTGCGGGCCCGGCAGCATAGGTTCATGCAGGCTGGTGCTGCCGGGCAGGAGAGCGGGGTTTCTCCCTCTCTCTGGGGGAGAGGGCCGGGGTGAGGGTATCAGGCCGCCCGGATCTCAGCCATTCACCAGCGCCAGCGTAAAGCCATCCCATCCCTTAATGCCCACCGTCTGCAGCGCGGTGGCGGTGAGCCGCGGGTTATCGCCGATCATCTCGATAAACCGACGCACGCCCTGCACACGCGCGTCATCGCTTTGCCCATTAATCACCTCGCCATCGCGCACCACGTTATCGCCCACGATCAGCGTCCCGGGGCGGGAATAGTGCAGCGCCCACTCCAGATAGTGAGGATTATTAGGTTTATCGGCATCAATAAAGATCAGGTCGAACGGCTGCACATCCTCGAAATTTTCCAGCGTGTTCAGCGCCGGTCCTTCAATGAGTTCAATACGATCGTTTAGCCCGGCGAGGCGGATATTCTGGCGCGCCACCCCCGCATGCGTCGGGTCGGCCTCGAGGGTAATCAGCTTTCCGTCGGCGGGCAGCGCACGCGCCATCCAGATGGCGCTATAGGCGCCGAGCGTGCCAATTTCAAGGATCCGCCGCGCCTGGGTCATGCGCACCAACAACGCCAGAAATTGCCCCTGATTGGCCGCAACATCATGTTCAGGTAGCCCGGCGCGTTTGTTGTTTTCCAGAACCTGTCTCAGCACGTCATCATCAGGAATAAGCGAAGAAATCATGTAATTATCGACAGCAGACCACTGTTGTTGCATAGATTAACTCCCTGGTGGTAGTAGTGGCCGGGTGGCGCAACGCTATCCCGGCCTGAATACTGGCTTCCGCGCTCTGGACGGTGGCGGACCGACGCGCGCAGGCTTTTTACGCGTTCATCCAGCCGCCTCCCAGCGCCCGGTACAGATCGATCTGCGCCAGCAGCAGGTTATTCTTCACCTGGACCACGCTAAGCTGGGTGGAGAACAGCGTTCGCTGGGCATCAAGCACATCCAGATACGAAGAGTAGCCGTTACGGTAGCGATTCTGCGCAATGCGCAATGTTTCCTCCGCTACCGCCACCTGTCCCTGTAGCTCGGTCAACTGTTCGCCGTAGCGGCTAATGGCGTCAAGGCTGTCATTGACCTCTTTGAACGCGCCGCGCACCGTTTTCTCATAGCTGTACAGCGCCTGGTTGCGCTGGGCCATGGAGACATCCACCTGGGCGTTTAACGCCTGGCGGTTAAGCAGCGGCGCCAGGATGCTACCGCCAATGCTCCACAGTCGCAGCGGATCGTCGAGCAGATCCGGCAGCGTCCGGTCCTGCAGGCTGCCGGTGGCGGTCAGGTTGATAGACGGCAGCAGCTGCGCCTGCGACGAGGCCAGGGTGGCATCGGCGGCTACCAGCTGACGCTGGGCCTGTACGATATCCGGGCGGCGATTGAGTAGGGTGGACGGCAACTGCGAGGGCAGACGCAGCGGGGTGAGCCCGGCGAATTCGCCACGTTTGACCGCGCCGGGGTTATCCCCCAGCAGCACGCTGAGGGCGTTTTCCTGCTGCGCAATCTGGTGCTGCAGCGGCGGGATCTGCGCCCGCGTTGAGCGCAGCTCCGAATCCGCCTGCATCAGCTCAAGGCGCGAGGTATACCCGGTTTCAAACTGACGTTTGGCCAGCCGCCAGGCGTCTTCCCGTGATTGGAGCGTCTGCTGCGTGACCCGCAGCTGCTCATCCAGCGACAGCAGCGTCACGTAGCCCACGGCCACCGAGGTGGCGACGCTCAAATTGGCCGCGGCGGCAGCGGCTTTCTGCGCCTCGAGGCTGGCCCCGGCGGCGCTGGCCGCGCTGCGGTTCGCGCCCCAGATATCGACATCATAGCTGGCGGTCAGGCCGCCTTTGTACAGCGTGCTGTGGATCGGCAGGCCGGTGGCGGCGGACTGCGTGCGGGCGCGGGTGCCGGTCAGGCTGGCATCCAGCGAGGGAAAAAGGCTGCTGTCGGCGGCATACGCCCGCGCCTGATACTCATTGACCCGCTCGCGGGCGATCAGCACATCGCTGTTATAGCGCAGCGCCCGGTCAACATACTGATTCAGCGCATTGTCATGAAAATTGCGCCACCATACGCCTTCCACCGGGCTGGCAGGGCCAACGTCGGCCCGCCAGGCGGCAGGGATGGTCAGGGTCGGCTGCGCGCGCTGGACATCGGCGGACTGACAGCCGACCAGCGCCAGGACGATGACAAGGGTGACCGGGCGGATCATGGCTGCTTCTCCGCGCGGGTATCAATGGTCACCTGCACCGACATGCCGGGGCGCAGGCGCTCGCTGTTGCGCTGCCCCTCGTTAACCGTGATGCGCACCGGGATGCGCTGGGCGATCTTGACGAAGTTGCCGGTAGCGTTGTCCGGCGAAATAGCGCTGAACTCCACCCCAGTCGCCGGGGAGATACTCTGCACCTTGCCGTGGAAGGTCTCGCCGTTGAGCGCGTCAACGGTGAAGGTAACCGGCTGGCCGATACGCACATCGGCCAGCTGGGTCTCTTTCAGGTTGGCGATCACCCAGTGCTGCGGCGGGACCAGCGAAGTCAGATGGGTTCCGGCGCTGACGTAAGCGCCAAGACGCACCGAAATCTGCCCCAGCTGGCCGCCGGTGGGGGCGATGATCTGCGTATTCTGCAGGTCAATCTGCGCCAGTTCGAGGGCGGCTTTGGCGCTGGCCACGTCGGCCTCCAGCGAATCGCGATTGACGATGGTCGATTCGAGATCCTGGCGCGACATCTCCAGCGCCGCTTTCGCCTGTTCAATATCCGCTGCCCCCTGGGCGGCGCTGGCGCGGGCGGAATCACGCTCGCGGATCGACAGCGAGCCATCGGCGGTCAGTTCCTGCACCCTTTTTAAATCGGCCTGGATTTTCAGATTCTGCGCGCGGGCGTTTTGCAGCGCGGCTTCGTTTTTGGCGATCGTCGCCTCGGCGCTTTTGCGCTGCTGCAGGTTGTTGCGCAGCGCCGCCTCCTTCATCGCCAGGGTGGCCTGGGCCTGGTGCACCCGCTGCTTATAGATGCGATCGTCTATCTGGAACAGTACCTCGCCCGGCTGAACGATGGCGAAATCCTTGACGTTGACGGCAGTGATGTAGCCGTTGACCTGTGGGCTGATAAAGGTGGTCTGCCCGCGCACGTAGGCGTTGTCGGTAAACTGGCTATGCCGGGTGAACGGCGGTAGCTGCCAGGCATAGAGGATCACCAGTACGCCGACGAGGCCTATCGCCGCGGCGGTAAAAATGGAGACCACGCGAATGTTGTTTCGGGTATTGGCCTGTTGTTTGGCCGCATCCTGCTGACTCATAACGACTCCAGAGATGAAATGATGATAATTATTTGCTGCCAGTGGCGCGTTTTAATGCGATACGGGCGGTCAGTCGTAAGCGAATTAAGCGCCAAAAAACCCACACTAACGTCCCGGCGGAGATCGCCGCCGTCAGCAGATAGGTGTCATTCCAGGCGAGAATATTGGCCTGCAGCGTCGCGGCGTTTTGCAGGAGCGTCGTGGCCTGGACGTTAAGCAGCGTGCTGTCGCCGATCTGGCTCTGGTACATCTGGCTGTACTGCTGCAGGCGCTCGACGATCAGCGGGTTGAGGGTGGTGATCTGATCCGCCAGCTGACTGGAGTGAAATTTCTCCCGCCAGGTCTGGAAAGTACCGAGGATCGCCGATCCCAGCAGGCCGCCGATGTTCTGGCTCATGCCGAACAGCACCGAGAAGCTAACCAGGTTGCGCGGATCGGCGAATACCCCGCCAATACCGGCGAGCATCGCCGGCGCCAGAAAGAAGGCGCTGCCGAAGCCAAGCAAAAACTGGCTGAACATCAGTTGTTCCGGGCGGGTGAGGGCGTTGGACTGACTGTCGAGCAGCGAGGCCACCATGATCAGCGCCAGGGCGGTGGCGGTCGGCCAGTAGAGCTTCTGCGGGTTAAGCGTCAGGCAGCTGGCAATGATCCCGCACAGAATGCCGGCGAAAATTGACCACGCAAGGTTGGTCATCTGTTCGTTTTGCAGGCCAACGTACTGCAGCCAGCCGATCACCCCGGTATTCTGCTCCGCCAGCACGATGCGGATCAGCAGCATAATCAGACCGAGGCGCAGGATACTGCCGCTGGAGAGCCATTTGGTATTGAGCAGGGGATTGCTGCGGTTATGCTCGAAGGCGATGGCAGCGACGATCAGCACCACCGCCGCCGCCAGCGACCAGCCGATCCACGGCGCTTCGAACCACCACTCGAGCCGCCCCAGCGACAGCACCGCGCACACCAGCGCCATGCCGGGGGCCAGCAGGAAGAAGGTGATAAAATCCTTCTTCTCGAACACCTTTTTACGATCGCTCGGCGGCAGCTTCAGCGCGATGACGCAGGCCAGCGACACCAGCGCCAGCCCCAGTTCAAAGAAGTAGAGCCCGCGCCATTCGTCGGTCTGCAGCAGCTCGGTGGAAAAGAGGCGCGCCAGCGGAATGGCCAGCGACGAGCCAGTGATACCGATGGTCAGCCCTTTAAGGCGGTGGCGTGCGGGCCAGGCCTGCACCTGATAGTAGATCCCCAGCGAGCTGAGCGCCGCGGCCACCATGCCGTGGGCGGCGCGGACCATCATCGCCGAGCTGAGATCGTTGACGAACAGGTGGAAGAAGGTGACCAGCACATAGAGCACCAGAAAGCCTTCGGTAAAGGCGCGCAGCCCGAACTGCTGACGAAATTTCACCAGCAGCAGGTTGATGGAGACGTTGGTCATGACATACACCGCCGGCAGCCAGGCGATCTCCGTCGACCAGGCGGCGAAGGTGCCCTGCAGCAGCTGAAGATTGGCGGTGACTACCGCGTTGCCCAGCGCGCCGGTGAGGCACACCAGCAGCCCGACCACCCCGTAGGCCAGGCGCTTCGCCGGGCTGTGCAGCGGCGTCGATGGCGAGCCGAGCAGGGCCGGTTTTTCATGCGGCGCCCAGTCATGGGGGGCGTAAGGGTTACTCTGACGACGGGGCATTATTTCTTCTCCACTTCACGCAACAGCTTTTCCAGCACCCGCTGAGTTTGTTCCCGCTCCTGCGGAGTAATCGCCGTCAGGATCTCTTCACGCAGATCGTCCGCCACCGTTTTGACCTGCTCGAAGAGGGCCTGCCCCTGGTCGGTGACCACCAGCAGCCGCTTGCGTTTATCGCGGTCGGTGGTGACGCGCTCCACCAGGCCGAGGGTCACCAGGCGGTTGATCAGCGGCACAATGGTCGCGCTCTCCACTCCCAGCTCCTGCGCCAGTTCGCTTTGCGACAGCGGCTGGTGATGGCGGGCGATAGCGGCGACCGCTACCCAGCTGGCCTGGCTGAGGCCGAGGTTTTTCAGCCGACGATTAACCGCCAGCCGCCAGTGATGGGCGGTCAGATATAAAAGATGGGAGAAGTTAAGCTGTCGATGGTCCATAGGTCGTCTGCCAAAATCGTTAGAGCTCTAACGAGTTTATGCCTGACGACCGACGAAATTCAAGGGAAAGGATAAATAAGGGTTAACGGTGTGTGCGTTTATTGTAGCGAACAGGAGGATACCCCCTCAGGCCATTTACTCATGGAGGATACTCTTATTCAGCGCCATCACCCAGGTGATAAAAGCGCGCAGGGGCGCGGGAATATGTTTGCGACTCGGATAGTAGACACAGAAATGATCCGCCGGGTAGCGGTAGCTGGGCAATAAGCGGATCAGGCTGCCGGCGTTCAGTTGCGCGGAGACCAGCGACTGATAGACAAAGGCGATCCCCAGTCCGCTCTCCGCCGCCTGGATCATCGCCGTATCGGAATCGACGACCAGATCGCCTTTGACTGCGACTTCGCCTGGCTCGCCGTCGGGGCTGATAAACTCCCACCGATACTTTTCGCCGCTGGGAAAACATCGGTTGATACAGCGAAAATTGATCAGCGACTGCGGGGTGTCGGGCGCTCCGGCCTGGCGGAGATAGTCCGGGCTGGCTACCGGGATCAGCGACAGTTTCTCGCCAAAGGGGATGGCAATCATATCTTTGGGCACATCCCGGGAATAACGAATGCCAGCGTCAAAACCGGACTCGATAATATTCACTTTCCGATCGGTGGTAAACAGCTCCAGCGTCACGTCAGGATAGGCGGTTTTAAAAGCAATAAAATAGCGCTGAAAGAAAAGGTCGAGAACAATACGCGGTAAATTGACTTTCACCACCCCTTCCGGGGTCAGACGGTGATAATTCAGACTGTCGACTACCCGGCGATAATCATTCACCACCGGCGTCATATTATTAAGAAATTCCTCACCCACGGCGGTTAAAGACAAACTGCGCGTCGAGCGATTGAGCAGGCGCACGCCTAATTTTTCTTCCAGATGATTAATAGCGCTGGTGAGGGCCGGCGGTGAAAGATTTAATGCTCTGGCAGCTTGTCGAAAACTACCATGTTTCACTATGAGTATTAATATTTCAATTTGTTGCAAATCAGGCAACGTTTTCATTGTTAATTTCCAGCTAACACCGCGTTCGGAATAGATTAATTGTTATCAATGTAAAAGGGAAGTATATATTTAATAACATTCAGCACGTAAGGAAAATAAGGTGAAAACACGTTATCTCGGAAAAGAGAAGTTCCAGGTTTCCGCATTGGGTCTCGGGTGTATGGGAATGAGTTTTGCCTATGGCGGCGCTGAGGAGTCGCAGGCGATAAATACCATCCATGCCGCAGTGGACATGGGCGTGACCTTCCTCGATTCCGCCGAAGTGTATGGGCCTTTTGACAATGAAGTCCTTGTCGGGAAAGCGATTAAAGGCATCCGCGATAAGGTGCAGATTGCCACCAAATTTGGCTTTCGTATTCTGCCGACCGGCCAGGGGCTGGAGCGGATGGCCGGCGTCGACAGCCGTCCGGAACATATTCGCGAGGCGGTGGAAGGGTCGCTGAAGCGGCTGAATATCGAGACCATCGATCTGCTCTATCAGCACCGCGTCGATCCCGCGGTGCCGGTGGAAGAGGTGGTGGGCACCATGGCCGACCTGGTTAAAGAGGGTAAAATTCGCCACATCGGGCTGTCGGAAGTGTCAGCCCAGACGCTGCGCCGGGCCTGCAAGGTGCATCCGATTACCGCGGTGCAGACGGAATACTCGCTGTGGACCCGTGAGCCGGAGAGCGGCATCCTCAAGGCCTGCCGCGAGCTGGGGGTGGGCTTTGTCCCTTACAGCCCGCTGGGGCGCGGCTTCCTGACGGGCAAAATCACCGACCCCAGCCTCTTCGCTGCCGATGATTTTCGTCGCAATCTGCCGCGCTTCCAGGCCGAAACCATGCGCAAAAACCAGCAGTTGCTCGACCGTCTGCAGCAGGTCGCCGGCCGCTACGATGCCACCCTGGCGCAGATGGCTCTCGCCTGGGTGATGAGCAAAGGCGAAGATATCGTGCCGATCCCCGGGGCACGAAAAATCAATCACCTGCGCGATAATGCCGCTGCGGCCGATATTATGCTCTCGCCTGAGGATATTCTCACCATCGATCATATTTTCGCTGCCGAAAACGTCGCCGGCTTACGCTATAACCAGGGCGACTTTAATTTAATCGATAAATAATCTCCTGAATACGTTCCTCCCGCCGTTCTGGCGGGAGATAAGGTAACTTATGACTATTGCTGTTTCCCGTCCGGCGGGATTGCCTGCGGCGGTGTATGCGCTTTCCGTGGGTTCATTTGGTATTGGCACCACCGAATTTGTGATTATGGGTTTATTACTCGATGTGGCCCATGATTTTCATATATCCATTACCCTTGCCGCCTGGTCTATTACCGCTTATGCCTGTGGGGTGGTGATTGGCGCGCCGCTGCTTACGCCGCTATTAAGCCGTTATCGCAAAAAACCGGCGCTGTTATTTTTGATGATCTTATTTTCCATTGGAAATTTAGGCTGCGCGATCGCCGGTAATATGACCATGCTAATTATTGCCCGGGTAATAACCGCTTTCGCTCACGCTTCGTTTTTCGGAATAAGCTCAGTCTATGCCGCGGAGCTGGCGCCGGTAGATAAACGAGCTTCGGCGGTCTCCGCCGTGTTTCTCGGCGCCACCCTGGCCAATATTCTGGGCGTGCCGCTCGGCGCCTGGGTGGGGCAGTACCTTGGCTGGCGCTATACCTTCTATATGGTCACGCTGATCGGCGTTCTCTCCGCCCTGGCAGTCATTGCCCTGGTGCCTGGCCGTCAGGCGCAACCGTCGGCCCAGAGCCGGATCCGTGATGAGCTAAAGGTGCTCCGCCATCCCGCGGTGCTGCGCAGCCTGCTGATCACTGCCCTCGGGTTCTCCGGCGTCTTCGCCGCCTTCACCTACATCGCGCCGATGCTGAAAACCGTCACCGGGATGAGCGAACACCTTATTCCGCCGGTGCTGATGCTGTTTGGCGTTGGGATGGTCGCCGGAAATCATCTTGGCGGCCGACTGACCGACGGCGGCGTCCGCCGGGCGCTGCTGCTGACCCTCGCCTTGCTGAGCGTCGTCCTGTGTCTTTTCCCGTGGGCTATTCAGACGCTGCCTGGTGCCTGCGCGGCGGTGTTTTTGCTGGGGGCGGCGATGTTCTCCACCATTCCGCCGCTGCAGATGCAGGCGCTGGACAGCAGTGAGAGCGGTAAAAGCATGGTCTCCTCGTGCAATATCGCCGCCTTTAACCTCGGCAATGCCGGCGGCGCCTGGTTTGGCGGGCTGCTGCTCGCCTCCGGCGTCTCTCTATCTCACATTCCTCTGGCCGGTGCTTGCCTGACCGCCAGCGGATTGGTTATCGCTAGTGTGACGTTGTCATCTTTAAAAGGAAGTCAAGCATGAAGTATCGGTATTTAGGTTCCACCGGGCTGTCGGTTTCGGAGCTCTGTTTCGGCGCCATGACGTTTGGTGAGAAAGGGGCCTTTCTCGGCGCGCCGGGGCGCAACTGGTCGGAATTCGGCGTGGTGCCTGAGCAGACGGCCTACGATCTGGTGTACAAAGCGCTGGACGCCGGGATTAACTTTTTTGATACCGCGGACTGTTATAAGAACGGCCAGGGCGAAGAGCTGCTCGGCAACGCGCTGAAGGGAAAACGCCAGCAGGTGATTATCGGCACTAAAGGGCGCTGGCAAACCGACCCCAACCCGAATGCGCTGGGGGCGTCGCGCTACCATATCATCAATGCCGTCGAGGCCAGCCTGCAGCGGCTGAAGACCGATTATATCGATATCTATCACCTTCACGGGTTCGATCCGCGCACCGCACTGGAGGATACCCTGCGCACGCTGGATACCCTAATCCGCGCCGGGAAAATTCGCTATATCGGGGTCTCCAACTACGCGGCCTGGCAGCTGGCGAAGGCGCTGGGGATCTCGGAGCGCCTTGGGCTGGAGAAATTCTGCGTCTATCAGGGCTATTACAATATCGCCGCGCGTGAACTGGAGCATGAGATTATCCCGCTCAGCGTCGATCAGAACGTCGGCATCACCGTCTGGAGCCCGCTGGCCGGGGGCTTTCTCACCGGCAAATACCCGCGCAATCAGGCGTTTCCCGAAGGTAGTCGCCTGGCGAACGCCACGCCGTTCGAATCCGCGCCGATCGCCAACCGCGAGCAGGCCTGGCAGACCCTGGAGGTGATGCAGGAGATTGCCCGCCAGCGCAACGCCAGCGTCGCGCAGGTGGCGCTCAACTGGCTGCGTACCCGTCCGGGGATCGCTTCGCTGGTGATCGGCGCGACCAAACTGGCCCAACTGGAGGATAACCTGGCGGCGCTGAACTGGACGCTGAGCGACGAGGAGACGGCGATCCTCAACAGCGTGAGCGAGAAAGAGAAACCATACCCCTACTGGCATATCTGCAATGTCGCCGGCGATCGTCGTCTGGCCGATGATATCTATCCCTAATCACCCTGCACCCAGGCAACACGCGTATGCCCCACATGGGGCATACAGAGAGGCTCGATCGTGAAAAAAGTACTCATTGTTGGCGCCGGCCCGGTAGGGTTAATCATTGGCTGCTATCTGAATAAGTATGGAATTGATTTTGATATCATTGATAAAAATACCCACAGCACCACCTGGTCCAAAGCGCTGAGCGTCAGTCCGGCGACCATTAAAGCCTTCCACGGCTTAGGCCTTGCCGGGGAACTGATCGCCCAGGGAAAACAGGTGCAGTCAGTCTACGCTTACTATAAAAACCGCAAATTTCTGCATATTGATAACCGCCGACTCGCCACCTGCTATCCCTTCCATGTCAGTATCCCGCAGCCGCGGACGGAGAAGATCCTCGAAACGGCATTAGCCGCCGCCGGGCGGCAGGTGAGACGCGGGCACCAGCTGGTCTCCTGGCGCCGGGAGGGGGAGCGCTATCACGTCTCCCTGCTCGACGATGCCCGTCGGGCCTGTTCCGCCGCTTATGACTATATTATTGGCGCCGACGGCGCGGCCAGCACCGTCCGGGAGCTGGCCGGGATCGGCTTTAGCGGTCATGACTATCCGCTGCATTTTGTGATGGCGGATGTGCAGTTCGACCCCGCGGCGGCGCTCCCGGGGACCTCCTACCATATTGATGAGCAAGGCTTTCTGATTTTCCTGCCCATGCCGGACAATCAGGTCAGGATTGTGATTAAAAAAGCCGGGCGCTTGCCGTCGCCGCGTCCGGTGCCGGACCTGCAGGAGATTAACGCCGCGCTGGCGCGCTACTGCCCTCAGGTGCCGCCGGCGCAGAGGCTCACCTGGTCCTCCAGCGCCAATTTCTATAACCGCATCGCCGATGACAATCTGCAGCACCATATTATGCTGGCGGGAGATGCCTTCCACCTGTTCAGTCCCATTGGCGGGCAGGGGATGAACACCGGCGTCCAGGATGCGGTGAACCTCGCCTGGAAGCTGGCTTTCTATCTGCACGGCGTGGCCACTGACCGACTGCCGGCGTCCTATCGCACCCAGCGCTTCGCCGCGGTGAGCGGTGTGCTGCGCTCCACCGACCATGATACTGGCCTGATCGCCGGTCTGGTGCCGAGAAATCATATCGATGGGGTCTACTTTCCGGAGTTTTGCAACCGTCACTACTATCGTCACCAGCTGCCGCTGCAGTACGCCGGTTTCACCGCGACGCAGGCGCAGGAGCCGGACGGCCTGGCAGGGCACCATGTTCCCTGGTACGTTTTTGCCTCGCCGCAGGCGACGTTTCGCAACAGCTATGACGCCTTCGCCAGCGGTAAGGTGGTGATCTTTTCCGCCCGCGCCGCCTGTCCTCCTTTGTCCCGCCTGAAGCAGGCCGGCTGGTTTATGTTCTGCCCCCTCGAGCCGGCGGACAAGGCGTTTCTTGAGGCGCTACAGATCGGTCCCGATGACTACGCGGTGGTTAATCCCGATGGCTATGTGGGCTTTACCGGCAGCGAAGCCGGGACGCGGCAGTATCTTTCCTCGCTCTACGTAATGGAATAATCATGAACAAAGTCTATATCGTCGCGGCCTGCCGTACGCCGGTGGGGCGCTTTCTTGGCGCCCTGAAAACGGTCTCCGCGGTGGAGCTGGCAGCGCTCACCGTCAGGCACAACCTGCAGCAGGCCGGCATTGACCCGGCGTGGATCGATGAGGTGATCTGCGGCTGCGTCCTCGCCGCCGGGCAGGGAATGGGACCGGCGCGTCAGGTTGCGCTGCGGGCAGGGATCCCGGTGCAAACGCCGGCTTACACCCTGAATATGATCTGCGGTAGCGGCATGAAAAGCATGACCGAAGGGGCAATCCATATCCAGAGCGGTTATGCCGACCTGGTGGTCGCCGGCGGAATGGAAAATATGAGTCAGGCGCCGTTTTTGCTGCAGGGAGAGATAAGGGGCGGGATGAAATTCGGCGCATTCAGCAGTGAGGATGTGATCCAGCGCGACGGGTTAACCGATCCGCTGCTGCAGATTTCGATGGGGGAAACGGCGGAGGCCATCGCCGCGCAGGAGCAGATCTCGCGCGCGGCGCAGGACCAGTATGCGCTGGAGAGCCATCAAAAAGCCTCCGCCGCCAACCGTGCCGGCTATTTTGCCGATGAGATTGTGCCGGTGACGGTCAGCGCGAAGCGGGGCGTCAGCACGGTCCGCGAGGATGAGCCGATCCGCCATGATCTTAGCGCCGGGCAGCTGGCGGCGCTGAAACCTGCTTTTCGCGCTGACGGCAGCGTCACGGCGGGCAACGCCTCCGGGCTGAACGATGGCGCCGCGTCGGTGATCCTCGCTTCGGCGCGCGCCGTTGCCCGCTATGGCCTGCAGCCGCTGGCGGAGATCGTCTCCTTTGGCGAAGGCGGCGTCGATCCGTCCTTGATGGGGCTCGGCCCACTGCCGGCGATAGCGTGCGCCCTGCGCCGCGGTGGTTTTCAGCTCAGCGATATGGCCCGGCTGGAGATTAACGAAGCCTTTGCCGCGCAGGTATTGGGGGTGGTCAGGGGACTGGCCAGAGAGCATCAGATGACGGAGGAGGAGATTGCTTCCCGCCTAAACGTCCACGGCGGCGCGATCGCCCTCGGTCACCCGCTGGGCAGTTCCGGGACGCGGATCGTGGTCAGTCTGGTGCACGCGCTACGCCGGGAGAATCAACCGACCGGCCTGGCGTCGCTGTGCATCGGCGGCGGGATGGGGATTGCGTTACTGGTGAAAACGATCTGAGGAGACAAGCGCCATGGAAAAATTAATTGTGGTGGGTGAGAAATTTACCGATTTTGCCCGGCGGCATGAGAATGTGCTGACGGTTAATGAGTTTGAGCGATTTGTCTGGAGCGGCGAGCTGGCCGGCGTCGATAAAATCGTTATTGGTCAGGGGGTACAGCTCGACGACATCTCCCGCACCATCTGCATTATTCGTCAGCACTATCCGGATAAAATCCGCCAGATCGTCAATCTGCAGGATCTCTATTATCAAAACAACCGCGATCATCAGCGGCTGGTACATAAACGTAAAAAAGCGAATATCCTCATCACCTCGCCGGAAAAACGCGATGAGGATAACTATTGCGCGCGCCTGATCCTGCAGGATGCCTCGGAGTTACTCTGCGACCACCAGACCGGGCAACATATTCAGGGGATGGTGCTGATCGAGGCGGCGCGGCAGACCATCATCGCCACCTCGGAAAAATTCCTGCTGGCGGAGGCCGGCGTGGCAATGGCGGAGAAGTACTTTACCCTGAGCTCGCTGCAGGTGGCCTTTTCCTGCTTTGTTTTTCCGCTGCCGGTGACCATCGTCCTCAACGTAGTATCACGCAAAAGTTCAGCCCATGGCCGCTTCACCTGCGAATGCTCGGTGGGGTTTGACCAGACCGGCACCCGCAAAGCGGAAGTTGGCTTTAGCTTCAGCGTCTATGACCTTAACTACATCACTCGCAAAGAGTGCGAGCAGGCGGCGCAGTGCCATCAACATTATCTGGTCAGTATTGAGCAGGGGGACGGGGATGAGCATCGCCTTTTTTGATGTGGATGAAACGCTGATAACCGGCAAAAGTATGTTCCTGTTTCTGCACCGCTATGCCGAGGAATATCCGCTGCAGTGCGGTTTGACGGCCGCGGCGATTGTCCGCCAGCTTCAGGCGCTTAGCGAAGCGGGTCAACCGCGGGAAGCGATCAACCGCTACTATTACTCGCTGTTTCGCCACGAGTCGCGTCCCCGGGTGCGGGCGGTCGCCGAGCGTCTGTATCGCGAAGGCGGATATGGTTTTCACCACGAGGTGGTGGCGCGCCTCAGGCAGCATCAGGCGCGGGGGGATGACGTGGTGTTTGTCTCCGGGTCGATGACCGACATTCTCTGGCCGGCGATGGCGGCGCTGGGGGTGGAACATGCCCTGTGCTCGGAGCCGGTGGTGGTGGATGACCGCTATACTGGCGAGCTCTGGCGGACCGCCATCGGCGAACACAAGGCGGCGCATGCTCAGTGCTATGCGCAGGAACAGGGCCGGCCGCTGGCGGCGTGCTACGCCTTTGGCGATCATATCTCGGATCTGCCGCTGCTCACCGTGGTTGGTCACCCCTGCGCGGTGAATCCCTGTCCGGGTCTGCTGGCGGAGGCGCAGCGTCGGGGATGGCCGGTGCTGTGGTCCACCGTCGGCTGACGGCGCGACGGCAAAAAAAAGGGTGGCGCAATGCCACCCCTGGTGCACTTTCTGACGGGGATCAGCCCGGGTAGATGCCGCGGTCTTTACGCGCCATCAGGATGCGCTCGCAGGCCACGATATAGGCGGCGGTACGTAGCGTACATTCTTTCTCGGCCGCTTTATCGCAGACGTGAATGATGGCGTCGGTCATGATGCGGTCCATCTTGGCGTTGATCTCCTCTTCGCTCCAGAAGAAGCTGGCCATGTCCTGCACCCACTCAAAGTAGCTGACGGTCACCCCGCCGGCGTTACAGATAACGTCCGGCACCACGATCACGCCGCGCTCGGCCAGCACATCGTCCGCTTCCGGATAGGTTGGGCCGTTGGCCCCTTCCAGCACCAGTTTGCAGGTCAGCTTCTCAGCGCGCTCGCGGGTGATTTGCCCTTCCAGCGCCGCCGGGATCAGGATGTCCATTGGGGTGGTCCAGAAAGCCTCTTTATCAATCTCCTGGGCGCCCGGGAAACCCGCGATCTGCTTTTTCTCCGCCTGCCAGGCGGTGAGGGCGGCCATATCAATCCCGCCTTCGTTGTACAGGGTGGCGGTGTGATCCTGAATAACCACGATACGGGCGCCGACGCCGGCGAACAGGCGCGCTGCTTCGCTACCGACGTTACCAAAGCCCTGCAGCGCCACTTTAGCGCCTTCAATTTCGATGCCGGCGCGACGGGCCACTTCCCGGCCGGTGACGAACACGCCGCGTCCGGTGGCTTTTTCACGACCGAGGGAGCCGCCGAGGTGGATCGGTTTGCCGGTGACCACGCCGGTGATGGTGGTGCCATGGTTCATGGAGTAGGTGTCCATCATCCACGCCATCACTTTGCCGTTGGTGCCAACGTCCGGCGCCGGAATATCTTTCTGCGGCCCGATGATAATGCCGATTTCGCTGGTGTAGCGGCGAGTCAGGCGTTCCAGTTCACCTTCCGACAGCGAGAAGGGGTCGACGCGGATGCCGCCTTTGGCTCCGCCGTAAGGAATATTGACCGCGGCGCACTTAATGGTCATCCAGGCAGAAAGTGCCATCACTTCGTTAAGATCGACATCCGGATGGTAGCGAACACCACCTTTACCCGGACCACGCGAAAGATTGTGCTGAACGCGATAGCCCTCGAAGTGGCGAATGGTGCCGTCGTCCATCTGCACAGGGATGTCGACGATCAGCGCACGCTTCGGATGGCGCAGGGTTTCCACCCAGTAGGCAAGATCGCCGAGATAAGGCGCAACACGGTCGATCTGGCGCAGGTAGGTGGTCCATGGAGATGTACTACTTTCAGATGCGTAAGATAACTTTTCCATAAGAGTCCTGTTTCTCAGTGTTATTTATGTCGTGTAAAACCGTGGAATAGCTACAGCAGTAAACTCTGTGCAATGAATGGTATCACCAATTTTATAAAGCGGTATTTGACGGCAATTCCGATTTTTAAATTTTTGTTAGATTTTTTATTTTTTAAGTGAATAACTACGCACGAGAACCACCCGCAAGCTGTGCATTTTAATTCACTTTTTATTCACTTAAGTGAATAGGAAAATATTTTTTCTATGTTTTTCATTATCTTGATGATCTTCAAAAAGTGAATAAATTGCGTTTCCCCGTATTGACAATCTTATTGTTCACAGGCCAGCATTAGCCCACACAACAACATGGCATTAACCATGAATTAACAATTACCCGCATAAATAATATGGCTTATCTTTTCTGTGGTGAATATTTTTACCATCGCAGCGGGCGCGCTCGTGCCCAAAATAAGCCGAGGGTCAGGGTTAATGTCGATTGTCCAACGCGACGGGAGCGTTTTCCGTCGCCTTACGTTCCGGAGATAAATTATGTCAGGCAGCATGACTCGCGAAGATTTTGACGCTTACCTGGTTCCCTGTTTTGCCCCCGCGCCGTTTATTCCGGTGAGGGCGGCGGGCTCCCGTGTCTGGGACCAGCAGGGGAAAGAGTATATTGATATGGCGGGCGGCATCGCAGTGAACGCCCTGGGCCATGCTCACCCGGCGCTGGCGGAGGCCCTGCAGGGGCAACTGGCGAAACTGTGGCATATCGGCAATGGCTATACCAACGAACCGGTGCTGCAGCTGGCGAAAACCCTCGTGCAGTCCACCTTTGCCGACAAGGTGTTCTTCTGCAACTCCGGCGCCGAAGCGAACGAGGCGGCCCTTAAGCTGGCGCGGAAATATGCCCACGATAAGTTCGGCGGTGAAAAAAGCGAAATCATCGCCTTCAACCACGCCTTCCATGGCCGGACGCTGTTCACCGTCTCCGTCGGCGGCCAGCCGAAATATTCCAGCGATTATGCGCCGCTGCCGCAGGGCATTACCCATCTGCCCTATAACGATATCGAGGCGGTGACTGCGGCGATCTCCTCGCGCACCTGCGCGGTGATTGTCGAGCCGATTATCGGCGAAGGCGGGGTGATCCCGGCGGACCCGGCGTTCCTCCAGGCGCTGCGCGCCCTTTGTGATCGCCATCATGCCACCCTGATATTTGATGAGGTGCAGACCGGCGCCGGGCGTACCGGCCATCTCTACGCCTACCAGCATTACAACGTCGTCCCGGACATCCTCACCAGCGCCAAAGGGCTGGGGGGCGGCTTCCCGATCGGCGCGATGCTGGCGAAAGAGGCCTGGGCGCAGGTCTTCCAGCCAGGCACCCATGGCACCACCTTCGGCGGCAACCCGCTGGCGGCGACCGTCGCCAACGCCGTGCTGGCCCATCTGGATGCGCCGCTGCTGGCGGGCGTCGGCGAGCGCCATGCGCTGATCGTCGACCAGCTGCATGCCCTCTCTGCCCGTTACGATGCGTTTAGCGCCGTGCGCGGCGCCGGTCTGCTGATCGGCGCCGAGCTGGCGGGACCGCTGCGCGGGAAGGCCAAAACCCTGACCAACCTGGCGGCGGAAGAGGGTGTGATCGCCCTGATTGCCGGTCCGGACGTGCTGCGCTTCGCGCCGGCGCTCAATATCCCGCTGGCAGATATTGCGGAAGCCTTCGTGCGCCTCGATCGCGCCGTTGCCCGCTTAACCCGCTAACCGGGAGGACGGCCTGTGATGCTATTTCGTCCCGTACGGGAAAACGATCTTGACGACATCGTCCGCCTTGCCGCGCGGGCGGGGGTCGGCATGACCTCCTTACCCCATGATGCCGGGCGCCTGGCCGCCCGGATCCGCCGCAGCATTGACACTTTCGCCGGCGCGCTGCCGCGCTGCCAGCAAGGCTTTCTGTTTGTGCTGGAAGACACCGCGCTGTCGCGAGTGGTGGGGGTCAGCGCCATTGAGGTGGCGGTAGGCCTGGACGAGCCGTTTTACAATTTTCGCATTCAGAAAACGGTCCGCGCCTCGAAAGCGCTGGGGGTCTACAAGCCCCAGGAGCTGCTCAATCTGAGCTATGACCACACCGGCCACAGCGAGCTGTGTACGCTGTTTCTCGACCCCGAGTATCAGCGCAACCGCAACGGTCTGCTGCTCTCCAAAGCGCGGTTTTTGTTTATCGCCGCCTTCCGCGAGTGGTTTTCGCCGCACCTGTTTGCCGAACTGCGCGGCTGCAGCGATGAGCAAGGGCAGTCGCCGTTCTGGGATGCGCTAGGCCATCACTTCTTCGAGATCCCGTTCGCCGATGCCGACCGGCTGACCGGCACCGGCATGAAAACCTTTATTGCCGAGCTGATGCCGGCGTACCCGATCTATATCTCGCTGCTGCCGGAGAATGCCCGTCAGGTTATCGGCCAGGTGCACCCCAACACCGCCCCCGCGCGGGCGATCCTCGAGAAAGAGGGGTTCAGCTGGCGCGGCTCGGTGGATATTTTCGATGCCGGTCCGGTGCTGGAGGCGGAGACCGATCAGATCCGCGCCGTGCGCGACTGCCAGTGCCTGCCGGCTCAGCAGTTGGCGGGCACGCTGTCGGTGCCGACGCTCGTCGCCAACGGTCAGTTCGACAATTTTCGGGCGCTGCTGGTGGCCCACGAAGAGCAGGTCTCACTGGACGCCGCCGCGCTGGATGCGCTGCAGGTCACTGAGACCGACCGCGTTTATACGGTAACCCTGAACCCAGAGGAAAACAGATCATGGCGGTAAAAGCACAGTTCATAGCCGGGCAGTGGCAGCCGGGCAGCGGCGCAACGATGAGCAAACTGGCCCCGGAGGATCAGTCTCTGCTGTGGCAGGCGGCCAGCGCGGGGGCCGACGACGTCCAGGCGGCCTGCGCCGCGGCGCGCGCCGCGTTTTATCCCTGGTCGCACCGCCCGCTGGCCGAGCGTATTGACGTCGTACAGCGTTTCGCCGCGCTGCTGGAGACGCATAAAGAGGCGCTGGCGACCCTGATTTCCCGGGAGACCAGCAAGCCGCTGTGGGAGACCCGCACCGAAGTGCAGGCGATGATCGGCAAAGCCGCCATCTCCATCGAGGCCTATCACCAGCGGACGGGCTTTCATGAGTCGACGCTGCCGGACGGTAAAGCGCTGCTGCGCCACAAGCCGCACGGCGTGATGGCGGTCTTCGGCCCTTACAATTTCCCGGGCCACCTGCCCAACGGGCATATCATTCCGGCGCTGATCGCCGGGAATACTATCGTATTTAAACCCAGCGAGCTGACTCCGGCCACTGCGGAACTGACGGTCCAGCTGTGGCAGCAGGCGGGCGTCCCCGACGGGGTGATTAACCTGCTGCAGGGCGGGAAAGCCACCGGCCAGGCGCTGCTGGAAAACCGCGATATCGACGGCGTGCTGTTCACCGGCAGCGCAGCGGCGGGTTTCCACTTCCATCGCTACTTCGGCGGCCAGCCGGAGAAGATGCTGGCCCTCGAAATGGGCGGCAACAATGCGCTGATCGTGGCTGATGTGGCCGATGTCGATGCGGCGCTGCATGTGATTATCCAGTCGGCGTTTATCTCCGCCGGACAGCGCTGCACCTGCGCGCGCCGGCTGATTGTTCAGCGCGGCGAGCAGGGGGATGCGCTGCTGCGGCGGCTGGTGGAGGCCAGCGCGCAGATCCGCGCCGGGAAATGGGATGACCAGCCGGCGCCGTTTATGGGGGGCGTGATTTCCCTTGAGTCGGCGCAGAACATGCTGGCGGCGCAGCAGAAACTGGAGGGACTTGGCGGCAAGGTGCTGCTGCGCATGCGCCAGCCCGACCCGCACTCCACGGTGCTGACCCCGGGGATCGTCGACGTCACCGGTATCGAGGTGCCGGATGAAGAGTACTTTGGCCCGCTGCTGACGGTTGTCCGTTACGACGACTTCCCGGAGGCGATTCGCCTCGCCAACCAGACCCGCTATGGCCTGGCCGTGGGGCTGATCTCCAGCGATGCGGCGCAGTTTGACCAGCTGGCGGACGAGGCGCGCGCCGGGATCGTCAACTGGAACAAGCCGCTGACCGGCGCTTCCAGTAAAGCGCCGTTTGGCGGGGTGGGCGCCTCCGGCAACCACCGCGCGGCAGCGTGGTACGCCGCCGATTACTGTGCCTGGCCGATGGCCTCTCTGGTCAGCGACACGCTGACGCTTCCGGCGAACGTATCGCCGGGCCTGCCATTCTGATAACGGATCCTGTGAGGACATATGTCTGGTTTTGAAGCTAACTTTGATGGCCTGGTCGGCCCGACGCACCACTATGCCGGACTCTCCGTCGGCAATGAAGCCTCGCAAAATAACCGCGATGGTCTCTCTAACCCTAAAAAGGCGGCGCTGCAGGGGCTGTATAAAATGAAAGCCCTTGCCGATCGCGGATTCGTGCAGGGGATTCTGCCGCCGCAGCCGCGGCCGAACCTGCGTCTGCTGCGCGACCTGGGATTCGAGGGCAGCGATGAGCAGGTCATCCGCCAGGCGGCCCAGGCGGCGCCGCAGCTGCTCTCCGCCTTCAGCTCCGCCTCGTCGATGTGGACCGCCAACGCGGCGACCGTTTCGCCGTCGGCGGACAGCGCCGATGGCAAAGTCCATTTCACCGTCGCCAACCTGAACAATAAGCTGCACCGCATGCAGGAGGCGCCCACCACCTCGGCGATCCTGCGCGCCACCTTCGCCGATCCGCGCTACTTCGCCCACCACGCGGCGCTGCCGCAGCATGGCGACCTCGGCGACGAAGGCGCGGCCAACCATAACCGCTTCTGTCGGGAGTATGACCGGCAGGGGGTGCAGCTGTTTGTCTACGGTCGACGCGCCAGCGGCGGGATCGCCCCGGTGAAGTATCCGGCGCGGCAGACCCTGGAGGCCAGCGAAGCAGTGGCTCGCCTGCATCAGCTGGATCCGCGCTACACGGTGTTTGCCCAGCAGGCGCCGCAGGCTATCGATCGCGGCGTGTTTCATAACGACGTTATCGCGGTCAGCAATCGCCATGTGCTGTTCCACCATCAGCAGGCGTTTGTCGATCAGTCGACAGTATTGGCGACGCTGCGGGCAAAAAGCGACAGTCTCGATATTCCGTTTACCAGCGTGGAAGTGCCGGACGAGCGGGTGTCGCTCGATGACGCGGTGGCCTCCTATCTGTTCAACAGCCAGCTGCTGAGCAAACCCGACGGCAAGATGCTGATTGTGGTGCCAGAGGAGTGCCGCCAGCGGGAAAACGTCTGGCGTTACCTGAGCGATCTCGCGGCCGACAGCGCGTCGCCGATCGATGAAGTGGCGGTTTTTGACCTGCGGGAAAGCATGCGCAACGGCGGCGGCCCGGCCTGCCTGCGGCTGCGGGTGGTGCTCAACGAGTCTGAACGTAAGGCGGTCAACGCCCACAGCCTGATGAACGACGAACGTTACCAGCAGCTGACGGCGTGGGTGGAAAAACATTACCGTGACCGGCTGCACGCCCGCGATCTGGCAGACCCGCAGCTGCTGCGCGAGGTTTATCAGGCGCTGGATGAGCTGACGCAGATCCTGCGTCTGGGCGCTGTCTATGATTTTCAGCGTTAAGGAGCGGCAGATGGAGCATCTGGTTAACGATTTACTGCACTGCCGCCTGCAGGCGTGGATCTTTCCGGCGGACATCGAGGCCCGCTGGCTGGGCGAGGGCATCCTGCAGCTGCTGCCGGCCACGCCGTGGCGTCAGGCGACGATCCTCTCCGCTGGCGTCCATGGCAATGAGACCGCGCCGACCGAGCTGCTGCTGCAGCTGACTCACGATCTGAGCCAGGGGCGGCAGCCGCTCACCCAGGCGCTGCTGATCGTTTTTGGTAACCTGCCGGCGATCCGCGCCGCGCGTCGCTATCTGCACAACGACCTCAATCGCCTGTTCGGCGGCCGCCATCTGGCGGTCACCCCGGGCAATGAGTCGCGGCGGGCTTTTGCTCTCGAGCAGGCGGTGCAGGCCTTCTATCGCGCCGCCGATGCGGCGGGGCCGGTCAGCCGTAGTCATCTCGATATGCATACCGCCATTCGCGGGTCGCTGTATCGCCAGTTTGCGCTGCTCCCGGCCCACGAGGAGGATTTTTCGCCCGGCTTCTATCAGCTGCTGCAGGCCAGCGGGATGGACGCCATCGTGCGCCATACCGAAGCGGGCGGGACCTTCACCCACTTCACCTGCGAAAAGTTCGCCGCGCAAAGCGCCACCCTTGAGCTGGGAAAAGTGATGCCGTTCGGCGCCAACGATCTTAGCCTGTTCGCCGCCGCCGACGCGGCGATCCGGGCCTGGATTTCTGACGCGCCGCTGCCGGCGCGCGATAAAGCGCCGGTGGATTACTTCCTGGTCGAGGAGAGCATCATCAAGCGCGAAGGGGAATTTACGCTCAATCTGGCGGCCAACGTCGAGAACTTCACCGCGCTCCCGGCAGGGTATGAGATCGCCCGCCAGGCAGAGAAACGGTGGGTGGTGCAGGCCCGGGCCCCCTATATCCTCTTTCCCAATGCCGGGGTCGCTACCGGCCAGCGCGCCGGGCTGCTGCTCCGCGCCGCGGCGCTTCACCTCCCGCAACCAGCCTGAGGAAACACCATGACTGAACATCAACATCAGGCGCCATCTGCCGCCGGAGGTGAAGGCGCGTCACAGCTTAAGCGCGGGCTTGGCGCCCGCCATATCCAGATGATTGCCCTCGGCGGCGCCATCGGCACCGGGCTGTTTATGGGGGCGGGGCGCAACATCGCCGTCGCCGGCACCTCGATCCTGGTTATCTATGTGCTGGTCGGGTTCTTTACCTATATGGTGATGCGGGCGATGGGGGAGCTGCTGCTCACTCGCCATGACTACCGCTCGTTTGCCGACTTTGTCGGCGAGTATCTCGGACCGCAGGCCAGCTTTTATCTCGGCTGGACCTACTGGCTGAGCTGGGTGGTGACCTGTATCGCCGACGTGGTGGTGTGCGGGAGCTATATGCAGTACTGGTTCCCCGAGCTGTCGGCGTGGATGCCGGCCCTCAGCATGCTGGCTATCCTGTTCCTGCTCAACCTGCTGTCGGTGAAGATGTTTGGCGAGGCGGAGTTCTGGTTCGCCCTGATCAAGGTGATCACCATTATCGCCCTGATCGTCACCGGCGGCTGGATGATTGCCACCGGCTGGACCTCTCCGGACGGCGTGACGGCTTCCCTGAGCCATCTCACCGACCCGACGGCCTTTATGCCTCACGGTATCACCGGCTTTTTCGCCGGCTTCCAGATAGCGATCTTCTCCTTTACCGGTATCGAACTGCTGGGGACGATGACGGCGGAGACCCGCGATCCGCAGCGCATTTTGCCCAAGGCGATCAATGCGCTGCCGCTGCGGATTATCATCTTCTATCTGCTGTCGATGGTGGTGATCATCGCTGTCGCCTCCTGGCCGGGGGTGTCGGCGGAGACCAGCCCCTTCGTAACGCTGTTTGCCAAAGCCGGGCTGCCCGCGGCGGCGGCGGTGATTAACTTCGTGGCGCTGACCTCGGCGATGTCCTCGGCCAACAGCGGGGTCTTCTCCAGCACCCGCATGCTGTACGGCCTGTCGGTGGAGAAGCATGCGCACTGGCAGTTCCGCATTCTGTCGCGCAGCACCCGCATTCCGGTGCGCAGCCTGCTGATCTCCTGCTTCTGCATGCTGATCGGTACGCTGCTGCTGTTCCTGGTGCCGAATGTGATGACCCTGTTCACCATCGTCTCGACCCTGGCGGCGATTATGGTGGTGTTCAGCTGGGGGATGATCCTCGCGGCCTATCTGGTTTATCGCCGTCAGCGTCCGGACCTGCACGCCGGGTCGATCTTTAAGATGCCCTTTGGCGTGGTGATGAGCTGGGTGAGCCTGCTGTTCTTCGCCTTCGCCATCTTCATCATGATCTTTGACCCGGACACGCTGCTGGCGCTGCTGGCTTCTCCGCTGTGGTTTATCGCGCTGTGGGCCTTCTGGAAGCTGAAGCAACGGCGCGAAGGGCAGCTTCAGCTGGACAATCAGAGCGCCTGACACCCGCCGGCCCTGGCGGCCGGCTAAGGGGTGTGGCCAGGGCGTCTTAGCCGTTGTTCCCGTTCGTCTGCCCGGTGGCGGCTGGCGCCTTACCGGGCCTACTGTCTTACTGAGCCTGGGATGAGCGGTTTCCCCCGCGGCGTGATCCCCCTGTAGGCCCGCGCAAGCGCAGCGCCCGGGCAGGATGGTCGGCGCCGAGGTAGCCCGGACCGGCTGCGGTTAGGCGCTTTCCGCCCGGGAGCGCGCCGCGCCAGGGACGGATTTCATCCGGCTGGCGCAGAATATCGCCAGCAGCGAAATCGCCACCGTCACGCCCAGGTAGACGGCCACCGGTCGCCAGTCACCATCGTATTTCGCCAGCAGACCGGTGGCGATAAGCGGCGCGGTGCCCCCGGCCAGCGCGGCGCCCAGCTGGTAGCCGAGGGTGATTCCGGTATAGCGCACATTGGCGCTGAAAATCTCTGAGCACAGGGTGCCCAGCACCGCGGTCACCGGCGCCCACAGGATGCCGAAGGCAACGATCGTCGCCAGCATAATGCCCCAGCTGGTGCCGGTGTCGAGCAGCAGAAACCACGGGACGATAAACAGCCCCAGCAGCACCACGCTCAGGGTGTACATTTTTTGCCGACCCACCTTGTCGGACAGCAGCCCCATCAGCGGGATCATCACGGTGGCCACCAGCGCGCCCAGGGTGACGGATTCCAGCGCCTGCGACTTCTGATAGCTCAGGGTGGTGGTGGCGTAACTGACCACAAAGGTGGAGAAGATATAGAAGGGGGCGGTCTCCACCACTTTCAGACCCGCGGCGATCAGCACTTCCCGCCAGTGGTGTTTGAGCGTCTCGCGCAGCGGAGCCTTCGCCACCTGGCCAGACTGTTTCACCTGCTTAAAGGCGGGCGTTTCGTCGATGTCTTTGCGGATCCACAGGCCGAGGAAAACGAGGACGGAGCTGAGCAGGAACGGAATGCGCCAGCCCCAGGCGAGAAACTGCGCCTCATCGAACAGGGTCATCAGCGAGACGATGAAGGTTGCCATCAGCATGCCGATGGTCACGCCGGCCTGGGGAATACTGCCGAAAAAGCCTTTCCGCTTTTCCGGGGCGTATTCGTAGGCCAGCAGCAGCGCGCCGCCCCATTCGCCGCCGATACCCATGCCCTGAATAATGCGCAGGGTAATCAGCAGGGCCGGCGCCCACAGGCCCACCATCTCGTAGGTGGGCAGCAGGCCAATGGCCACCGTGGCGCTGCCCATCAGCGACAGGGTGAGCACCAGCGTCTTCTTGCGACCGATGCGATCGCCGATATGGGCGAAAATGACTCCGCCGATGGGGCGGATAAAAAAGGTGAGCGAAAAGGAGAGCCAGGAGAGGATCAGACCAATGACCGGGTCGACCATCGGAAAGAAGATTTTGTTAAACACCAGCGCGGCGGCGGTGCCATAGAGAAAATAATCGAACCATTCGATGGCGCTGCCGGTCAGGCTCGCGATCAGTACCTTCTTGTTTTTCTGCAGAATGGATGCAGTGTTGCTTGCTGGATTGCTCATTACGAAACGTTCTCCCGCCACGGTAAAAGGTCAGGTGTCACTCTGTGCGTGCAGGGTGCAACCTGATGTGAAAAAGGTTGTGTAATTGTTAAGCAAATTAGAGTTGATGGTTACAATTGGCAAGTTATCCCTCGGCAATGCGGGCAAGAAAACGCGCTTTTGTCTGGTGTAACCGCGAGGTAAATTTTTATTTTCCACCTGTTTTTGCTGTTTTTTGTTATTTTCATGGTCAGTTATTCAGGTGCAACCTGCGTGTTTTTAGATGTTTCTTGTTATTTCAAAATAGTTACAAATCAGCGTCGCTTTGCGCCCCGGCAGGCGGCGTTTATGATGGCCAGACTATTCTCTCTGCGCGGCTGAGAGGTGATTAAGGAGATCAGAATGGCAGAACACTTTCCCCCGCTGTCGGCGACGACGCTGGCGGCGGCAAACCTGACCGGCGGCTGGCTGGCGCAAAACGATCTGGCGACGCTGACCGCGCCGCCGGCGGTGGATGTGGTGGTGCTGGCTGGCAACGCCGTGATCCCTACCATCGACGCCGCCTGCCGACTGGCGGCGGAGCAGGAGGTTCCGCTGCTGATCAGCGGCGGCGTTGGGCACTCTACCGGTTTTCTGTATGAGGCGGTGCGCGAAGATCCGCGCTACCGTTCGCTCGCGGTGGAGGGGCGTCCGGAAGCGCATATTCTGGCGGATATTGCGCATGACTTCTGGCACATTCCTCGCCCGCGGCTGGTGGTGGAGGATCGGTCGACCAACTGCGGCGAAAACGCGCGCTTTACTCGCACAATGCTGGAGAGTCGGGGGATCCCCCATCGTCGCGGGATCGTCATTCAGGACCCCACCATGCAGCGGCGGACGATGGCCACCTTCGCCCGCGTCTGGCAGGGGGCGACGACGCCGCCGCAGTGGCTGAGCTTTCCCGGCTGCACGCCGGTGCTGGAACAGACCGACGGCCAGCTGGGGTTCGTGGGCGGCGGGGCGGGGCTGTGGCCGGTGACCCGCTACCTGGCGCTGCTGCTCGGCGAACTGCCGCGTCTGCAGGATTCCCCTGAAGGGTACGGTCCACGGGGGAAAGACTTTATCAGCCACGTGACTTTCCCGCCGGAGATCCTCGACGCCTGGCGACAGCTGCGGGAGGATGACCGGCTCGCCGGGGCGCTGCAGGCCCGCATCCTCGGCTGATAAATGCCCGTTTGCGGCAGATTTATCGCAAACGGGCAATTTGTGTTATTGAAATGTAACCTCAACCGGGTATTTTTGGCCCGGTTTTATGAATCAGCTCACAAAACTGCGCCAACGTGCTGCGAAGCCACGGCTTATCCGCCCGATATTTAACAAAAAAATCACTTGTTAAATACAAATGCACCACAGGAGCAGCCATGACAGCACCCGTTCAACACCAGATGTATATTGATGGCCAGTTCGTTTCCGGTCACGGCGACGGCTGGATCGACGTGCTTAACCCGGCGACCGAAGCGCTGCTGTCGCGGATCCCGGACGGGACCGCGGAAGAGGCGCGGCTGGCGATTGACGCGGCGGAGCGCGCCCAGCCGGCCTGGGAGGCGCTGCCGGCCATTGAGCGCGCGGGCTGGCTGCGCAAAATTGCCGCCGGCATCCGTCAGCGTGCCGATGACATCGCCGGGCTGATCGTCGCTGAAGGCGGCAAGATCCAGCAGCTGGCGGCGGTGGAGGTGGCGTTCACCGCCGACTATCTCGACTACATGGCCGAATGGGCGCGGCGTTATGAAGGGGAGATCGTGCAGAGCGACCGTCCCGGGGAAAATATCCTTGTCTTTAAACGCGCGCTGGGGGTGACCACCGGGATCCTGCCGTGGAACTTCCCGTTCTTTCTTATCGCCCGCAAGCTGGCGCCGGCGCTGATCACCGGAAATACCATCGTCATTAAGCCCAGCGAATTCACGCCCAATAACGCCATCGCTTTCGCCGAGATCGTTCACCAGGTTGGGCTGCCGAAAGGGGTCTTTAACCTGGTGCTCGGCCGTGGGGAAACCGTCGGCCAGGAGCTGGCCGGCAATCCGAAGGTGGCGATGGTCAGCATGACCGGCAGCGTGGTGGCGGGGGAGAAAATCATGGCCGCCGCGGCGAAAAATATCACCAAAGTGTGCCTTGAGCTCGGCGGCAAAGCGCCGGCCATCGTCATGGACGATGCGGATCTGGATCTGGCGGTGAAAGCGGTGGTGGACTCGCGGGTGATCAACACCGGGCAGGTGTGCAACTGCGTCGAGCGGGTCTATGTTCAGCAGGGGATTTACGACCGCTTCGTCAACCGCCTCGGCGAGGCGATGAAGGCCGTGCAGTTTGGCGACCCGGCGGCGCGGGATGACATCGCGATGGGGCCGCTGATCAACGCTGCCGCGCGGGATCAGGTGGCGCGCAAAGTGGCGAAGGCGGTGGCGCAGGGGGCGCGGGTAGCGCTGGGCGGTCAGCCGCTGGAGGGGAAAGGCTATTTTTATCCGCCGACCCTGCTGCTGGATGTGCGTCAGGAGATGGATATTATCCATGAGGAAACCTTCGGTCCGGTGCTGCCGGTGGTGGCGTTTTCAACTCTCGATGAAGCGCTGGCGATGGCCAATGACAGCGATTATGGCCTCACCTCCTCAATCTACACCCGCGATCTCAACGTGGCGATGAAGGCGATTAAGGGGCTGAAGTTCGGCGAAACCTATATCAACCGCGAGAACTTTGAGGCGATGCAGGGATTCCACGCCGGCTGGCGTAAATCAGGGATCGGCGGCGCAGATGGCCGCCATGGCCTGAATGAGTACCTGCAGACCCAGGTGGTCTATCTGCAGGCCTGAGACGCTCAATGCAGAATCGGCGGGCAGCGCAGGCTGTCCGCCGTTCACTTAGCGGGCAAATTTCTCCAGCACGCGGATCAGCTGGGTGACAAAACCGTATTCGTTGTCGTACCAGGCGACGGTTTTCACCAGCTGTACGCCGCCGGCCTCCACAATCTCCAGCTGGGTGGCATCGTAGATTGAACCGAAATGGCTGCCGATGATATCGGAAGAGACAATCTCTTCTTCGGTATAGCCAAAGGATTCATTGTCCTCGGCCGCCTGCTTCATCGCTTGATTGACCTCATCCGCAGTTACCTTTTTCTCCAGCACCGACACCAGCTCTGTCACTGAGCCGGTTTTGGTCGGTACGCGCTGGGCATGGCCTTTCAGCTTGCCGCTCAGGGCGGGGATCACCAGGCCGATAGCTTTGGCCGCGCCGGTGGTGTGCGGGATGACGTTTTCCGCCGCCGCCCTGGAGGTGCGCAGATCTTTACCGCGCGGTCCGTCCACCAGCGACTGGGTGCCGGTATAGGCGTGGATGGTGGTCATGGTGCCTACGGTGATGCCGAAGGCATCCTGCAGCACTTTGGCCATTGGCGCCAGGCAGTTGGTGGTGCAGGAGGCCACGGAGATGATGGTGTCATCCGCCGTCAGGGTGTCATCGTTGACGTTATAGACGATGGTTTTCATCTCGCCGGCGGGGGCCGAAATCAGTACCTTGCGTGCACCGGCCTGAAGATGGGCCTGCGATTTCTCTGCCGAGGTGTAGAACCCGGTACACTCCACAATCACTTCCGCGCCCGCCGCCTGCCACGGAATATGCTGCGCCTCTTTTTCGGCATACACGGTGATGGTCTTGCCGTTGACGATCAGCGCATCTTCCGTGAAGTCGACGCTCCACGGGAAGGGGCCGTAGTTTGAATCATGCTTTAACAGGTAGGCCAGCACTTTTGGCGAGGTGAGGTCGTTGATGGCCACCACCTCGAGGCTGCTGTCGACTTCTAATAAACGGCGTAACACCAGACGTCCGATACGACCAAAACCATTAATCCCAAGTTTACTCATGGATATTCTCCGGTTGGTAAAACGACTCGATGTGATAAAACTTCTCCAGGCTTAGTCCTGACTGGCAGCCAGGTCAACTGACAATCTGTGCGGTTCGCTGTCAGGCCCACAGCATGAGGCAAAAAAGTGGATGTTTTGGCGGACTTTTTTATCCGTGACGGCAGGAAATAATTTTTGTTACCGGAGATGAGGGCGCTGCCTGCTGGCGAAGCGGTGAAAAGCGTCTATGCTTAACTATTGAATAGCTTAGTAAAATGTTGACATTAGATGAAGGGAGAACTTATGGGATTCTGGAGAATCGTTTTTACTATCATTCTGCCGCCGCTGGGGGTTCTGCTGGGGAAAGGTTTCGGCTGGGCGTTTATTCTCAACATTATTTTGACCCTACTGGGCTATATTCCAGGCCTGATCCACGCCTTTTGGGTCCAGACACGCGATTAAGGGCTGGCCCCGCAAACCAGACTTCCCCCCGGGACCCGCTCAGGGGGGAATCAGGCTCTCTTTATACAGCAGCCGGTTATCCTTCGACCAGTAGTGGCGAGTCTCCTCGTGCAGGTCGACGCTCCACTTAAACACCCCGGCGCTGGCGAGATCCTTACAGTATTGTTCAAAGTTGATGGCGCCGGCAAAATGGCGGATGACCGCAGCCGAGGTCAGCTGCTGGTTGGGGGCGCTGCGCACGCGCAGCAGGCTGCGGGCGCTTTTTATCGTGATCACCTTGTCGTTTGCCATCACGAAATTCATATTGCCGGTGGAGACAAAGTAGATGTAACACGAGACCTGGTGCCGACGTAGTTCATTGGCGAAGGTGGCAAAATCGGCATCTGCACGCACTTGCTCAAAAAAATAACCCAGCCTGGCCAGCAGTTCCATTTCTATCCTTATTGTATTGCTGTGTGCGGCTTTGGCCGGTAGCGGCAGAAACCATTCACGAAGTTACTTATTCGTATTTTAATAATATAGCCGCGTTATATTAATGGTTATTTGATAACTGGAACACCGTTTCAAGTGTTACAATCTATTGCAATCGTTTGCCTGCACGGCCCATCTGATGGTGAGGACATGGCGAGACGGGGAAATCCATGCCGGCGATGAAGGTCGCCGGCGGGAAAACGGGATTACTTCTGGATCAGATAGCGAATGGTCGGGCCATCCTGCTGAATATCCAGCACCGTATAGCCATGGTTCCTGGCATCGAGCGGAATGTTATTGATCGACTGCGGACAGTCGCTTATCACTTCGAGGATCTCGCCTTTTTGCAGGGAGGGCATCGCCTCCAGGGTGGCGACCGCCGGATAAGGGCAGGGCTCGCCGACCATGTCCAGGCGATAATCAGGGATGATGTTTTTCATGCACTCTCCTTCACGGTCCGGACCGCTGCCGACTGGCGGCGGAAAAAATGTCTCTCCCAGGCGATCACCAGCAGCAGGGCGATCAGCAGCAGCAGATAGGTCGCCAGCAGTCCGCCGAAGGGACCAAAAGCGTTCAGCAGGTTGACCTTTTGCCAGTGGATGGCGAGCGGGGCGGCGATATCGTCCCAGCACCAGGCGAGCAGCGTGGAGCCGATGACGTTGCCCAGCCCCACCCACCAGTAGTGAACCTGGCCTTCCACCGCCCGGTACATCCAGCCGGTCTCACAGCCGCCGGCCAGCACGATGCCAAAGCCGAACAGTAGCCCGCCGATCGCCGCATTGGGACCGGCCCACATGATTTTCGGCGCCATCCCCAGTTGCACATAGCTGAAGATGCCGATGGCGCTCGCCGCCATGCCGAAGATTATCGCCTTCGCCATCACCGTCCGGCCGGTGATCCACATATCGCGAAAGGCGGAGGTAAAGCAGATCTGCGCTCGCTCGATAAGCAGACCGAAGCCGATGCCGAACAGCATCGCAAGGCCGAGCGCAGGGTGGTCTGCGGCGGTGAGCAGGCCCCAGCCGATCATGGCGAAAAAGACCGCCATGCCCAGGCGGAAACGGCGGCGTGCCTGCAGCGGTTTTTGGGTTAACGGCGAAGCGGCGGATACCTTTTGCATTTTTACCGGGATGCGAAATAGAGGCAGCAGGGTGAAGCGAGCGCCAAACCAGGAGCCGATGGCGGTGGCGATGGCAAACAGCCAGGCGTGCAGGGAGAACTGCGGAATGCCGGTGAAAAACGCCGCCAGGTTGCAGCCCATCGCCAGCCGCGCGCCGAACCCGGCGATGATGCCCCCGGCCACGGCCTGCACTATGCGGATCCGGCTGCGTGGCAAGCGCAGTTTGACGTTATTGGCCCACAATGCCGCGGCCAGGCAGCCGCCGAACATGCCGATGATCATCCTGCCGTCGATGCGGGTCAGCGGCGTCCCGTCGAGATGGATCAGCTGATAATAGCCCCACTGTTCGCTGTGGACCCCCAGCAGCTGCAGCAGCTGGCCACCCCAGCGGGTAAATTCGCCGGTCACCGCCCAGAAGGTGCCGGTGATGCCAAAATAGTAGGTTGAGAGAATGCCCGCGGCGATGACCGCCGGGACGGGAGACCAGAACCGGATAAGCCAGGCCTGTTTGAAGGATTGCCATGTCATAAAAATGCCTCTGAACTCAGAAGGTATTAACGGTCGATGACCGACCGAAGGGGGCACATAGTATCCGCCTTAGCGCCTGCTTTCTCTGTTTTGGATCAAGACCCTACGCCTGCGCCAGCACCGCAAGCAGCGCCAGCAGCGCGGGCAGCGCGGGCAGCGCCTGAATATAGAGAATTTTGCGGCTGGCGGTCAGCGCGCCGAATATCCCAGCGGCCAGCACGCAGGCGAGGAAAAAGATCACCACCTGCACGCCCGACGCCCCCAGCCACAGCCCCCACGCCAGGCCGGCGGCCAGGAAACCGTTATACAACCCCTGGTTGGCCGCCAGCACCCGGCTTTCCCGGGCGAAATTGACGCTGAGGTTAAAGGCCCGGCGCCCGGCGGGCGCTTCCCAGAAAAACATCTCCAGCACCAGGATGGCGAGATGAATAATAGCGACCAGCGCAACGAGGAGAGTGGCTAACACAGCAGTCCTTAATCAATAAGATGAATGTGTCAGCAGTATAGCCGCTGGCGCTCACCAGGCGAGAGGGCGACTGCTATAGTGCTTATAGCATCATGTTTGCCTGCCGCGAAAAGCGTCGGTGTATCTGATTGCCCTTTGGTTTAGCTTCGCGGTGATAGTATGCCGGGTTCTTTTTTACAGGTGTGGCGTAGGTTACTGAATGTTAAATAAATTATGGATCTTGTTATCCGGGCTATTGTTGGTTGCCATGCCGTCGGCGCAGGCCGGGGAATTCAATCTTTATTCGATGAATACCGGCTCCTATGTTTATCACATGACCGGTAACCACGGACAATATAACGAGCATTTCAACAACAACTTTTTCTCGGTGGAGCGCAAGTTTTCAGCGGATTCAAAATACAGCGCGCTGGTCGGCACCATGAAAAATAGCTTCGACGATCGCTGTCTGACCCTCGGCGTGCGCCGCGACTGGCTGAAAAACGACACCGGCTGGCTGCTGAAAGGGGTGTATGCCTATACCGGAGAATTTTTCTTTGACGCTTTCAGCCACTGCGGCGACTCAGGCACCTACCGCACCGCCAAAAAAATCACCGGCGTCGGTTTTTCGCCCTATATTTATCATGGTCTGCAATACAATTTTACCGATTACTTCGGCGTCGAGGGCGGGATTATTATACCGGCGATCTTCGTGATGAGTATTCAGTGGAGCTTTCGCTAAGCGCCTGGATCAGCCTGAAAAAGAAGAGGCCACGCTGGGTGGCCTGCTCATGGTGCCTTGACGGCAGGGATTAATGGAAACCGAGACGGATCAGATCTAACGGGCAGAAGCGTCCCTCGCAGCCGTCGATTTCCACGCAGTCCGCCCGACGCAGCTGCTCGGCGGTTTTCCCCTCGCCATGGATCGCTTTAATCACGCCCGTCGTACCGTTACCAGCGATCATGACCATACTGCCGGTAGCAATAGCGTTACGATTACGGTCATAGGTTTTCATGGTCTCCTCCTCAATAAACCAGGGTAAGCAATGATTAAGCGGCCAAATTAATACCGCTTCCCGCCTAAAAAAGTTTTGAGGAATATCAAAATTATTTTAATAGTGACAATAAAAGCACAGCGAGAAGGCCAGATCGTCGCGCGATGCGCTTGGTCAGCACGCCGGGTATGACTCAGGCATGCAGCCCGAAATATATCCGTCAGATGACGGTTTTGCGGCAGGATTATTAACCTTGCCAGTCCGCGAAAAATAGCGAAATATGGCGCTATCTGGGCATCAACGGTGCCAGTGCCTGTCCTGAGGGAGCCATGAGTCAAGACGTCACCGCGAAGATGTTAAAGCCCGATTTTGATATGGAAGTGTCCGGCCTGGTGTATGGCTATCTGTTTCATGAAGATCACCCCCCACAGCCTATTGCCTCTGGTGAGGTATGCGCCAGCTATCAGGCGCTGGCTGACGATAAGGCCTTTATCTGGCTGCATCTTAATCTCAATCACGCCACCGCCGAAAAATGGCTAATCAGTCACTTTCCCGTGGCGGACTTTTTCTTTGAGGAGATCCGCAGCGGCTCGCATACCACCCGTATTGAACGGCAAGGGGAGAATCTGTTCGCCGTGCTTAACGACGTGCTGTTTCGTCCGCAAGACACCAGCGCGGAAACCGCCACGCTGTGGCTCTACTGTAGCCCGAAGCTGGTGGTGACAGCGCGTTTCAAACCATTGCGGTTTATCGAATGGATGCTGCCGCGTCTGCATACGCTTAAGGTGCATACCTCCGCTGAACTGCTGGCCTTTTTGCTGGAGGAGCAGGAGGAGGTGCTGGAGCAGGTGGTGCGCCAGGCCAGCCGCCACGTCGACCTGATTGAAGAGCGGCTCCTGAGCAATCACGTGCAGCGTAATCGGGCCGATCTGGCGCGGCTGCGGCGGATGCTGCTGCGTTTTCAACGGCTGCTGGCGCCGGAACCGGCGGCAATGTTCCGGCTGCTTAACCGGCCGCCAGCGTGGATGGATCGCGCGGTGGTGCAGGCATTTCGTCAGTTCACCGAAGAGTTTAGCGTGGTGCTTAATGACCTGTCCGGCCTGATCGAGCGCATCAGCCTGCTGCAGGAGGAGATCGGCGCCCGCCAGCTGGAGCAGAGCAACCGCACCCTCTACACCCTGACGGTGATCACGGTCCTCGCGCTACCGATTAACATTGTGGCCGGTTTCTTCGGCATGAACGTCGGCGGGATCCCGCTGGCGAGCAATCACCACGGGTTTATCCTGCTGGTGGTGATTGTCGGCATCTTTACCCTCGGCGCCGGCTACCTGGCGTTCCGCCGGCGTGACGATCTGTAGTCAGTGCCGCGCGTCAACTGAGGCTGCGCAGGGCGGCTATCAGCCCTGCGACACCGCGCTCCAGCTTCTCGCGTGGACAGCCGACGTTGAGGCGCAGAAAGCCATTGCCTTCGGGACCATAGGTATATCCCGGCATAATCGCCACCTTCTGCCCGGCGATCAGCGCCTGCTGCAGTGCGCGGTCGTCAATGTTGAGGGGGCGCAGGTCGATCCACGCCAGGTAGGTGGCCTCCGGCGGCTGCCAGCGTAGCGCAGGAAAGGCGCGATTGAGCGTATCAGCCACAAAGCGCAGGTTCTCCTGCAGGTAGTCGCGCAGGGCGTCGAGCCAGGGCGCCCCGTCGCGGTATGCGGCGATATGAGCCAGCAGCGCCGGCACCGAGGGCGACGAGAGTCCATCGCGCGCTTTCAGCGCCTGCAGATAGCTGTCGCGGCAGTTTGCCTCAGGGATAAAGCCATAGGCCCCGGTAAAGGCCGGAATATTGAAGCTCTTTGATCCGGAGGTGAACAGCGCCCACGGCCCCTGAGCCACCTCGCTCCACGGGATATGACGGTGGTCGCCCCAGGTCATGTCCATATGAATTTCGTCGCTAATCACCCTGACGCCATGCTTTTGGCACAGCGCCGCCATGGTCTGGAGCTCCTCGCGGCGCCAGACTTTGCCCGTTGGGTTGTGCGGGCTGCAGAGCAGCAGCAGGGTATTCTTCGGCTCCGCCAGCGCCGCTTCCAGGCGCGCCATATCGCAGTGCCAGTGATTGTCCGTCAGGGTCAGTGGCACCGGGGCGATCTGTCGGCGGTTAGCGGTGATAGTGTTATAGAACGCATCGTAGGCGGGAGTATGGACGACGACGCCGTCGCCTTCTTGCGACCACTGGCGGATGGTTTCCGCCACCATATAAATAACCGACGGTCCGTAAACCACCGTTTGCGGATCGATGACGCTGTGAAAGCGGCTGGCGTACCAGTGGGCAATCGCCCCGAGAAACGCCTCGTTCTGCCAGCGGCTGTAGCCCAACACGCCGTGGGCCAGCCGCCGGCTGACGGCGTCGAGAATGCAGGGCGCGGTGGCGAAATCCATATCGGAGATGGTGAACGGCAGCAGGTCGGGGACGCCAAAGCGGTCGGCGACATAGTCCCACTGCGTGCACCAGGTGCCGTGGCGGTCGATGGGTATGGAAAAATCAAACATCGGAACTTCCTTAGCGAGGGTCCCCTTCCGTGCCGGAAGGGGACCGGTGGGATCAGGCCTGAACGGTATTCATCAGCGTGGCCATTTCATCTTTTACCGACTGCACCTGCGGGCCAATCACCACCTGCAGATTATGCTGGTTGAGCTGAACCACCCCGATGGCGCGGTGGGCTTTCAGCGCGGCAGCGTCCACTTTGCTCATATCGTGTACCGACAGACGCAGACGGGTAATGCAGTTATCCAGCGAGACAATGTTGTCGGCGCCGCCGAGGGCCGCCAGAATCGCCGGCACGTTATACCCGGATTTACCAATGGTGCCAGCGACCGCTTTCTCCACGCTGGCGGCGGTGTCGATATCGCGGCCCGGCGTTTTCAGATTGAAGCGGGTGATGGCGAAGCGGAAGATGGCATAGTAGGCCGCAAACCAGATTGCCGCCACCACCGGCACCAGATACCACTTGGTCGCCAGACCATGCAGGATGCCAAACACCACGAAGTCGATGATATTGCCGTCGGTGTTGCCGATGGTGACGCCGAGCACCGCCATGATGGTAAAGCCGAGACCGGTCAGCAGGGCGTGGATGACATACAGGACCGGCGCCACGAACAGGAACAGGAACTCCAGCGGCTCGGTGGTGCCGCCCACCACGCAGGCGATCACCCCGGAGATCAGCAGGCCTTTAATTTTATGCCGGTTTTCCGGACGGGCGCAGTGGTACATCGCCAGCGCGGCGCCCGGCAGACCGCCGAGGAAGGCTGGCATCTTACCCTGCGACAGGAAGCGGGTGGCGCTTTCGGCGAAGCCGTGGGTGGTCGGGCAGCTCAGCTGCGCCTGGAAGATGGTCAGCGCGCCGCTGACGCTGTGGCCGCAGACGTCAAGGGTGCCGCCGGCTTCCGTGAAGCGGATCAGCGCCACCAGGATGTGGTGCAGGCCAAACGGCAGCAGCAGTCGCTCGCCGGTGCCGAAGATCATCGGCCCAAAATCGCCGGCGCTATTGATCATCTTCCCGAGGGCGTTGATCCCCATGGCGAAGACCGGCCACACCAGCGGGATCGCCAGACCGACCAGACCCAGCACCACGGTGGTGACGATCGGCACGAAGCGAGTGCCGCCGAAGAAGGCCAGGGCGTCCGGCAGGCGAATGTTGTGAAAGCGCTCATGCAGCAGCCAGACGATAATCCCGGCGATAACCGCCCCGAGGATCCCGGTATCGATCGATGGAATACCGATGATGTTCTGGATATTGTTGGCCTTAAGGATCGCGGCGTCGGTGGTGGGCAGAATGCCTTTCGCTGTCAGCCAGAAGTTGACCGCCAGGTTCATGACCGCGTAGCCGACAAAACCGGCGAAGGCGGCGACGCCTTTGTTCTCCCGCGCCAGCCCCAACGGGATGGCGATACAGAACATCACCGGCAGGAAGCTGAAGGCAAAGGAGCCGACTTTGCTCATCCAGATAAAGATGGCCTGCAGCAGCGGCATATCCAGCCACGGCAGCAGGGTCAAAACATCGTGACTGCTTAACGAGCTGCCGATCCCCAGCATGATCCCGCAAAACGAGAGCAACGCCACGGGCAGCATAAAGGTTTTTCCCAGCTGCTGGAAAAATTCCCACAAGGTGATTTTTGGTGCGGTTTTCGCCGTCATAGCACGGTTCCTGATTCTCAAGTGGTCGGGAAGAACTAACGCCACGGCAAGATAAAACGTTTTACCACTTTTTAGTGCGATAAAAATCACATATTCAAGCGATAATAAGGTTTATAAAGATCACACAATGATAAAACGTTTTATCGACAGGCAAGGGAGTCAGCCAGCAGGTTATGGCAATCGCAAAAAAGATCACCATCAATGATGTAGCGCTGGCCGCCGGCGTCTCCGTGAGCACCGTTTCGCTGGTGCTGAGCGGCAAAGGGCGCATCTCCAGCGCCACCGGCGAGCGGGTTAATCAGGCCATCGAGCAGCTGGGATTTGTGCGCAACCGTCAGGCCGCCTCGCTGCGCGGCGGACAGAGCGGGGTGATTGGCCTTATCGTCAGCGATCTCTCTAAACCGTTCTATGCCGAGTTAACCGCCGGCCTCACCGATGCCCTGGAGAGGCAGGGGAAAATGGTGTTTCTCACCCAGGGGGGACGCAGCGGCGAGAAGATGGCTCAACGGTTTGATACGCTGGCGGCGCAGGGGGTGGACGGGGTGATCATCGCCGGGGCCATCGACCGCGGCAGCGAGCTGCGCGAGCGGGCGGCGGAGGCGGGGGTGCCGCTGGTGTTCGCTTCCCGCGCCAGCTACCTCGACGATGTCGACCTGATCCGCCCGGACAACATGCAGGCGGCGCAGCTGGTGACCGAGCATCTGATCCGCCGCGGCCATCAGCGGATCGCCTGGCTTGGCGGCCAGAGCTCGTCGCTGACCCGCGCCGAGCGGGTCGGCGGCTATTGCGCCACCTTGCTGAAATACGGTCTGCCGTTTCACAGCGAATGGGTGCTGGAGTGCGAGTCGAGCCAGAAGCAGGCGGCGGAGGCGATGACCGCGCTGCTGGGGCAAAATCCGACCATCACCGCGGTGTTGTGCTACAACAACGTGGTGGCGACCGGCGCGTGGTTCGGACTGCTGCGGGCTGGAAGGCAGAGCGGGGAAGATGGCGTCGACAGCTACTTCGAGCAGCGGGTGGCGCTGGCGGCGTTCGCCGATGTGCCCGAGGCCGCGCTTGACGACCTGCCGCTCACCTGGGTCACCACCCCGGCGCGCGAGATGGGCAAAACGCTGGCGGAGTCGATGCTGCGGCGGCTGGAGGAGGGCGCGGGCGAGACGCGAAACCAGATCATGCCCCCGCGGCTGGTGACGAGAAAATGACGGAGACGGCGCGCGGTGGCCGTCTCCTGAGCCGATAAGTTACGGCTGCGGGGCGGCGTCGTCCTGCTGAGGCGCGGCGTCATCCTGCTGCGGCTGGCCGTCCTGCGGCGCGCCGTCCGGTAGCGAAGGCGCTTCCAGACCAAACATCGCGGCAAAATCCTCCAGCGGCATTTTCTGGCCGTTCAGCGTCACCTGGCCGTTCGCGTACTGCAGGCTGCTGCTGATGGCGTTATCTTCCATGGTGGTGATGCGGAACATCTGGCCCATCGCCGCCAGGCCTTTGACCTGCTGATCGGCGAGTTTGGCGGCGTCGGCTGGCTGGTAGCCTTCCAGACCGGCGATCTTAGTCATAAACTCCGTCGCCATATCCACCGGGATCACCACTTTGCCGTCAAGGGACTGCACCACGCGATCCAGGCTGTCCGCCAGCGTCTGCGGCGGAGCGGTCACCTGGGCCGGATCTTTCAGCAGAACCGAGAGGTTGAGGGTGCTTTCGCCTTTGGCATTGCGCCAGCTCAGCGGGGAGATGGTCACCGACGGATTGCCCTTAAGCAGGATCGGCAGCGCATTGAACAGGGTTTCGGTAAGCGCCTGCTGGTACAGCTCCGGGTTCTGCGCCAGCTCTGGCTTCGCCAGCAGCGCCTGAGACTGCGCGCTGTACTGCTGGCTGAACTGGTGCCACGCCTGACCGTCGACGTTATCCACTTTCAGCGTCAGTTTGCCGCTGCCCATATCCTGACCCTGCAGCTTAAGGCTGTTGACGGTATAGTTCACCTGGCTGTTCACGGCTTTGCCGTCCTTGGTCAGCGTCGAGCCGCCGTCCAGCGCCATGCCGTCAACCAGCGCCAGCTCTTTGCCTTCGACGCTGATGGCCAGTTTATCGAGGGTCATTTTTTGCTGGCCGATACGCTCGTTGAAGCTGGCCAGCTCGGTGGCGCCGTCGGTGGTCAGGTTGACGAAGCGCAGTTGCACCTTCTGGTTATATTCGTTGAGGGCATCGATCTGACCGCTGCCGGCCTGGCCCTTCAGGCTGATGTTTTTGCCGTCGCGATCGGCGTCGAGCTGGAACTGGCCGCCGCTGAAGGTGACTTTCTCATCCCCTTTGGCGTAGTCGAGGGCATTGAGAACGATCGCCGACTGGCTGTCGCCGCTGTAGGCGATGCGCGTATCTACGGTGAAGGGGGTAGTGCCTTTGGCTATCTCGAACAGCGCCTGGCTGGCGTCGTTTTTCACCAGCGTGGTGTGGACCGAAGCCATCGCCGGAGCCAGATTAAAGGTTTTTAACGAGGCCAGCGGGAAGGGGCCGTGATCGACCACCTCGTCAAGCACCACGCTCTGTCCGGCGGCCAGCCAGCCGTTAGCCTGACCGGCGATGGGCTTCACCACCAGCTGCAGATGGCTGCTGAACAGCCCGCGCTGGTAGTCCTGATAGCTCAGCTCCAGACCTGACTCCGGCGCGCTGCTGCGTAGCTGCGCGTTAGCCTGCTGCACCATATCGGCAATTCGGCCTTCCAGCTGTTTGCCGGTGTACCAGGCGCCGCCTGTCCATACCACGCCCAGCGCCACGATGATTCCTGCTGCGACCAGCGATTTTTTCATAGCATTTGTCCATAAATGAAGCCAGGCGGAGAGACCGCCTGGCTGACTTGTCATAATCAGTAAGCGCGACCTGAAAGGTCAGTCGTTTACTGGAGCTTATTGAACACGCGCGCCACGCGGCCATGGCCGCTGACCTGCACCGGCGATTCATTGGCGGCCACAAAGGCCGATTCGCCCGGCTTGAGGGTCAGGCTCTGGTCGCCTTTGCGCAGCACGGCTTCGCCGTCGACGCAGAAAACGATCGCCGCGCTCGCCTGGGCCAGATCGCTGGCCTCGGTGGAGAGATCGTGCAGCGAGAAGGCAAAATCTTCCACCGGGATCGGAAAGTCCAGTTCCGCGCCGTGGCGCTGCGGCTGGGTCAGCAGCTCACCCGCCGGTTTAGCCTCGAACTTAACGTTGGCCACCAGCTCAGGGATATCAATGTACTTCGGCGTCAGGCCGGCACGGAGCACGTTATCCGAGTTGGCCATCACCTCCAGCGCTACCCCTTGCAGATAAGCGTGCGGCGTTTCGGCAAACAGGAACATCGCTTCGCCAGGATTCAGCTTCACCACGTTCAGCAGCAGTGGGGAGAAGAGGCCGCTGTCCTCGGGATAGAATTCCGCGATCAGGCGGATGGTCTGCCACGGTTCGCCCTGCTCACGGTCCAGCACCTCGCGCAGCGCCTGCAGCGCCTGGGCTTTTTCCTCGCCCTGCATATTCAGCAGGCTGGCAAACAGCTGGCTCAGGCGAGTCGCGTCCGGCTGCTGCAGGAAGGCGCCGATCGCCGGGTGTGCGTTGGCCACCGGCTGCAGCAGGCTGACAATTTCGCTGAACTCGCGAAACGCGTTCATCGCCAGGAACGGGGTCAGGGCGAAGACCAGCTCCGGCTTGTGGTTCGGATCTTTGTAGTTACGTTCGGCGGCGGAGAGGGGGATGCCGGCGGCGTTCTCGCGGGCGAAACCCTCTTCGGAGGCCTGCTTGTTAGGATGGACCTGAATGGAGAGAGGCTGCGCGGCGCACAGCACTTTAAACAGGAACGGCAGCTCACCGAAGCGTTGCGCCACTTTGTCGCCGAGCAGGGCGGCTTTATCCGCGTCAATCACCTCGCGCAGCGAACGCGGCTGGCCATCGGCCGTCAGGACCTGCGAGCTGCTCTTCGGATGCGCCCCCATCCACAGCTCTGCCATCGGCTGGTTGTCCGGGTTGGCGATGCCATACAGTTCAGTTAAGGCGGTATGGCTTCCCCAGGCATAGTTCTGTACGGCGTTGATCAGCTTTTGCATTCTCATTCCCTGTATCAATCAAAGTAAAATTATCGCCCTATTAAACCAGCAAACGCTGGAGAAGCAACTGCTGAAAGAAAAAGTCGTCCCTGTCTCAGTTTTTGTTAAAAAATTGTGTAAGATTGATCGACTCGCTTTTCTACAGGCACATGGAGTCCCTGCCTGAAACATAATCAGCCAAAGCAGTAAGTGAGAGTACAATGTCGAATAAACCGTTTGTTTACCAGGATCCTTTTCCCCTCAAAAAGGATGACACCGAGTATTATCTCCTCAGCAGTGATTACGTCTCCGTCGCCGAATTTGCCGGCCAGGAAGTGCTAAAAGTTGACCCTCAGGCGCTGACCCTTCTGGCGCAACATGCCTTCCACGACGCCTCCTTTATGCTTCGCCCGGCGCATCAGCAGCAGGTGGCGGATATCCTGAACGACCCGGAAGCCAGCGAAAACGACAAATACGTCGCCCTGCAGTTCCTGCGCAACTCCGATATCGCCGCCAAAGGCATTCTGCCCACCTGTCAGGACACCGGCACCGCGATCATCATGGGTAAAAAAGGCCAGCGCGTCTGGACCGGCGGAGGCGATGAGGCCGCCCTGGCGCAGGGGGTGTACAACACCTATATCCAGGACAACCTGCGCTATTCGCAGAACGCCCCGCTGGATATGTATAAAGAGGTCAACACCGGCACCAACCTGCCGGCGCAGATTGACCTCTATGCTACCGATGGCGATGAGTATAAATTCCTCTGCATCGCCAAGGGCGGCGGCTCGGCTAACAAAACCTATCTGTACCAGGAAACCAAAGCGCTGATCACCCCGGCGAAGCTGAAAAACTATCTGGTCGAGAAGATGCGCACCCTGGGGACCGCCGCTTGTCCGCCGTACCATATCGCCTTTGTCATCGGCGGGACTTCGGCGGAAGCGACGCTGAAAACCGTCAAGCTGGCCTCCACCAAATACTACGATGGCCTGCCGACCGAAGGTAACGAACATGGGCAGGCTTTCCGCGACATTCAGCTGGAGCAGGAGCTGCTGGTAGAAGCGCAGAACCTCGGCCTCGGCGCGCAGTTCGGCGGCAAATATTTCGCCCACGATATCCGCGTGATCCGTCTGCCGCGTCACGGCGCTTCCTGTCCGGTAGGGATGGGCGTCTCCTGTTCCGCCGACCGCAACATCAAAGCCAAAATCAACCGCGACGGCATCTGGATTGAGAAGCTGGAGAGCAATCCGGGGAAATATATCCCTGAGCATCTGCGCCAGGCCGGGGAAGGCGAAGCGGTGAAAGTGAATCTTAACCAGCCGATGAGCGAGATCCTGGCGCTACTGTCGCAGTACCCGGTGTCCACGCGTCTGTCGCTGAGCGGCACTATTATCGTGGCCCGCGATATCGCCCACGCCAAGCTGAAAGAGCTTATTGATAATGGCGAAGCCCTGCCGCAGTACGTGAAAGATCACCCGATCTACTACGCCGGCCCGGCCAAGACGCCGGACGGTTACGCCTCCGGCTCCCTCGGCCCGACTACCGCAGGGCGCATGGACTCATACGTCGATCTGCTGCAGTCCCACGGCGCGAGCAAGATCATGCTGGCGAAAGGCAACCGCAGCCAGCAGGTCACCGATGCCTGCCACAAGCACGGCGGCTTCTACCTCGGCAGCATCGGCGGCCCGGCGGCGGTACTGGCTCAGCAGAGCATCCGCAGCCTTGAGTGCGTGGCGTATCCGGAACTGGGGATGGAGGCTATCTGGAAAATCGACGTGGAAGACTTCCCGGCGTTTATTCTCGTCGATGATAAAGGCAACGACTTCTTCCAGCAGATCCAGACGTCGCAGTGCGCCCGCTGCGTGAAGTAAACCTGGCCGCCCTTCGGGGCGGTTTTTTTATGCCGCTTCGCGGCACGAACCACCAAAACAACTTTTCAATCTGGCCAATACTTACTCTTTTAAGCAGGTGAGCTTTGTCGCTATGACGCACTTTTCATCCAAGGAGAAAGTAATGACAACGCATCGCAGTGAAAAAGACTCGATGGGCGCCATCGACGTCCCGGCCGATAAACTCTGGGGCGCCCAGACCCAGCGTTCTCTGGAGCATTTCCGCATCTCGACCGAAAAAATGCCCGGAGAGCTGATATATGCCCTCGCGCTGACCAAGCGGGCGGCGGCGAAGGTCAATCAGGATCTTGGCCTGCTGACGCCGGAGAAAGCCGGGGCGATCGTCGCCGCCGCTGACGAAGTGCTGGCCGGAAAACACCCCCAGGAGTTTCCGCTGGCTATCTGGCAGACCGGTTCCGGCACCCAGAGCAATATGAATATGAACGAGGTGCTGGCCAACCGCGCCAGTGAACTGCTCGGCGGTGAGCGGGGGATGGCGCGAAAAATCCATCCCAATGACGATGTCAATAAAAGCCAAAGCTCGAATGATGTGTTCCCCACCGCCATGCACGTCGCGGCGCTGATTGCCCTGCGGGAAAAATTGCTCCCGCCGCTGCAGGCGCTGCGGGCCACGCTCAACGAAAAAGCGGTGGCCTTCAGGGATATCGTTAAGATCGGTCGCACCCATCTGCAGGACGCCACGCCGCTCACCTTAGGCCAGGAAATCTCCGGCTGGGTGGCGATGCTGGACCATAACCTGAAGCATCTTGACGCCAGCCAGCCGCATCTCGCCGAGCTGGCGCTGGGCGGGACGGCGGTGGGGACCGGGCTGAATACCCATCCGGAATATGCCGTGCGGGTGGCGGCCGAACTGGCCTCACTCAGCGGACAGCCGTTTGTCACCGCGCCGAACAAATTCGAAGCGCTGGCCACCGTCGATGCCCTGGTCCATGCCCACGGCGCGCTGAAAGGTCTGGCGGCCTCGCTGATGAAAATCGCTAACGATGTCCGCTGGCTGGCCTCCGGGCCGCGCTGCGGGATTGGGGAAATCGCCATCCCGGAAAACGAGCCCGGGTCATCGATTATGCCCGGCAAAGTCAACCCGACGCAGTGCGAAGCCCTGACCATGGTCTGCTGCCAGGTGATGGGTAACGACGTGGCAGTGAATATCGGCGGCGCCTCGGGTAACTTCGAGCTCAACGTCTATCGGCCGATGGTCATTCACAACTTCCTGCAGTCGGTGCGTCTGCTGGCGGACGGCATGGCGAGCTTTAACGAGCACTGTGCGGTGGGGATTGAGCCGAATCGCGAGCGGATCAACCAGCTGCTCAACGAGTCGCTGATGCTGGTGACCGCGCTGAATACCCATATCGGCTATGATAAAGCGGCGGAGATCGCCAAAAAAGCGCACCATGAGGGGCTGACCCTGAAGGCCTCGGCGCTGGCGCTGGGCTACCTGACGGAAGCCGAATTCGACAGCTGGGTGCGCCCGGAGCTGATGGTCGGCAGCCTGGCTACTCGCTAGCCAGCCAGAGGTGCAGACGAGGAATCAGTAATCTCAGCGACTGCGCCTCCGGTTTGTAGCGGTATTGCACGTTGTCGGCATCGTAGTTGAGCAATTCGCCCATATCCGGCACGCTGACCCCCTGGCTGCCGGATATCAGGGCGATCAGCGGGCTGGGGCAGGCGTACTGCACCTGTTTCTGCTCGCTGGCATACCAGACGCGGGCAATCGGCTGCACTTTCACCGGCCGTTTAATTTTCAGCCGCGCCCGCTGCGGCAGGGCAGCGATATCCTGATACTCCCTCTCCAGTTTGCTCTGCCACTGCTCGCGGGTCCAGGGCGGCACCGCCCGCGGCGATTGCAGGCTTTTCTCCAGCATCATCAACACCTGGTCGCGGGTCAGGTTTTTGATCACGTGCTTATTGGCCCAACCGAAGCGGATAGTGCTCGGGTCGAGAAGGGGCGTTAGCGTGCGATAGGCGCTGAGGGTAATTAATCCAGGCAGATGGCGATGCACCCACTCAAAGCGGGCGGTGGGGGGCAGGCCAGAGTCGACGGTGACGATTTTCTCGAAGGTGGCCTTAAGGGCGTTGATCTGCTGAATGCGCGCCAGCAGCGCCTGCTGTTCCGCGGCGGTGACCTGCAGGCAGATAGCACCCGGCAGGCGGACGGCGGCTTTGCTGCTGCGGGTTTCCGATTGCTGCTGGATAAACAGATGGCCATAGTGTCGCAGGGCGAGATCCAGCGCCGCCTCCCCGGTGTGCTGGACGACAGTAATGTTCGCCAGCGGGTCATGCTCGGCATCTTTACTGATTGCCGGCAGCTCAAACACCCGGCCCGCCAGCAGTCGACAGGTCGTTAACGCCTGGCGCAGCGCCTGCAGCTCCAGCTCGATCTGGCGAAAGGTATCATTCAGACGTTCAACGAGGTCGTAGCTGGCCATCGCATTCACCTTAGTTACAACATACTATTCGATTTTTACAGCATACCCAGCCCGCGGCCGCTGCGCAAGTTTTATTCAGGCAGAGGTAAAATCGGGCAACTGATGATAGACCGGCCAGCTAAAGCAGAAGCGGGCGCCGCCGAGAGGACTGGCCTCGCAGCGAACCTCGCCCCCCATCGCCTGGGCGATACTGTGGACGATGGCCAGGCCGAGGCCGCAACCTCCGGTCGCCCGATCGCGGCTGGGGTCTAGACGAACAAAAGGTTCGAACACCCGCTCGCGCTCCTCGGGGGCAATGCCCGGGCCGTCATCGTCGACCTGCAACGACGCGCGGGCACCCTGCAGGGTCAGGCTGACCGCCACCCGCTGACTGCTGTAGCGCAGGGCGTTATTCACCAGATTATCCAGCACCCGCTCCATCAACCGCATATCCAGCGCGCCATAGTTGCCGCGGGTCAGCGTCGCCAGGCAGACCTCGCGCTGCGGGTTGACCATCTGGATATCCTCGACGTGGTCGCTGATCCAGGCGGGAAAATCGGGGGTGGTCAGGCTGAGCTCCGTCTGCGGACGGTCGAGACGGGCGTAGGTCAGGAGCTCTTCAATGAGCGCTTCCAGCTGGCCGATATCACGGTTTAGCGCCTGTGATTCCGCCTCGGTGAGGTTTTCGCTCATCTCCAGACGGTAGCGCAGGCGCACCAGAGGCGTCCTGAGCTCATGGGCGATGCCGTCAATCAGCTGCTTTTTGCTGGCAATGAGGGCGTTAATGTTGTCGGCCATCTGGTTAAAGGCCACCCCGAGCCGCTCAAAGCTGGACATGCTGTCAAAATGAATACGCTCGCTGAGGTGGCCTTCGCCAAAGCGCTGGGCGGCGGTCTCAATGCGCAGCATGTCCTGCCAGTGCGGACGCATCCAGATAAACACCGGGAAGGCCAGCGAGATAGCGATAAACGCCATCAGCGCCACGTCCAGCAGGCGCATTTCATGCAGAAAATAGAGATAGGGTACCGGACCCACGGATAACACATAGTGGCTGCGGGGGATGCGCTGGATAAAGGTGTACTGGTCGTCGAGCGCGACAATATCCCCAGCGCGCAGGTGCTGCATCGAGCTTTCCGACAATTTAAATTTGCTCATCGGCTCGATGTGCAGGTCGAACGACAGATTAAGGTCCAGCTCTTTAAGCGTCTTGCTCCAGTCGCGAGGCGGGATTTCCCGCAGCTCGCTGCGCATCAAATACAGTGAGCTTTTCATCAGATCGTCAAGCGACTGCCTTCCGGCGCGTTCAGCGGTAAATTTATAGACCAGGCCCACCAGCATGGTCATCACCAGAAAGCAGACGAAGAGCAGAAGATAGAACTGCACGAACAGCTTTTTCATTACATTACCGCATATTCAAAAAGAGAAACCTGCCGGCGCCCCGGACCATCTGCAGGGCAGGGCGAAAACGTCACGGATTTACCGGGGCGAGCCGAAGCCCGCGCGGGCATAACCGATACGCTATCAAAGCAGGGTTTATGCCCCCTGACAATAGCCAGCCGGGGGGAGCGACGTCGTTAAAAATGTGACAGTGTCACTCATTGCGGGCTTACGTCTGCATGAGGCCAGGATTGTGGCCAGCGTATTCTGCGCGCCGCTGGGCGCTACTCGCGATAGTAGGGTATATCCACCGGATAGAGGGTGGCCAGGCTCAGCAGCCGACAGCGCACCAGCTGTTCTGCTTCGGCATACCAGTAAGCAAATTCGCCAGTGGTCTGGTGGTAAATCATCTGATCAAGATTAGCAAACGGGATCACCAGCAGCGGCCCCTGGCGCATGTATCCGCCGCCGGTTTCGAAATGGTGATCTCCCCAGGATTGCTGGGTATGTTGATAGCGGTGAAGAAGCACCTTAATCTGCCCGCGCTGTGGACAGAGGAGCCGGATATCGGCGTTGTCGAGAGAAAAAGCCCAGCCAGAGAGTGACGTGAAGAGAGTAAGTGCCAAAAGTACAACGTATTTCATCATGCAAAAGTCCTGTGTTTTCAGACTTTATGCCACTCTGATAACGCTAAGTCCTTGAGCACAATCATATTGAGGGGTTATGTGATGGGCTTCTGTACGGCGAAACATATTGATTTACTCAATATGACAAATGGGTGGCGGTCAGCCAGCGCGAAGGTGGCGAAAAAATGCGATGCGCTTGCCGCCGGGGAACAGGCGGTGAAACGGGCCCCTTTCAGGGCCGCAGACGGACCGCTCAGTTATCCCAGGCGTGGGGGGCGAAGAGGTAGCCTTTGTTGCGTACCGTCTTAATCCGGTAGGGTTCGGTGGCGTTATCGAGCAGTTTTTTGCGCAGGCGCGAGATAGCGACGTCAACGCTGCGATCCATCCCGTCGTAGGTGACGCCGCGTAAATTTTTCAGCAAGGCGTCGCGGTCCATAATCTGCCCGGCGTGGGTGGCCAGCTCCCACAGCAGGTCGAAATCGGCGGTGGACAGGGCGACGCTTTCTCCGCCGAGCAGCACCTGGCGGTTGACCGGGTCAATGGTCAGTGAGCCAAAGGAGATGGTCTTGTGCGGGGTCAGCGTCGAAGGCGCGCCTGTACCCGCCGGGGCGATATGCTGGCGCAAATGCAGACGCAGTCGCGCCAGCAGCACAGCCGGCGGTGTGGTCTTCAGGATATAATCGCTGGCGCCCATCTCCAGGGAGAGGATATGGTTCATATCGCTGTCGAGCGAGGTCAGCAGAACAATCGGCCCTTGCCATTGCCCACGCAGATCGCGACAGAGGGTCATTCCGTCCTTGCCGGGCAGCATAATGTCCAGCAGCACGAGGTCCGGTTTCTCCCGCGCGATCACTTCCTCTGCGCGGTCGCCGCGAGGCTCGACCACCACCTCCATATCATGCTTGCCGAGATAGGCGGCGATCAGCGCTCCTACCTCAGGATCATCCTCAACAAAAACGATTTTATTCATGTCTATTGCACATCAGTAAAAGAAGTAACATACACCGCGGCTATTTTACCCGCCATTCCTGTTTTATAAACAGCGCTAATTCCGCTATGCTGCGCTAACTTGTTGATTCATTGTTAAGGCATATGGACATGGGGCTGTTAATCAAAGGGCTGCTGGGCGCGCTGGTGGTGGTGCTGATTGGCGTGCTGGCAAAAACCAAAAACTACGCCATCGCCGGGCTTATTCCGCTGTTTCCCACCTTTGCGCTCATCGCCCACTATATTGTTGCCAGCGAGCGTGGTATTGAAGCCCTGCGCGCCACTATCGTGTTCGGCATGTGGTCGATCGTTCCCTATTTTATCTATCTGCTGTCGCTGTGGTACTTCACCGGCATCATGCGCCTGCCGTTAGCGCTGGCAGGCGCAGTGGGGTGCTGGGGGCTGTGTGCCTGGCTGTTGATTGTTGGCTGGAGCCGCTTCCACTAACGCAGAGGGCGACCGCCGTCGACGGCGTATGACCGGCCGGTCACGTAGCGGCTGGTAAACAGATAGTCGATAAGGTCGCTGATCTCTTTCTCGCCCGGGGCGATTTTCATCAGCGATTTATCCAGCGCCTGCTGACGATAGGCCTCGTCGTCACCTTCATTGAACATGATCAGCGACGGGGCTATAGCGTTGACTTTGATCTCCGGCGCCAGCTTGCGGGCGAAGGAGCGGGTCATGTTGTCCAGCGCGGCCTTGCTGGCGGCGTAGGCGATATGTTTATCGCTCCCGCGCTCCACCACGTAATCGGTGATATGGATAATGTCGCTGGCGGCATGGCCGTGACCGCGCAGGAGTTCTTCCAGCGCGTGGTTGAGCAGATAGGGGGCATGGACGTGGATCTGCATCATGCGGTTGATCACCGTGCTGAGCGGTACTCCCGGCTTCTCCGCCATCCAGTCGCTGGCGTTGTGGATGATAGCCCGCAGGCCGCTGGTATGCGATTTAACCGCTTCGGCAAAGGTCAGAATGCCGTCATCGCTACTGAAGTCGGCCTGCAGACAGAGAGCGCCTACCTGGCGCAGGTCATCGATCGCCGGATAGGGCGTGCGATAGCTGACGATGACCGGCTGGTGTTGCTGTAGAAAATGGTGCGCCAGCGCGAGGCCGATGCGGCGGCCTCCTCCTGTGATCAGAACCGGGCGGGGCTGTAGTTCAGCCATGGGTATCTCCTTTGATTTAGGCGGCAGGGCGACCGCTTACCCCACCAGCATCCACGTTGCCGGCACAGCGGCAACCAGCAATAAACCAATTAGCGCCAATTCGCGGCGTTTGAGCGAACGATCGTGCTGGTGCGTACGCCGCGCGTACAAAAAGACCAGAAGACCCGGAGCGTAAAGTACCACCGACAACAGCAAATGCACAGGTCCCGACGCGTATAATAACCATAAGCCATAAATGCAGGCGCCGATACCCACCGCTTGATGCAGCGGACGGGTGGCGATTTTCAGCAAAAAGGCGCCGACCAGCAGATAGGGCACGAGGATCATCTCTGACGCAATAGTCAGCAGGGTGCCGTAGTCCGAACCGGTCAGCCAGATCAAAACCAGCGACGCCTGAACGCTGATATTGGTCAGCCACAGCGAGGCGGAGGGGGCGTTGTTGCGGTTCTGACGGGCGAACAGGCGCGGGAAGGCTTTGTGGGTGGCCGCGAGGTAAGGCACTTCGGCGGCCATGATGGTCCAGCTGAGATAGGCGCCGCACACCGACACGATAAGCCCGGCGGCAATCACAATTTCACCCCACGAGCCCATCAGTCTGACCATCAGTCCCGCCATCGACGGGTTGCGCATTTCGGCCAGTTCGCTACGCGGCACCACGCCCAGCGACAGCAGGGTGACCAGCAGATACACCGCGAGGGCCGAAAGCACCGCCAGCAGCGTCGCGCGCCCAACGTCGCGCTTGTGACGCGCGCGTGCGGAGACCACCACTGCGCCTTCGACGCCGATGAACACCCACAGAGTGATCAGCATCGTGTTTTTAACCTGCTCCCACACCGGTACGCCCAGCGCCAGGCCGCTGAAATCGAGGCGGAACGTATCCAGCTGAAAGGCCAGGGCGGCGAGGGCGACAAACGCCCCCAGCGGCAACAGCTTGGCGAGGGTCGCGACCAGGTTAATCCCCGCCGCCGTCTGCACCCCACGCAGGACCAGAAAGTGGACTACCCACAGCAGAACTGAAGCGCCGACGATCGACTGCCAGGTGTTGCCATCGCCAAACAGGCGCAGCTCAGGGGTATCGGTGAAGAAACTGAGCGCCGAAAAGACGATCACCAGATAAGAGACATTGGCAATCACCGCGCACAGCCAGTAGCCCCACGCGGAACAGAAGCCGATCAGCTCGCCGAACCCTTCACGGGCGTAGGTGAAGATCCCGCCGTCGAGGTCGGGGCGAATACGGGTCAACAGCAGCATCGCGAAGGCGAGGAACAGGATCCCGACGCCGGTGATCGCCCAGCCGATGAGCAGAGCGGAAGGGCTGGCCACGGCCGCCATATTTTGCGGCAAACTGAATACGCCAGCGCCGAGCATTGAGCTAAGGACCAGGGCGGTCAGGGCGCTCAGGCCCAGTTTCTTTTCCATTGCATTCCCGAGGTGAAAATGGCTGTTCCAGAATATTTATTTTGCGAAATCGCATAAAAATGGAGGATTGCGCTAAGGCGCGGGATTTTACGGAGTGTCCGGGGGCCATGCAATGGCGGGGGATGAAAAAAAATGAAAAGGCGGCAATGCGCCGCCTTTTTAGCCAGTCAGCAGCGATTATTTGTACAAATCGGCGCTGATGGTGATGTTGCCGCCGCGTTCCTGCCACTGGCGGGTAATGTGGTAGTACTTCGCCCCTTTCTTCGCCGCGCGTTTCGCCGTCTGATAAGAGATTTCCGTCATGTTGCCATAGTTGCCGGTGAACTTGATGTTATCGAACGGCACCATTTGCGCCGCGGTCACTTTGTTCACTTCTTCAACTTTGGTGCCGTCCGGCAGCGTGACAGTGTAACGTCCGCCTTTCGACGACTGGGTCTCGAAGAAACGACCTACGCCGGTGCCGGAGCCAACCGCCGCGGTGGTGGCGACGCCCGGGATTTCGACGTTTTTCGCCGCTTCGCCGCCTTTGGCCAGCGCCGCGCGGCCGGCTTCAGAATCAGCCGGGATAGCGTCCGGGCTCTGCAGAACGCGTTTCTCCGCATCTTTTTTGTAGATATAGGCGGTAATGCGCTGGTTGCCGCCCTGGTTGGCGTCCACCTGGCGGACGATGAAGAACGCATAGGCGCCTTTCGCTTTCGCCGCTTTGGTGATGGCGTCGTTCACTTCTGGCTGACTGCGATAGAAGCCCTGGACGGTGACGGTGTCGTAAGGCATCAGCTCAACGGCCTGATCTTTCGGCAGCTCCATCACGCCATTGATGATGCGATTTTTCGGCGCATCCGCTTTCGGCGCGTCGTCTTTATAGAGGTCAGCCGTGACGCGCCAGTTGCCGCCATTGCCGTAATCCGACGTGTCGACAACATAGAATGAGGCCGCGCCGTCTTTGTCAGCTTTGCGCGATACCGCTTGCACCGCGTCGCCAATGGCATTAAACCGGCCGGTGACGACAACGCGATCGTAGGGCTTCAGCGCAGCCGCCTGCTCCGGGGTCAACTCGGTCGCTGCGTGGGCAGACAACGTGGCGGTTGTCAGGAGAGCAGACGCCAGGAGGGTGTTTTTAAGCTTCATAAAAATAATCCTTTGCCTTGCGCAAACCATATACTGGTGTTGTTGTTGACTGAAAACGTTTGATTATTGCATTTAATCGCCGTGACTGTCTGCGTCATTTTTTGCTTGCCGCCCGAATCGTATACTACGGAAAGATAACATTTTTCGATATGTTGAAAAAACAGCCGCTTGACCAGCAAAAACGATAATCGATACCACTTTTATTAGTTAATGTAATGTTAATACAATGATCTCAATGGCGATAAATGGCGTTTTATACCACTGGATAAGCGGATTATCAGGCCTGAAAGGCAAATTCAGGTAAATATTGCTGCCCGGAACCATCTGTGCTGACAATAAGCAATAAAATCAAAATTTCTGTTTTATCGCTGTAGATCACAATCGCTATTTTCAGTAGGTTATAAAAAGTTTGTTACTGTTTCATTTTGCAGACAGCGAAAGACGGCGAGGACGATTTTGCCGTCCTGTCGTTGTTGGTCAGAAAAGTAAACCATCATCAAAAACCGATGGAAGGGAAAACTATGCGTATTGGTGTACCACAAGAAAGGCTAGCCCAGGAGACCCGGGCCGCCGCCACGCCGAAGACCGTTGAGCAGTTGCTCAAACTCGGCTTTAGCGTCGCGGTAGAAAGCGGCGCCGGGAAGCTGGCCAGCTTTGACGATGAGGCCTTCGCCCAGGCGGGGGCTGAGATCGTGACCGGCGACGAGGTGTGGCAGTCTGATGTCATCCTCAAGGTCAATGCCCCGAATAACGATGAAATTGCCCTGTTGAATCCAGGAACCACGCTGATTAGTTTTATCTGGCCGGCGCAAAATCCGCAGCTGATGGAAAAACTGGCGGCCCGCAATATCAACGTGATGGCGATGGATTCGGTGCCGCGTATCTCCCGCGCCCAGTCGCTGGATGCGCTCAGCTCAATGGCCAATATCGCCGGGTACCGCGCTATCGTTGAAGCGGCCCATGAATTCGGCCGTTTCTTTACCGGGCAGATTACCGCGGCAGGCAAAGTTCCGCCCGCCAAAGTGATGGTTATCGGCGCCGGGGTGGCCGGTCTGGCGGCGATTGGCGCCGCCAACAGCCTGGGGGCGATTGTTCGCGCCTTCGATACCCGTCCGGAAGTGAAGGAGCAGGTGCAGAGTATGGGCGCCGAATTCCTCGAACTGGATTTTAAAGAGGAAGCGGGCAGCGGCGACGGCTATGCCAAGGTGATGTCCGAGGCCTTTATTCAGGCCGAAATGGCGCTGTTCGCCGCCCAGGCGAAAGAGGTCGATATTATCGTCACCACGGCGTTAATTCCGGGCAAGCCGGCGCCGAAGCTGATCACCCGGGAAATGGTTGACGCCATGAAGTCGGGCAGCGTGGTGGTCGATCTCGCCTCACAAAACGGCGGCAACTGCGAGTACACCGTGCCGGGCGAAGTGGTGACCACCGCCAATGGCGTGAAAATTATCGGTTATACCGACCTGCCAGGCCGTCTGCCGACCCAGTCCTCCCAGCTCTACGGCACCAACCTGGTGAACCTGCTGAAGCTGCTGTGCAAAGAGAAAGACGGCAATATCGTCATCGATTTCGATGACGTGGTGGTGCGCGGCGTGACCGTGGTGCGTGAAGGCGAAATCACCTGGCCGGCGCCGCCGATTCAGGTCTCCGCTCAGCCGCAGGGCGCGGCGAAAAAAGTGGAAGCGCCGAAAGAAGAGGTGAAACCGGCGTCGCCGTGGCGCAAATATGCGCTGATAGCGCTGGCGATTATTCTCTTCGGCTGGCTGGCCAACGTGGCGCCTAAAGAGTTCCTCGGCCATTTCACCGTCTTCGCGCTGGCCTGCGTGGTGGGTTACTACGTGGTATGGAATGTCTCCCATGCGCTGCATACGCCGCTGATGTCGGTGACGAACGCCATTTCGGGCATTATCGTGGTTGGCGCGTTGCTGCAGATAGGCCACGGCGGCTGGGTCAGCTTCCTGAGCTTTATCGCGGTACTGATCGCCAGCATTAATATTTTCGGTGGTTTTACCGTGACTCAGCGCATGCTGAAAATGTTTCGCAAAGGATAAGGGGTAGCACATGTCTGGTGGATTAGTTACAGCTGCATACATTGTTGCTGCAATCCTGTTTATTTTCAGCCTGGCGGGTCTGTCGAAACACGAAACCTCGCAGCAGGGCAACTATTTCGGCATCGCCGGGATGGCCATCGCCCTGATCGCCACTATTCTGGGTCCGGACGCTGGCAACGTCGGCTGGATTATCCTCGCGATGGTGATCGGTGGGGCAATCGGTATTCGTCTGGCGAAGAAGGTCGAAATGACCGAGATGCCGGAGCTGGTGGCCATCCTGCACAGCTTCGTGGGCCTGGCGGCGGTGCTGGTAGGGTTTAACAGCTACCTGCAGCATGAAACCGGCATGGAGCAGATTCTGGTCAATATCCATTTGACCGAAGTGTTCCTCGGCATCTTCATCGGCGCGGTGACCTTCACCGGTTCGGTAGTGGCGTTTGGTAAACTGCGCGGCAAGATCTCCTCCAAACCGCTGATGCTGCCTAATCGCCATAAGCTTAACCTGGCGGCGCTGGTGGTTTCCTTCATCCTGATGGTGATTTTTGTGCGCTCCGATAGCACCGGCACCCAGGTCCTGTGCCTGCTGGTGATGACCGCGATCGCGCTGGCCTTCGGCTGGCACCTGGTGGCCTCCATCGGCGGCGCGGACATGCCGGTAGTGGTCTCGATGCTCAACTCCTACTCGGGCTGGGCGGCGGCGGCGGCGGGCTTTATGCTGAGCAATGACCTGCTGATCGTCACCGGCGCGCTGGTGGGCTCTTCCGGCGCCATCCTCTCTTACATTATGTGTAAGGCGATGAACCGCTCCTTTATCAGCGTGATCGCCGGCGGCTTCGGCACCGATGGCTCCTCCAGCGGTGGCGATGAAGAAGTGGGCGAGCACCGCGAAATTAGCGCCGAAGAGACGGCGGAGATGCTGAAAAATTCGCACTCGGTCATCATCACCCCGGGCTATGGTATGGCGGTGGCCCAGGCGCAGTATCCGGTGGCAGAAATTACCGAGAAGCTGCGGGCGCGCGGCATTAAGGTGCGCTTTGGCATTCACCCGGTCGCCGGCCGTCTACCGGGACATATGAACGTCCTGCTGGCGGAGGCTAAAGTGCCTTACGACATCGTGCTGGAGATGGATGAGATCAACGATGATTTCAGCGATACCGACACCGTGCTGGTCATCGGCGCTAACGATACCGTCAACCCGGCGGCGCAGGATGATCCGAAGAGCCCGATCGCCGGCATGCCGGTGCTTGAGGTGTGGAAAGCGCAGAACGTGGTGGTCTTTAAGCGTTCGATGAACACCGGTTACGCCGGCGTACAGAACCCGCTGTTCTTTAAAGAGAACACCCATATGCTGTTCGGTGATGCCAAAGCCAGCGTCGATGCGATCCTGAAAGCGCTGTAATGTAACATTATTGTTTTACAACGTTTGTTTATAAGCCGTCTCCTGTGAGACGGCTTTTTTATATGCACAAGGATGCCAGGGATTGTTCATAAAATAAGCGACAAAAGGTGATATAATGTTCCGGTTTTTACATCAGACAGAGGATATTATGGATACCGAGTTAACCCCAACGCAGATGGCCATCGAATTCTTACGCCGCGACACCACCGTCATGACTCCAGCGCAGTATCTGAAAAAACTTAAACTGCTGGAACTGGAGTTTGCTGACCTGATGGCGCTCTCCTCGCTGGAGCTGAAAGAAGAGATCGATCTGGCCTGGCGTCTGGGTATCCACTGAGTCGTTCAGGATCGCCATGCCATGACGGGGCCGCAAGCGGCCCTTTTTTGTGCCTGAGGGAAAGCGGGCAAAAAAATCCCCCGCGAGGCGGGGGATGATGAACGTTCCGGGAGGGAAGATTAATCGTCGTCGTCGTCGTCCAGTTCCACCGGCGTCTGATAGGCCTCTGGTTTAAGCACCAGCAGATCGCAGCGCAGGTGGTCGACAACCTGCTCCGCGGTATTGCCAAGGAACGCCGCGGAGAGGCCGGTTCGTCCGACCGTACCCAGCACCACGATCCCCGCCTGCAGATGCTCGGCGAGATCCGGGATCACCTCCTCAGGCAACCCTTTTTCCACGTGGGTGAATTTCTCGTCAATGCCAAACTTCTGCCGCAGGGCTTTCATCGCCAGCAGATGCTGGCCGCGGATGGCGTCGTTGTAGACGCTGGGATCGAAATCCGGCAGCTCAATCGCGATATTGATCGGGGTGACCGGATAGGCGCCGATAAGGTGCACTTCAGTGTGGTTGACTTCTTCCGCCAGCGACAGGGTCTCGCGCACCAGCTTCTCGTTGAGGGTGTTGTGATAATTTTCTTCACTGGCCAGATTGACGGCGACCAGCGCTTTACCGCCTTCTGGCCATGGCTGGTCTTTCACCATCCAGACCGGGCAAGGGCACTTACGCAGCAGATGCCAGTCGGTCGGGGTGAAGATCACCGCTTCCAGCTTGTCGTGTTGGTGGGCCATCTTCAGCAGCAGGTCGTGTTTCTCACTGATCACTTCCTGAATAATGGCTTCGAAGGGGCGGTTGTGCCACACCACCTTCACGTCAATCGGCACACCGGATTCAAGATAGAATTTCGCCTGCTCGCGGATCCAGGCCGTTCGTTGGGCAATGACGCCCTGACGCATCGCCGTCCGTTCATCCGGCGACAACAGGGTGGTCATTTCATAAGAAAAATCATAGATCGGCAAAAAGGCTTTGATGCGTCCACCAATCCGTTGGTGCAGGTACACCGCTCGCCTTAGTGCCGGCTGGTCGTCCTGGTTAGGATCGATTACTACCAGCATGCTCTGATACTTCGCCATACAGGGTCTCCTTACAACTGCAGCTACCGTCAGTTATTAAAAAGATAACCTATATGGATGAATTGAAACAGGGGAGGAGCCTGGTCAGATCAACAAATCTGAAAAAATTGCCGATCCTGACCAGGTGTTGCGCGGAGATTAAGCGACGTTACGCGCCTGACCGGCCAGCTGGGCCAGCAGGTCGCCGTTTTCAATGGTGATGTATTTGCCTTTCACCGCCAGCATGCCGCTCTTCTGGAAACGCCCCAGCAGACGGCTGATGGTTTCGACGGTGAGGCCGAGATAGTTGCCAATGTCGCCGCGGGTCATGGTCAGACGGAACTCACGGGGAGAGAAACCGCGCTGCGCGAAACGGCGGGACAGGTTATAGATAAACGCGGCCAGGCGCTCTTCGGCGTTCTTTTTGGAAAGCAGCAGGATCATATCCTGGTCGCCTTTGATCTCACCGCTCATCAGGCGCATCATCTGCTGACGCAGATTCGGCATTTTTCCGGAAAGATCGTCGAGGGTTTCAAAGGGGATCTCGCATACCATCGACGTTTCCAGCGCCTGGGCGAAGCTCGGGTGCAGGCCGGTGCCGATGGCGTCAAAGCCCACCAGATCGCCCGCCAGGTGGAAGCCGGTAATCTGCTCATCGCCTTGCTCGGTGATGGTGTAGCTTTTGATGGTCCCGGAGCGAATGGCATACAACGATTTCAGCTCATCACCGGCTTTGAACAAGGTTTGACCTTTCTGGATGGGCTTTTTCCGCTCGATAATATTATCCAGCTGATCAAGCTCGTGCTCGTTCAGAGTAAAGGGGATGCAGAGCTGGCTGATACTGCAATCCTGACAATGGATAGCACAACCGCCAGACTGAATGCGTCGAATAATTCGCTTCTCAGGGATCATATGTCTGCTCAGGCCTTAATTGATATTGGTCAATTTTAACATCTTTTTGATGAGCAGGTAAGTCTTCAGGCTCTGAAACACGTAATATCAGCAGGGGAAATCAAAACAGGCTGATATCTGCTTGATTAAAAATAGATTATTCAGCCACATTTGATTGTAAAATTACCTGAAAATTCCAGAAAAGGCATTTTCAGTCAAAGCAACAGATAGCCCTCGTGGCGCAGTAGCCACTCTTTACGCTGCACGCCGCCGGCATAGCCGGTCATCGTACCGTTACGCCCGATGACCCGATGGCAAGGCACCACAATACTCACCGGGTTGGCGCCATTGGCGGCCCCCACCGCGCGCGCCGCGCCGGGACGACCGAGCGCTTCGGCCAGCTGACCGTAGTGCATCACCTGGCCGCAGGGGATATCGCGCAACGCCTGCCAGACCTGGCGCTGGAAAGGGGTGCCGGCGGTAGCGGTAGGCAGGGTCTCGATAACGGCCAGGTCGCCGGCAAAATAGTCGTTCAGCTTACTGCTGAGACCGCCCGGATTGCGGCAGTCAACGCGCTGATAGCCTTCCCGGCGATAGTGTACGTCGAGCAGGGTTTCCATCCGATCGCGGTGCTCGTCCCACTCGACGGCGCGTAAATTAAACTGTTCGTCGCAGAGTACCCACAGCGCCCCCAGCGGGGTATCCATTTTATCCTGCAGCAAGGTCAACATCGTTTCAGTCATCCACCATCGTACACGAGGGCCACACGATACCACGCGCCGGCGGCGGTCAACTATACTCCCAAAAGATAAACCCGTATCCCCGGCCGGCTTCCTGCGGCCTGTACGTTGATTTATTTGTGGATCGATCCTGGCGGGTTATCGGGCATGGTTTTTGCTACTTTTAAGCTGACGACGCCGGTCCTCCGCGCCGCTTTGCGCGCCTGGGAAGGTGCCACCGCGTCGTCGCGGCGCGGTTAATAACTCAGAGGTGGGGCTATGCAATATATACTGACTGGCGTAATCGTATTGATCTTCAGCGGCCTCGTTATCCACGGCCTCACGCTGTTGCTCGAACGCGGGTATCGCGCGCTTTTCGGCTTCTTCGCCGGAGCCGTAGATGTCCCCCGTAAGGTCAAAATGAAGGTGCCGCGTTAAGAGTAAGCAGCCGTCCCTGGCGCTTCAACGGCTTAAGGGAGCCGCGGATAAATGCCAGGGCCGATGGGCAGTCCTGCCAAATACCAGCCCACCAGCAACAGCAGCCAGACGGCGAGAAAAATCAGCGGGTAAGGGAGCACCAGCGAGTAGTAAGTCCCGAGGCGGGCGTCGGGTCGGTAGCGCTGTAAAAAACCGAGAAACAGCGGTACAAACGGTGAAACCGGCGCCAGCGGCAGCACCGATGAATCGGCGATGCGAAACAGGATCTGCGCAAACGCCGGGTGGAAGCCCAGCAGCATAAACATCGGCACGAAGATCGGCGCCAGAATCGACCAGATGGCCGAGCCGCTGGCGATAAACATGCACAGAAAAGCCGACAGCAGCGCCAGACCGACAAACGCCGGGACGCCGTTCATGCCGGCGCTCTCCAGCAGGTCCGTCAGGCCAACGGCCATAAACTTGCCCATATTGCTCCAGTTGAACATCGCCACGAACTGCGCCAGCGGGAAGACCATCACGATAAATCCAGCCATCTCTTTCATCGGCTCAATCATCAACTGCGGCAGATCGGCCTGACGGCGAATTTTGCCAGTGGCGATGCCGTAAGCCAGCGACACGACAAAGAAGAAAAAGATGATCAGCGGCACGATGCCTTTGATAAACGGCGAGGGCATCACCGTGTGCTGAACCGGATCGCGAAGAATGCCGTTTTCAGGAACCACCATCAGGGCGATGACCGCCACGAACGCCAGCGTTGCTACCCCGGCGATGCGCAGGCCGAAACGCTCCTCAGTGGTCAGGGTTTGCAGCTTTTCGTCGCGGCTGCCTTGCCACTGTCCCAGCCTCGGCTCCACCAGCTTGTCAGTGATTAAACCGCCGACGAGGGTCAGGAGGATCACCGAGGTCGCCATAAAGTACCAGTTGTCGATCACGCTGACGTGCAGAGAGGCATCGATGGATTTGGCCGCCTCGGTACTGATCCCGGAGAGCAGCACGTCGGTGGTGACGATCAGTAAATTGGCGGTAAAGCCGCAGCCCACGCCGGCTATCGCCGCCAGCAGGCCGGCGACCGGATGCCGACCGACAGCGAGAAACATCAGCGCCCCCAGCGGCGGCATGATCACCAGCGCGGCGTCGGAAGAGATATGGCTGAAAAAGGCGATGAATAGCACCATATAGCTGGCATAACGGGCGCTAACGTGGGAGGCCATCTTGACCATCAGCGCGGGCAACAGGCCCACCCGCTCGGCAAAGCCGGCGCCCAACACCAGGGCGAGGATCGCCCCCAGCGGCGCGAAACCGCTGAAGTTTTTAATCACGTTCGGTAAAAACCAGTGCAGCCCTTCCACGCTGAGCAGGTTTTTGACCACCACCCGCGACCCGTCCGCAGGGTTTTGCACCCCGACGTTGAAGGCGGAGAGTATCGCCGTGGCGGCGATCAGCGCCACGATAAGATAGATAAACAGCAAAAACGGGTGCGGGACCTTATTACCGATCTTCTCTACCCAGCCATAGCGCTTTCCGGTGGGGGAAGGCGACGGTATGGATGACATACTCATGGGCGTTCCTCTGTTGTCGTTGTTGTGTTGGGCAGGCCTGCTCCCTTACTGCCGGCGGTTATTATGGTCGGTGCGTGCCGCTATGCCGGTCAGCGTCTGTCAGGAGCGGTCTGGTCTTATGGTTATCGTAAAACCGACGGTCTCACCTCCGCCGGAATCGGGCAGCGGTAAGGATGTTCGGACAGCGCCTGCCAGAGCTCTCGCTGGCTGGCCTCCAGCAGCGCGTGGTCGCTGAATAAACGGATCGCCGTCGCCGCGAGGACTTTCCCCGCCAGCAGCATCCCTTTATGGGCGATGGCGGTGCGTCCCTGGCTCACCAGCTGCCAGCTGTGCAGCGGGGTACCCACCGCGAAGCAGGGGCTGAAGCATTGGGCCACCGGCGCTTTCCAGCTGACGTCGCCGACGTCGGTGGAGCCGGCGAGAATCGTATCCGTGGCCGCCCACGGCGCCACCTCATCAATCAGCAGCGTATCGCGGTGGCGACGAGCGAAGGTTTTCCCCGCCTCGCCGCCGGTGCCGGCGATATTGTTCAGGCTGTTGTTGATATCGTTGGCGCTGAGAGTGGCGCGGATCGCCGCGGCAAAGGCGCGATCGTCGTCGCTCCATGCCGGCGTGCCGTAATGCGCTACCGCCTGATACATCGCCGCTTCGAGCGTGCGGTTGGGCAGATAGCTGGAACAGGCTTTTTCAAAGCGGCAGCTGACGTGGGTCTCGGTCATCAGCGCGGCCCCCTGGGCAATCTTCTCAATGCGGGCGAAGATCTGCTCTACATCTGCCATCTCCGGGGCGCGGATCAGATACAGCACTTCCGCCTGGGCCTGGACGACGTTGGGCGAGACGCCGCCGGTATCGGTAATGGCGTAATGAACCCGCGCCTTCTCGATAATATGTTCATTCAGGAAGTTACTGCCGGTGGTCATCAGGGTGACCGCGTCCAGGGCGCTTCGCCCCAGGTGCGGCGAATTGGCGGCGTGGGCGGCGGTGCCGGTAAAGCGCCACGCCGCCTGAATGTTGGCGAGAGTGCGGGTGCTGAACATCCCGGCCCAGGCCTCCGGATGCCAGGTGAGGGCCGCATCGACGTCATCAAACAGCCCTTCGCGCACCATGAACGTTTTGCCCGAGCCGCCTTCTTCCCCCGGGCAACCGTAGAAGCGCAGGGTACCCGCGCCGCCGTGCTGCTGCAGCCATTTTTTGGCGGCAACCGCCGCGGCGAAAGCCGCTGTCCCGAGCAGATTGTGCCCGCAGCCGTGACCGTTGCCCCCCGGCGTTGACGATGTCGGCTGCGCGCAATGGGCCTGTTGGCTGAGACCCGCCAGGGCGTCAAACTCGCCCAGCAGGGCAATAACCGGTTGGCCCTCGCCGACGCTGGCGATAAAAGCATTGGGGATCCCGCCAGCATCACGGGTGAGCTGGAAACCTTCCGCTTCCAGGGCGTCCGCCAGCCGCCGGGCGGACCAGAACTCCTCAAAGCGCGTCTCCGGGTGGTCCCAGATATCATCGGCGATGGCGCAATAGGTCTCGCGGCTTGCCTCAACTACCTCTTCAACAAACTGAAAAATCGGGTCCATCACACCCCCCGCTGCCAGGGAAAGTTAAGCGCGACGCGCGCCAGGGTGTCGACCGCGACCGTCATTACGCTCTCGTCGAAGTCAAACTTCTCGTTGTGATGACCGGCACTCAGTTCGGTGCCGAATATCATGTATGACGCAAGGCCGCCGCGCGCCTGGACCCGGGCCATCATCAGGGTGGCGTCTTCCGATCCCGCCGGGGCGGCGATGCGATCCACCGCCTGCTGCACGCCGGGCACCCGCGCGGCCTGTTCGCGCAGGTACGCCACCCACGCCGGCGACGGGGCGCTGGCGGTGGCGGCCCCCATCATGCGTAACTCGTACCCGGCTTGATACATCGCCGCGGCCCCGGCGATGACGTGCTGCGCCCGGTCAAAAACATACTGGTTGATGGCTTCGCTTTCGCCGCGGGTTTCCACTTTTAACAGAGCCGAGGAGGGCACCACGTTGCGTCCGGTGCCGGCCTGCATCACCCCGACGTTGACCCGCGAAGCGCCGGCGCTGTGCGGTGGGATGGCGTGCAGGGCAAGGGCGGCCTGGGCGGCGGCGAGCAGCGCGTTGCGCCCATCTTCAGGCTTGCCGCCGGCATGAGCGGCCACGCCGCTGAACTGCACATCGAATTTGGTGGTGGCCATAAAGTTGTCGCCACCGCACACCACGGTGCCGACCGGGACGCCGGTGCCGATATGGATGGCGGTAAAATAGTCCACCTCGTCCACCACGCCGGCGGCCACCATCGCGCGGGCGCCGCGGGTACCCTCTTCAGCAGGCTGGAAAATCAGTTTAATGACGCCATTGAGCTGGGCGACATACTGCTTGAGCACATGCGCCAGCCCCAGCCCGATGGCGGTATGCCCATCGTGGCCGCAGGCGTGCATCATGCCGGCGTTGCAGGAGGCGAAATGGTCGCGATGGGGGCGATGGCTGTCATCGTGCTGCTCATTGAGGTCGAGGGCGTCCATGTCGACGCGAAAGGCCAGGGTTGGGCCGGGACGTCCGGTGTCGAGCGTCGCCACCATGCCGGCGAACCCGCCTTCAAACGCCGGCAACCAGCGTTCCGGCGCCCCTTGCTCGCGGGCGCGCTCGAAAGCCTGGGCCAGGGTCTCCTCATCCGGCAGCCCCATCCGGCTGTCGGCATCGATGACGTCGCGCCCCAGCGCCAGCTGGTAGCCGAGCCCGTCGAGGATCTCCGCCACCTTACTGGCGGTGCGAAACTCCAGCCAGCCGGATTCAGCGTGCAGGTGAAAATCGCGGCGCCATTGGGTCATGGCTGGCGCCAGCTGGCGCAGGTATTCATCAAGTTGCGGCATAGCTTATCCTGTCATAAGTAAAAAATGTGATGGCGTTCACGATGTGATAGCTTTTATTTATCACTGACACGCTACAGGTCTTAACGCTCTTAACCTGCCACAGCCTGATGGATTACAGTAGATGTCATTTTCTTGCGTCTGATAAACAACGGTTATCACCAAAAGCATGGCCTTTCAGATCAAATTTCATCAAATTCGCGCCTTCGTCGAGGTGGCCCGGGAAGGGAGTATTCGCGGCGCCAGCCGCTCGCTGGCGATCTCGCAGCCGGCCTTGACCAAAGCGATTAAAGAGCTCGAGGAGGGGCTTTCCGCTCAGTTGTTCGTCCGCCGCCGCCAGGGGGTGGCGCTGACTGACAATGGCGAAAGTTTTTATCAACATGCGAGCCTGATCCTTGAGGAGCTGCGGGCGGCGCAGGATGAACTGCTGCAGCGTCAGGGAGAGCAGGCCGGGCAGATCAATATTGGCCTTGGCGCCAGCGTCGCCCGGTCGCTGATGCCGTCGGTGATCTGCCGCTTTCATCAGCAGCATCCTCAGGTGAAGGTGCGGATCATGGAGGGCCAGCTGCTGGCGATGATCAATGAGCTGCGCCAGGGAGAGCTGGATTTCACCATCAATACCTACTATCCCGGGCCATACGACCATGAGTTCAGCTTTGAAAAACTGTTTGAGAAACCGTTCGCGGTGTTCGCTCGCGTGGGGCATCCGGCGGCGCAGGCCACCTCGCTGGTGGAGCTGATGGATCACCACTGGACCATGCCGACGCCGCGCGGCAGCTACTTTAAACAGCTGCAGGACAGGTTTAATCAGGCCGGGCTGGCGCCAAAGGTGAATATTGTGTGCGAGACCTTCTCGTCGTGCATCAGCCTGGTGGTGAAAAGCGATTTTCTCAGTATCCTGCCGGTGGAGCTCGGCAACGATCCGCTGATGGCGGACAAGCTGATGATGATCCCCGTCCGCGAAGCATTGCCGACGGCGGCCTATTTTCTGATCCAGCGGCGCGACACCCGACAGACGCCGCTAACGGCGTCATTAATCACCCTGTTTCGCCGTCAGAGTCGACAATGGTTTTCTTAACCGCCCGTCACGCTCACTTTGCCAGCAGACGGGGCTAAACGCATTGAGGGGGGAGCGCGAGGCGGCTATAGTAGCTGGCGACAGCCGCTGGAGGAGAGCCCATGAACCTTGATGACAAATCCCTGTTTCTTGACGCCATGGAAGATGTCCAGCCCCTGAAACGTAACAATGACGTGCACTGGCATCCCGGGCGCAACAGTCGCGCCCCGCAGCGCGTCGACACCCTGCAACTGGATAATTTTCTCACTACCGGCTATCTCGATATCGTACCGCTCGCCACGCCGCTGGAGTTTAAGCGTGAAGGGCTGCAGAGCGGCGTGCTGGATAAGCTGCGGCGGGGGAAATACGGCCAGCAGGCGAGCCTCTCCCTGCTGCGCCAGCCGGTGGAGCAGTGCCGGCAGATGCTCTTCGCCTTTATGGTGCAGGCGCAGAAAGAGGGCTTACGCAATGTGCTGATCGTTCACGGCAAAGGCCGCGACGATCAATCCCACGCCAATATCATCCGCAGCTATCTGGCGCGCTGGCTGGAAGAGTTGCCGGAGGTGCAGGCCTTCTGCGCCGCGCTTCCGCACCACGGCGGCAGCGGCGCCTGCTATGTCGCGCTGCGTAAATCGGCCGAAGCGAAGCAGGAGACCTGGGAGCAGCACGCCAAGCGCAGCCGTTAGCGCATCAGCAGCGTCAGCTCGCGGGCGGCTTTTTGCAGCTCCGGCAGCACGCGGTCGATCATTTCGCGGGCCGACATCTGGCCCGCATGCACCCCGACGTTCAGCGCCGCCTGCACCTGACCCTGGGCGTTAAACAGCGGTACCGCGAGGGAGCGCAGGCCCATCTCCAGCTCCTGATCGTTGAGGGCATACCCCTGTTGATGCACCCGTTTCAGTTCGGCGCGCAGCTTCGCCACCGAGTCCACCGTCTGCGGGGTATAGCGGATCATGGTTACCCTGGCCAGCATATCGTTGAGCTTCTCCTCTGGCTGATGGCTGAGCAGCACCCGGCCCATCGAGGTCGCCCACGCCGGAAGGCGGCTGCCGATATCGAGGTCGATGGTCATGATCCGCGAGCTGGAGGCGCGGGCGATATACAGAATATCGTCGCCATCGAGGGTGGCGATGGAGCAGGACTCGTTGAGCATTTCGCTCAGATGCCGCAGCACCGGCTGCGCCGAACGCGCCAGCGGCGTCGAGGCCAGCCAGGCGTGACCGAGGGACAGGATCCGCGGCCGTAGCTGAAAGTTTTTACCGTCTTCGGCATAGACGAACCCCAGCTTGCTCAGGGTATACAGGCAGCGGCGCACCGCGGCGCGCGGAATACCGGTCTTCTGACTGATCTGTGAGATAGACAGCAGGGGCCGCTGCGGCGTGAATGCCTGAATGACCTCCAGGCCGCGCGCCAGCGAGGCCATAAAGTTAGGATCGCCCTTAAACGGATCGCCGTCGCCGGTCAGTAAATCGTCTGGATGCTTATCCATTTCTGTTCCCCATATTTGCCATCGATCACATTCTTTCGCTAAAGATAACCGATGTTCGATTATCGCACCATATTTCGATTATCGCCCTTGACCGACATCGTTAAGCGGGTCACATTTTGTGCGAACAACGAATAAAAGTGCGATTACCGCACATCAATGGAGCGACCTGATGATTGATAAAAGCGTATCGACGCTGAGCGAGGCCATCGCCGGGATCCACGACGGGGCGACTATTATGATCGGCGGCTTTGGTCCTGCCGGCCAGCCGACCTTTCTGATTGACGCCCTGATAGACCAGGGCGCCCGCGACCTGACCATCATTAACAACAACGCCGGTAACGGAGAAGTGGGGCTCGCGGCGCTGCTGAAGGCTGGCCGGGTGCGCAAAATGATCTGCTCCTTCCCGCGCCAGGTCGATTCACAGATTTTTGATGACCTCTATCGCCGCGGCAAAGTGGAGCTTGAGCTGGTGCCGCAGGGCAACCTCGCGGCGCGGATCCAGGCCGCCGGCGCCGGGCTGGGCGCGGTCTTTACCCCCACCGGCTACGGCACGCCGCTGGCGGAAGGGAAGGAGACGCGGGAAATCGACGGCCGCCACTATGTGCTGGAGTATCCGATCAAAGCCGATTTCGCGCTGATTAAAGCTCACCAGGGCGACCGTTGGGGCAACCTGGTGTATCGCAAGGCGGCACGCAACTTTGGCCCGATTATGGCGACGGCGGCGAAAACCACCATCGTTGAAGTCTCGCAGCTGGTGTCGCTGGGCGACCTCGACCCTGAACACATTATCACCCCCGGCATTTTCGTCCAGCGCCTCTTCTCGCTGGAAAACCTGACTGCCGCACAACGCGCCTGAGGAACCCGAGATGCAAAAACTGACCCGTGACGAAATGGCCCAGCGCGTGGCCCGCGATATCCCCGAAGGCGCTTACGTTAACCTCGGTATTGGCCTGCCGACCCGGATTGCCAATTACCTGCCCGCCGACAAAGAGGTGTTCCTGCATAGCGAGAACGGCCTGCTGGGCATGGGGCCGAAACCGCTGCCTGGCGAAGAAGATCCGGAGCTGATCAATGCCGGAAAAGAGTACGTCACCCTCCTGCAGGGCGGCTGCTATTTCCACCATGGCGACTCCTTTGCCATGATGCGCGGCGGCCATCTCGATATCTGCGTGTTGGGGGCCTATCAGGTCTCCGCCAGCGGCGATCTCGCCAACTGGAGCACCGGCGCGCCGGACGCTATCCCGGCGGTCGGCGGGGCGATGGATCTGGCCATCGGCGCTCGCCAGGTGTTTGTGATGATGGACCATCTGACCCGCGACGGCGAGTGCAAGCTGGTGGAACAGTGCAGCTATCCGCTGACCGGGGTCGGCTGCGTTAGCCGGATCTATACCGACCTGGCGGTGATCGACATTACCGACCGCGGCCCGGTGGTGCGGGAAATCTTTAACGGTCTCTCTTTTGAAGAGCTGCAGCGCATCACTCCGGTGACGCTGACCTTTGAACAACTGGCGGAAAGCGCGTAAGGAACCTATGATGAATCAGGCATTTATCTGTGATGCGGTGCGTACACCCTTTGGCCGTTTTGGTGGTACTCTGGCGACGATGCGCGCCGATGACCTCGCGGCGCTGCCGCTGAAAGCGCTGCTGGAGCGTAACCCGGGGCTGGATCCCTCGCGCATTGACGATGTGATTCTGGGCTGCGCCAACCAGGCCGGGGAAGACAACCGCAACGTGGCGCGCATGGCGCTGCTGCTGGCCGGGCTACCGGAGAGCGTGCCCGGTAGCACCATCAACCGCCTGTGCGGCTCCAGCCTCGACGCGATCGGCGTCGCGGCGCGGGCGATTAAAAGCGGTGAAACGCAGCTGATGATCGCCGGCGGGGTGGAGAGCATGTCCCGGGCGCCGTTTGTGATGGGTAAAGCGGAGAGCGCCTTTAGCCGCAACATGCAGATGGAAGATACCACCATCGGCTGGCGCTTTATTAACCCGCAGATGAAAGCCTTGTACGGTGTCCATTCCATGCCGGAGACGGCGGAAAACGTCGCCGATGAGTTTGCCATTTCCCGCGCCGATCAGGACGCGTTCGCTCTACGCAGTCAACTGCGCGCCGCCGCGGCCCAGGAGGCAGGACGCTTCGCCGATGAGCTGATCGCCGTCCAGGTGCCGCAGCGCAAAGGCGAGCCGCTGCGGTTTAGCCGCGATGAACACCCGCGCAGCACCTCGCTGGAGGCGCTGGCTAAACTGCGCGGCGTGGTGCGCGCCGACGGCAGCGTCACCGCCGGGAATGCCTCCGGCGTTAACGATGGCGCCTGCGCGCTGCTGCTGGCCAGCGAAACCGCGCTGGCGGCCAACGATCTTCAACCGCTGGCCCGGGTGGTCGGCGTGGCGACGGCGGGGGTGGCGCCGCGCATTATGGGCTTTGGCCCGGCGCCGGCGGTGCGGAAGGTGCTGGCGCAGACCGGCCTGACGTTAGCCAAGATGGATGTCATCGAGCTGAATGAAGCCTTCGCCGCCCAGGCGCTGGCGGTGACCCGCGATTTGGGCTTACCGGACGATGCCGCCCATGTGAACCCCAACGGCGGGGCGATCGCCCTGGGGCATCCGCTCGGCGCCTCCGGCGGCCGCCTGGCGATGACCGCGGCTTACCAGCTGAAACGGACCGGCGGCCGCTACGCGCTGTGCACCATGTGCATCGGCGTCGGGCAGGGGATCGCCCTGATTATTGAACGTGTTTAAGGAGCCAGAATGAGTTTGTTGACCCCGATGCTGCGCAGCAGTCCGCTGACCGACTGGTTCAGCGACGCGCAGCGGGTGCAGGGCATGCTGGATTTTGAAGCGGCGCTGGCCCAGGCGCAGGCCGCCTGCGGCATGGTGCCGACGGCGGCGGTCGGGCCGATTGTCGCCGCCTGCCGCCACGAGGCGATCGATTTTACCGCCCTCGGCGAGGCGGCGGTGGGGGCGGGAAATCTGGCGATCCCGCTGGTGAAACAGCTGACGGCCCAGGTAAAAGCGCGGGATCCGGACGCCGCGCGCTACGTTCACTGGGGCGCCACCAGTCAGGACGCTATCGACACCGGGCTGGTGCTCCAGCTGCGCGGGGCGCTGGATGCCGCAGAGCGACTCCTTGAACGGCTGTTGGCGGCCCTCGCCGGGCAGGCGGATCGTTATCGCGATACCGTGATGCCGGGCCGGACCTGGATGCAGCACGCGCTGCCGGTGACCTTTGGCCTGAAGCTGGCGGGTACCCTCGACGCGCTCCTGCGCTGGCAGCAGCGGCTGCGAGAGATGCGTCCGCGTCTGCTGGTGCTGCAGTTTGGCGGCGCCGCGGGAACCCTGGACGCGTTGAAAGCGCAAGGACCGGCGGTTGGCCAGGCGCTGGCGCAGAATCTCGGTCTGACGCTGCCGGACACCCCGTGGCACAGCCAGCGCGATCGGCTGCTGGAGGCGGGCGCCTGGTTCGCCGGGGTCTGCGGCACCCTGGGGAAATTCGCTAACGACTTCTCCCTGCTGATGCAGACCGAAGTGGCTGAGGTGGGCGAGCCGGTAGCGGAAGGGCGCGGCGGCTCGTCGACGATGCCGCATAAGCGCAATCCGGTGGCCTGCGCGGCGATCCTGACCGCCGCCCAGCGCACGCCGGGGCTGATGGCGACCCTCTACGCCTGCCAGATTCAGCAGCACGAGCGGGCGCTGGGCGGCTGGCAGGCGGAGTGGGAGACCCTGCCGGAGCTGATTACCCTGGTGGGCGGGGCGCTGGCGCAAAGCGAGGCGCTGGTGCGCGACATGCAGGTCTTCCCGCAGAAGATGCGCGCCGATCTCGATATCACCCACGGGCTGATCATGGCTGAGGCGGTGACCCTGGCGCTGGCGGAATTCATCGGCAAAGCCGAGGCGCATCATCATATTGAGGCGCTGTGCCGTCAGGCGCTGGACCGCCACTGTCCACTGGTCGAGCTGCTCGCGGCGGATCCGCAGGTCAGCCAGTATCTCTCCCGCGAACGCTTAACCACGCTGCTGGACCCGGCAACGGCGACCGGCAGCGCCGAACGCTTTGTGCGCCAGGTGCTGGCGCGTTATCAGGAGCAACATGATGAATCTTGATTATCAACTCGACGGACCGGAAGGTGCGCCGGTTATCGTTCTCTCCAACTCGCTGGGCACCACCCGGGCGATGTGGCAGCCGCAGATTGAGGCGCTAACCGCCCATTTCCGAGTGCTGCGCTACGACACCCACGGCCACGGTAAAACGACGAAAAATGGCAAAGTGACCCTCGCCCAGCTGGGGGAAGATGTAATTGCGCTGCTAGATCATCTGAATATCGACCGGGCCTGGTTCTGCGGGATTTCGATGGGCGGTCTGACCGGTCTGTGGCTGGGCCGCTTTGCGCCAGAGCGTTTTTATGGTCTGGCCGTCGCCAACACCGCGGCGCGCATCGGCGATCAGGCCAGCTGGCTGTCGCGGGCGCGGGCGGTACGCCAGGAAGGAATGGCGGTGGTGGCCGCCGGGGCGGCGGACCGCTGGTTCACCCACGCGTTTCGCCAGAAGGCGCCGGAGGTGGTGGAGGCCCTGTGTCACCAACTGACCCATACCGATGCCGAAGGCTATGCCGCCTGCTGTGAGGCGCTGGCCGCCGCCGACCTGCGGGGCGAAGTGGGGCAGATCCCGCTGCCGACGTTAATCATCGCCGGGGAAAGTGACCCTGTCACCACGGTCGCTGACGCCAATTTTCTGCAGCAGCAGATCCCCGCTTCCCAGGTGGTGGTTCTGCCGGCATCGCATCTGTCAAACATTGAGGCGGCGAAAAGCTTTACTTCAGCGCTGCTGAGCTTTTTCCAGGGAGAACGCCATGGAGGATAAACAGCGCTACCAGGACGGAATGGCTGTGCGGCGCAAAGTGTTGGGCGACGCCCACGTCGACCGTACCCTGCAGCATCTGACGCCGTTGAATGACGAGTTTCAGGACTTTATCACCCGCTACGCCTGGGGTGAGACGTGGACGCGTCCGGGGCTCGACCACCACACCCGCAGCATGATCACCATTGCCATGCTGATCGCTCTCAATCGCGAGGCGGAGCTGAAGATGCATCTACGCGCGTCGTTTAACAACGGGGTGACCCGCGATGAGCTGAAAGAGCTGATCATGCACTCTGCGCTGTATTGCGGGCTGCCGGCGGCCAATGCCACGATGCATCTGGCGCAGCAGGTGTTTGACGACATCGACGCCGGGCGGGGTTAAGTCGTCGTCCGAGTCGGATTGCCCGGCAGTTGTTGTAGGCCGGGTAAGGCGTAGCCGCCACCCGGCGAAATAACGGCACAACCGGAAATGTCCCTGTTCGCACTATGTTTGGTAGGGCCATAACGTTTGGCAGGGCTACAACCTCTATGTTAATTCCGGGCAGATTGCGCTCCCGGTTGATCTTCTGCGTTATGTCTCTTATGGCGCAGGGAGCGCACAGGGGGCGGCCAGTCGCCGCAGCCCCCTGTACCCCCGGGCTCCGGCCAGCAAAATCGCCACTGCGTGGTGCCTTCGACTTATCCCTGCAGGCATCGGGTCGGGCCGAGGCAGCGTCCCTGCAAAACACGGCCCTCAGCCCGCATCCATGCGGGCTGCCCCGGCCTTCCGGGAACGTCTCAGCGATTTTGAGGCCGCCAGCATCGGCAGTTTCAGCAACAATGGTGAATAAATTAACGGCAGGTCGTACGTACATAGGCCGGGTAAGGCGTAGCCGCCACCCGGCATAATGGCGGGTACGGCGCCGATAGATTGCGCAGCGGCGCTGCGCTTGCCGGGCCTGCGAAGTGTAAGCTTGCGAGAGGATCCTGTAGGCCGGGTAAGGCGTAGCCGCCACCCGGCCACATTCCCGCTACGTTAACCCTTATTTCTCAGGCTCCTGCGGCGCGACAGCCGGGGCGGCGTACCAGGCTTCCTGCGGCACCACCACTGCGGCTCGGGGCTGCATCACATAGTTCGGCGACATAATCTGCACCCCGAATTCGTTAAACACATCAATAATGCTGCTGTGTAACGCGTTACGGCCATCTGGCAGCTTCGTCGCGGGTAATAAGCGCACCTGCAGCTCATACGAGGTGTACCAGTCGAGCAACCCCAGCTTACGCACCACCGGCGCAATTTGCTGATCGACACCGGGGGTGCGTCTCGCCGCCAGCTCCAGCAGCGCATGAACCTGGCGCCAGGGCGTATCGTACCCGATGGTGACGCTGGTAGTGAGATTGAACCCGCCGTCGCTGCTCTCGGCGCTGAGATTGACAATCTTGCCGCTCACCACCACCGCGTTCGGTACCGTCACGATGTAATTCTCACGGGTGAGGATCTTGGTCGCCAGCACGCCAATCTCGCTGACCTGTCCCTCATTGTCAGCGAGGCGGATCCAGTCGCCTTTACGCAGCGCCCTGGAGTAGATTAGCACCAGGCCGCTCATCGCATGGTTCATTACCCCGGTCGAGCCGAGGGTCAGCATCAGGCCGAAGAACACGCTGATGCCCTTGAAGGCAAGGGAGTTGGCGCCGGGAAGAAACGGGTAGGCGGCGGAGAGGGCGAACAGCCAGATGACCACTGAGATAAGCCGACGGGTAGCGCTCACGGTCTCCGGATGAATGCCGGGAACCTGAATGCGGCCGGCGGCGACCTGGTTGAGAACCACTTTCACCAGGCGAATGATGAGCCAGGTAATGAGAAAAATAAGCACCACGATCATCAGCCCCGGCAGGGAAGCGACAATCGACAGCGAGATATCGCGGATCACCCCCAGCGACCAGTCACCCAGCGATTCACTCCATACGCGCGTCCAGGGAAACAGACTGAAGGCCCAGCTCAGCCAGATGTAACAGGCCAGGACACCGACGAGGATCGCCAGCGCGGCATACAATCGGACCTCGATATTGCCGAGAAAGCGCCGCCAGTGCTGAGGAATAGCGCTGCGCTTTTCGAGGATCCGCAGCTGGAAAAAGCGCCGTACCCGCCGCCAGGCGCGGAAAGCGCCGTAGTAAAACAGCGCCAGCAGCAGCGCCCCGGCGAGGGCCTTACCGGCGGAGATCAGCAGATAGCGTTGATTGAACTGTTCCTGCAGGCCGGTGCGCTGGGCTTCCATCCGCGCCAGCACCCGCTGGGCCGCCTGGTCGAGGGTTAAGTCATCGCCCTCGTCGAGATCCGCCTGGCTCAACAGCAGCACCGGTTTGCCGTTCATCAGAAACAGCCGTCCCGGCTGACCATAGCGAATAACCGGCACGATCCGCAGCGGCTGGCGAATATCATCCTCGGTAAATGCGCGCAGGGCGCTGCGGGTGCGCAGCACGCGCTCTTCTGGCGTCGTCTGGCCAAAGGTCGCCTGCAACATCACTACCGGCTGGTGGAAAATATATACCGTGCGCGCCTTTTCGAGAGCGGTTGGCTGCTGCCGAGGCTCTGCGGCCAGCGCCGGCTGTAACGCCAGCAGCGCCAGTACCCAGAGGATAACCACGCTTATCCTGTTCATAGAAGCACCTGAGAAAGAGAATTATTGTTATTTTTCAGCAAGCAAGGTAGGACTTGTAGTTGAGCATAGCCTGGCAGGAAGTGAATTCAAGCTGGCGCGGCGCGGGCATAAAAAAAGCCGTCACCTGAACGGCGACGGCCTGCTGTTAGCGCCAGAAGGGGGTGTTAGCCGTGCTGTTTACAGCCAGCGCACTGCTTGTTCTGGATCTGCTGGAAGAAATCGTTGCCTTTATCGTCGACGAGAATAAACGCCGGGAAATCTTCCACTTCGATTTTCCAGATAGCCTCCATCCCCAGTTCCGGGTAGGCCACGCACTCGAGGCTCTTGATGCTCTGTTGCGCCAGCACCGCCGCCGGGCCGCCGATGCTGCCGAGGTAGAAGCCGCCGTGTTGGTGGCAGGCGTCGGTGACCTGCTGGCTGCGGTTGCCTTTCGCCAGCATCACCATGCTCGCGCCGTGGGACTGCAGCAGATCGACGTAAGAGTCCATGCGGCCAGCGGTGGTCGGGCCGAGGGAGCCGGAGGCGTAACCGGCAGGCGTTTTGGCCGGGCCGGCGTAGTAGATCGGATGATCTTTCACGTACTGCGGCAGTTCCTCGCCGTTGTCGAGCAGCTCTTTCAGCTTAGCGTGCGCGATATCGCGGGCGACGATAATGGTGCCGTTGAGGCTCAGGCGGGTGGAAACCGGATGGGCAGATAGTTGCGCCAGGATCTCGCTCATCGGCTGATTCAGGTTGATGCTGACCACCTTGCCTTCGCCCTGCTGACGCAGATGTTCAGGGATATATTTTCCTGGATTGCTCTCCAGCTTCTCAATCCAGATGCCGTCGCGGTTGATTTTGGCTTTGATGTTGCGGTCGGCGGAGCAGGAGACGCCCATGCCGATCGGACAGGAGGCGCCGTGGCGCGGCAGGCGGATCACCCGGATATCGTGGGCGAAGTATTTGCCGCCGAACTGCGCGCCGAGGCCGAGGTTCTGCGCTTCCTGCAGCAGTTCCTGTTCAAGCTGCACATCGCGGAACGCCTGACCGTGCTCGTTGCCTTCGGTCGGCAGGCCGTCGTAGTAGCGGGTGGAGGCCAGCTTGACGGTCTTCAGCGTCGCTTCCGCCGAAGTCCCGCCGATGACAAAGGCGATGTGGTACGGCGGGCAGGCGGCGGTACCGAGGGTGCGCATCTTCTCGACCAGATAGTTTTTCAGCTTCGTCGGGGTGATCAGCGCTTTGGTTTCCTGATAGAGATAGGTTTTATTGGCGGAACCGCCGCCTTTCGCCATGCACAGGAATTTATATTCGTCGCCGTCTACGCTGTAGAGATCGATCTGCGCCGGCAGGTTGGTGCCGGTGTTGACCTCTTTATACATATCCAGCGGGGCGTTCTGTGAGTAGCGCAGGTTATCTTCGGTATAGGTGTTGTACACGCCCTGCGCCAGGGCGGCTTCGTCGCCGCCGCCGGTCCAGACGCGCTGGCCTTTTTTACCCATGATGATGGCGGTGCCGGTGTCCTGACAGGTGGGCAGGACGCCTTTGGCGGCGATTTCCGAGTTGCGCAGGAACTGCAGGGCGACATACTTATCGTTATCGCTGGCCTCCGGGTCGAGCAGAATCGAGGCCACCTGCTGCTGATGGGAGACGCGCAGCATAAAGGCGGCATCGTGGAAGGCCTGTTGCGCCAGCAGGGTCAGCGCCTGCGGTTCCACTTTCAGCACTTCCTGGCCGTCAAACTCGGCGACGGAGACGTGCTCTTTGCTGAGCAGATAGTATTCGGTATCGTCGTGCGCCAGCGGGAATGGATCCTGATAAACAAACGGTTTAGTCGACATAATCACTTACTCCATAAAGATAAAAACCGCCGGGGTGCTCCCGGCGGTTATGAATCAGAACATCATGGACATCCACGGATAGCCAATCAGCAGCAGGGCGGCCAGGAAGATGGCGCCAAAGATGGTGCCGAGGCGCCAGTAATCTTTGGTCGGCAGATAGCCGCTGCCGTAGTAGATCGGGCTCGGGCCGGTACCGTACGGGGTGATGATCCCCATCACGCCCAGCGAGGTCACCATCAGCAGAACGAACACTTCCATATTCATTCCCGGAATGGTGGCGGCGATGGTCAGCATGGCCGGCAGCAGCGCGGTAGTGTGCGCGGTGGTGCTGGCAAACAGATAGTGCAGCAGGTAGAACGCCAGCAGCAGGACGATGGTGGCCATCCCCGGGGAGATACCGCTCATCAGCGCGCCGCCCTCTTTACCCAGCCAGGCGATAAAGCCGGTGGAGGAGAGGCCATCGGCCAGCGCCACCAGGGTGGCGAACCAGACAAAGGTGTTCCACGCCGCTTTATTGTTGGTGATATCGCTCCAGGAGAGCACGCCGGTCCACAGCATCAGCACGATAACCAGCAGGGCGGCCAGGGCCGGTTCAATCCAGTCGGCGGCGAAGATCCACATCATCAGCGCGAAGCAGACGAACACCAGCAGCAGGATCTCATTGCGCGACAGTTTGCCCAGTTTTTCCAGTTCACGAGCGGCCCACAGCGGCACTTCATTATTGACTTTCACTTCCGGCGGGTAGAACCAGTAGGCCAGCAGCGGCATGGTCAGGATCAGCAGTACGCCAAGCGGCAGGAAGGCGATGAACCAGGTGCCCCAGGAGATATTGATACCGACGATGCTTTTTACCAACGCCAGCGCCAGCAGGTTCGGCGCCAGTGCCGACAGGAACATCGAGCTGGTGATACAGGCGGCGGTGATCGCTACCCACATCAGATAGGAACCGATTTTACGCGCGCTCGGATCGTTCGGTTTTGAACCGTACAGCGGCGGCAGGTTGGCGATAATTGGGTAAATGGTGCCCCCGCTGCGCGCCGTATTCGACGGCGTAAACGGCGCCAGCAGCAGATCCGCGAAGGTGATGGCGTAGCCCAGCGTCAGGCTGCGACGGCCGAGATATTTCACCAGAATCAGCGCCAGGCGGCGGCCGAACTGGGTTTTATCGTAGCCGGCGGCGAACATAAAGGCGCCGAAGATAAGCCACACGGTGGAGTTGCCGAAGCCGCTCACCGCCCACTTAAAGGAGGCGCCAGCCATTTTGAAGCCGGGTGCGGCCATCTGTTCCGGGCTGAACAGCAGCCACTGACTGCACAGGGCGATGACCACCACGCCGGTGATGCCGATAACGGCGCCAGGCAGTGGTTCAAAAATCAACCCGACGATCACCCCGACGAAGATAGCGAAGTAGTGCCAGGCGTACGGCGGCAGGCCGTCCGGGACCGGGACGAAGAGTAACAGCACAGCAACGATAATCGGCAGCGCCATCATCAGGAGACGTTTTTTATTCGCAGTCGTTGGATTGACTGCACCGGCAGGCGGTATGGTTGTCTTTTTCTCTTTCATAATGAGTATCTGCAAGTTGTTGAAAATAACGTTTCCGCCAGCGATGCGCTCAGTGATTTCTTTAATTACAAAAGTTACTTTAGTTTTTGTTTTGCGTTTCTGAGTATCGTCGTGGCGATTATTTAACGCGGTTTGATGGGCGTTAAATTAAATTTGTTGGTTATTTATATATTGCGCTTTCAATGGTCGTTGCAATTGATCGAGATCAAGAAAAGCAGGTGATCTCACTATTTTTTTATTTTCGATATAACCCTATCTGATGAGGTGTTATTTTGGCGAAAATATCGATAAATGTTAAAATAAAAAATGTACAACTAATGCTTTTTTTACTCTATGCATGTGTATGTCTTTGAAATAATGACAAATAATTTTGATGGCTGGTCGTTTTGAATGTTAACGCAAGTATCTAAAATGTTATCCTTCATTTGTATTATGTAAATGCTATTTATTATTTTAATAATACAATAGGGGTAGCGATGTTATTGCTGGGGTTAAATAGTTTTATAACTAACGTAATTGATTTGGTAACTAAAAAAGTCGCTATATTATTAGCATGGCAACAGGAATTAAAAAAACACAACCATTAATGATTCCGTCACCCCATTCTGAATTTTTAATATTTCAAAATCTGGAGCGTAACTTATGACCAGTAACGAACGTATTTTGCAGCCATTTACTTTACCAAATGGTACGGAGCTGAAAAACCGTTTGCTGATGGCGCCGATGACCACCTGCACCGGTTATTTCGACGGGACTGTCACCAGCGAGCTGGTGGAGTACTACCGCGCCCGCGCCGGCAGTATCGGCACCATTATTGTTGAGTGCTGCTTTATTGATGACTACGGTCTGGCCTTCCCGGGCGCTATCGGTATCGATAACGATGAAAAAATCGCCGGCCTGGCGAAAATCGCTGAAGCAATTAAAGCGGAAGGTTCGAAAGCGATTCTGCAGATCTATCACGGCGGCCGCATGGTCGACCCGCAGCTGATTGGCGGACGTCAGCCCGTGGCGCCGAGCGCCATCGCCGCCCCGCGTGAGGGCGCCGCGATGCCGCGGGCGCTGAGCGGAGAAGAAGTGGAGGGGATGATCGCCAAGTTTGGCGAGGGCGTCCGCCGCGCTATCCTTGCCGGCTTCGATGGGGTCGAAATTCACGGCGCCAACACCTACCTTATTCAGCAGTTCTATTCGCCAAACTCCAACCAGCGCGACGACGAATGGGGCGGTAGCCGCGACAATCGCGCCCGTTTCCCGCTGGCGGTTCTCGACATCACCCATAAAATGGCCCGCCAGTACGCTGACGATGCCTTTATCATCGGCTACCGCTTCTCGCCAGAAGAGATGGAGGTCCCGGGGATCCGCTTCGATGACACCATGTATCTGCTGGAAAAACTGGCCGCTCGCGGCGTCGATTATCTGCACTTCTCGGTGGGCGCGACCCTGCGTCCCTCTATCGTCGATACCAGCGACCCGACGCCGCTGATCGAGAAATACTGCGCCATGCGCTCTGACACTCTGGCTCAGGTGCCGGTGATGGGCGTCGGCGGGGTGGTTAACGTTGCCGATGCCGAGCTGGGCCTCGATCACGGCTATGACCTGATCGCTGTGGGCCGCGCCTGCATCGCCTATCCTGACTGGGCGGCTCGTATCGCCGCGGGTGAAGAGCTGGAGCTGTTTATCGACAGCACCCAGCGCGAAGCGCTGCACATTCCGGAACCGCTGTGGCGCTTCTCGCTGGTGGAAGCGATGATCCGCGACATGAGCATGGGCGACGCTAAATTTAAGCCGGGGATGTTTGTTGAAACCGTTCAGGATGACGCCAATGAACTGGTGATCAACGTCAGCCTCGAAAATGACCATATCGCCGATATCGAACTGGCGGCGAGCCCGGTGCAGACCGTGGAGTTCACCACCAGCTTCGAAGAGATCCGCGAACGTATTCTCACCGCCAATACCCCGCACGTCGACGCCATTTCCGGGGCCACCAGCCAGAGCGAGGCGGTGAAAAAAGCGGTCGCCAAAGCGATGCTGAAATCGAGCAAAGCGCTGGCGGCGGAAGAGGGCGGCAATGACGCCGCGCCGAAAAGCTATGATGTGGTGGTCGTCGGCAGCGGCGGCGCCGGCCTGGCGGCCGCCATTCAGGCTCACGACGAAGGCGCCAGCGTGCTGATCGTCGAGAAAATGCCGACCATTGGCGGGAACACCATCAAGGCTTCCGCCGGGATGAACGCCGCGGAGACCCGCTTCCAGCGCGTGAAAGGCATTCAGGACAGCAAAGAGCTGTTCTATCAGGAAACCCTGAGGGGCGGGCACAATAAAAACAATCCGCAGCTGCTGCGCCGCTTTGTGGAGAATGCCCCGCAAGCCATTGAATGGCTGGCGGACCGCGGCATTATGCTTAATGATATCACCACCACCGGCGGGATGAGCATTGACCGCACCCACCGTCCGCGCGACGGGTCAGCGGTCGGCGGCTATCTGATTAGCGGCCTGGTGCGCAACATCACCAAACGCGGCATCGACGTCCTGCTGGATACCTCGGTGGAAGAGATCCTGATGAGCGGCGATGAAGTCAGCGGTGTGCGTCTGATCAACGACGAAAACGAGATCGTAGAGATCCAGACTAAAAGCATTGTGGTGGCCACCGGCGGCTTCAGCGCCAACAGTGCGATGGTGGTGAAGTATCGTCCTGACCTCGAAGGCTTCGTCACCACCAACCACAAAGGGGCCACCGGGAGCGGTATCGCGCTGCTGGAGCGCATTGGCGCCGGTACCGTGGATATGGGCGAAATTCAAATCCACCCGACCGTTGAACAGCAGACCTCCTATCTGATTTCCGAGTCGATTCGCGGCGGCGGGGCGATCCTCGTCAACCAGCAGGGTAACCGCTTCTTCAACGAAATGGAGACCCGCGATAAAGTCTCCGCGGCGATTATCGCCCTACCGGAACACTATGCGTACATCGTCTTTGACGAACATGTGCGGGCGAAAAACAAAGCCGCCGATGAGTACATCGCCAAAGGCTTCGTCACCAGCGCCAGCTCGCCGCGTGAACTGGCGGATAAACTGGGGATGGATTACCATGCCTTCCTCGCCACCCTCGAGTGCTACAACGGGGCGGTGGAAAAACAGCATGATGAACAGTTTGGCCGTACCACCGCGCTGCGCGCGCCGATTAACGAAGGTCCGTTCCATGCCATCCGTATCGCCCCGGGGGTGCACCACACCATGGGCGGCGTGACCATTAACACCGATGGCGAAGTGCTGGACGTTGCCCGGCAGCCGATCCGCGGCGCCTACGCCGCCGGTGAGGTGGTCGGCGGGATCCACGGCGGCAACCGTATCGGTGGTAACGCGGTGGCGGATATCATCATCTTCGGCACCCTCGCGGGTCGCCAGGCGGCGAAACGCGCCAGAGGATAAGACGTAATTGCTGATGCCGGGCTGGCGCTCTCGCCGCCCGGCTTATCCCTTCTAAGGAGAGCCCGATGTCTGATAACCGCGTCTATAGCTACTCCACCGTTCTGATGGGTTCTCCCATCCTGCTCAAACTCTGCAACCATGATGAGGCGCTGGCCTCCCGCGTATTTCAGTTAATCAAACGCTACGAAGATCTGCTTACCGTTAACCGCGCCGAGTCGCAGGTAATGGATATCAACCACGCCGCCGGACGTCACCCGGTGACGGTCAGCCGCCCGGTCTTTCAGCTCATTCAGTGCGCCAAAGCCGCCAGCATGGTGCGCGACAGCGCCTTTAACCTCGCGATTGGGCCGCTGGTGAAGCTGTGGCGAATTGGCTTTCAGGGACACAGCGTGCCTGACGCCGGCGAAATCAGGGCCCGGCTGGCGCTGACCCGCCCGCAAGAGGTGATCCTGGATGAGGCAACCTGCAGCGTGTTTCTTCAGCAGCCGGGGATGGAGCTGGATCTTGGGGCGATCGCCAAAGGCTATATCGCTGACCGGGTGCGTGATTATCTTCGTCAGCAGCAGGTGGAAAAGGCGCTGATCAACCTCGGCGGCAACGTGCATACCCTTGGCGAATGGGCCATTGGCCTGAAAAAACCGTTTGCCGATGCGCAGGCGCTGATCGGCTCTCTGACGGTTAACGGACAGTCGGTAGTCACATCGGGCACCTACGAACGTTATTTCGAGCAGGATGGCAGGCGCTGGCACCATATTCTCGACCCGCGCAGCGGTTACCCGCTGGATAACGAACTCGACAGCGTCACGGTGATTTCCACTGATTCTTTAGACGGCGATATCTGGACCACGCTGCTGTTCGGCCTCGGCGTCGAGAAAGGCTGCGCAGCGCTGCGTCAACGGCAGGATATCGACGCGATTTTCGTCACCAAAAATCGCGACATTATACTTTCATCGCCGCAGCGATTGCGCTTTGCGCCGCTGGATAGCGGCTACCACGTTATTGACTGTACTGCTTAAGCAAACTGTACTGTTCGGCCACCAGCCGGTAGCGATAGACCGGCCGCCCGGTGGCGCCGTAGTGGATAGTGGTATAGAGAATATTGATCTGCGCCAGCCAGATCAGATACTTACGGCAGGAAACGCGGGAGATATTCACCGCCGCCGCCAGCTCATCGGTAGAGAATTCAACGTCCGGGTGGGCGTCAATCCACTGGCACAGCGTGCGCAGGGTTTGCGCGGTAAGCCCCTTGGGCAGCTTGCGCGCGTCGCTGGCCTCCGGCGTGCCGCCGTGCAGCAGGCGGTCAACGTCGGCCTGCTCGTAATAGGGTTGGCCGGTTATCAGCTTGCGCTTCTCCCGCCAGGTAGTGAGCGCCTCTTCAAAACGGGGAAACTGGAAGGGTTTGATCAGGTAATCGACTACCCCGTAATGCATGGCGGTCTGCACCGTGGCGGCATCCGCCGCTGAGGTGATCATAATGACGTCGATGGCGCGCCCCGATTGACGGATAGTCGGCAGCAGATCGAGCCCACTGTCCTGCTGCATATAGACATCCAGCAGCACCAGATCGATCTCCTGTTGCGGATCGTTAATCATCTCCTGGGCTTGACTGAGCGTCGAAGCGCTCCCGCTGCAACGAAAGCCGGGAACCCTTGCCACGTACAGGCGATTCAGTTCGGCCACCATGGCATCATCGTCAACAATCAACACATTTATCACGCACGTTTCCTTTTACTATCCCAGGGGAGATGAACAAAAAATTGAGTAAATACGCCGGGTTCCGACTCGACGGCGAGGGTGCCGCCCAGCTCGCGTAATTGCTGGTTGGCGAGAAACAGCCCGACGCCGCGATTCTCGCCTTTGGTGGAGAACCCTTTGTTAAAGATAGCGTCGATGTTGTTTTCCGGGATCCCCGGCCCGTCGTCGCTCACTTCACCGCTTAGCCAGCCGTCCTGATAGTGCAGCAGCAGGCCGATCTCGCCCTCCGCCTGACCGTTCATGGCATCCAGCGCGTTCTCAATAAGGTTACCCAGTACCGTCACCAGCACGGTGACCTGCTTCTCATTCGGGCAATCCGGCACCAGGCTCTCTTCCGCCAGCTTAAGGGTAAAGCCGCACTCGGTGGCGCGCTGCATTTTACTTATCAGAAAGCCGGCGACCACCGGGGATTTTATGCGGTGCTGAATATCGCCGATGTCCGCCTGGTAGCGATGGGCGGTCTGCAGCACGTACTCCTCGAGTTTGCCATAGCTTTTCATATTCAGCAGGCCGAGGATCACGTGCAGTTTATTCATAAATTCATGGGAGGTGGTGCGCAGGGCATCGACATAGCTCATCATACCGTCCAGCCGCTGCAGCAGCTGGCTGACTTCGGTCTTATCGCGGAAGGTACAGATGGCGCCGACCACGGCCTCCTGGCTGCGGATAGGCACCGTGTTGCTGATTAGCAACAGGCCATTGCATCCCAGCTCGCGGTCGTACATCGGCTCGCCGCTGTGCAAAACCGTCTGCAGGTCAGCGAGCAGCGGGGTATGAGCGAGCGTCTTGTCCGGCCCGGAAAAGAGGATCTCGCGCGCCGCCGGGTTGATCAGGTTAACCTCACCATGGGCATCGACGGCCACCACCCCCTCCTTGAGGGCGTGCAGCATGGCCTGACGCTGCTGAAACTGAGTGGAGATTTCGTGCGGCTCCAGCCCCAGCAGGACGCGCTTCAGGCCGCGCACCAGGCTCCAGGTGCCGAGGGCGCAAACCAGCGCGCTGAACAGGATGGTCAGCAGCACGTCCCAGCGGCTGTTGGCGATCTGCTCGTCCACTTTACTCAGCGAAATGCCGACCACCACCACGCCAATCTGCTGATGCTGATCGTTGAACACCGGGGTAAACACCCGTAGCGCCGGGGCCAGCACGCCGTGGTTAATGGCCACGTTCTCTTTTCCCTGCAGCGTCGGCTGGATATCGTGGCCGATGAAGGGTTTGCCAATAATTGAGCTGTCCGGATGCGAATAGCGAATACCCTGCATATCGGTGACGATAGCGTACAGCAGGTCGTTGCGCCGGGTGATGGCCTGCGCCAGCGGCTGAATAATTTGCTGCTGCGGCGGCGCCTCCAGTCCGCGCTTCACCTGCGGCATATCGGCCATGGTGCGCGCCACCGCCAGCGCGGTCTCTTTCAGACCATCGCGAGTGGCATTGCTGATCTGCATATACCACAGGGCATAGACCAGCAGCAGCACGGCGCCGATCACGCTGCCGATCATCAAGGAGACGGCGGTGCTCAGCTTTAACGGTAAGGCGCGTTGACGAACGCGAGGCGGGTGCTCTGATGCCTTCATGACGATCCCGGATAGAGTCAGTAAACGATTATTATCGCTGATAGCGTGGCATTCATAAAGCCGTGTAATCAAAGCAAAAGGCCGCTTTTGCTACGGTAGCCTCGTCCCGTCCACGATAAACTGTCGCTTTTCACCACAGGCTTAAGGCAGACATGATGGAACTGGCATCTCTGGTCCGGGATATTCTCCGGCAACAGCACGTTGAACGACTGGCACAGCATCGTGAACAGGACCATGAAGCGGAAGCAGAGTGGCAGATCGCGCGCTGGCGACATCGCAGCGGGGTGGTGATCCAGCACCGCTACGAACTCGAACTTCCGCAACAGGATGCCGCCTCCTGCCCGGAGTGCTGGATCGAGTGGCAGGTTATCGATAGCGCCGGCCTGGTGGTGCAGCCAATGCGCAAACAATTTTATAACCTCTGTCAGCAATCCTTCTGGCTGGCCATGCAGGCGGACGGCGAAGATGAGAGCTGAGACAGGATTGTACAGATAATCGGCAATTGCCCGTGAACGGGCGATCGGGACGGTAAACTGTGACCCCGACGGCGGTAAAGCGCGGAAGATTCCCCTTATAGTGGCGACAGAGGTTAAATAGTCCTGATGAATATAAGGATATGCATCAGGCCGCTGATTTCGCCGAGATGCGCTTTTTCTGTCGTAAATGGAGGTTGTTATGAGCAGTTCGCTAACCGCGTCAATGCAGGCACGTCGTCACCCGGATACCACCCACATCGATCGCCTCGCCACCGCCGACATGCTGGCGATGCTGCATCAGGATGATAAGCAGATATCGGAGGCGGTTGGCGCCTGTTTGCCGGATATCGCCCGGTTGATTGATATTGCCACCGCGACAATGAGCCGGGGAGGGCGTCTGGTTATTATCGGCGCCGGGGAATCAGGCCGCACGGCTGTCCAGGCGGTCAGCGACTACTCTCCGGAAGGCAAACACGCGCTGGTGGGGCTGATTGCCGGTGGGCAGACGGCGGCGATGGCCGAGCGGGAGACCGCGGCGAATAATTACGATCTAGGCGCCTTCGAGCTGCAGTCGCTGGACTTTTCCAGCCACGATATGCTGCTGGCGCTTACCGTTAGCGGCAAGACCCCATGGGTCTGGGGGGCGATGCGCCACGCCTGGTCGCTGGGGGCTCCGATCGCGGTGGTGACTCAGCAGGCGGCCAGCGAGGCGGCGCAGCTGGCGGATATTACTATTGCTCCGCAAACCGGGCCGGAAGCGGTGGCGGGCTTGACCAATCCGAAGGCCCGGCTGGCCCAGCGGCAGATCCTTAACATGGTGTCGACGGGCCTCGCTATCCGTGACGGCCGGGTGTACAGCAACCTGCGAGTGGATCTGCAGGCTGACAGTCCACACTGGGCGGAGCGGCAGGTGGCGATTGTCATGGCGGCCACCGACTGCACGCGCAGCGAAGCGAAAGCCGCGCTGACCAGCTGCCACCACCATTGCCGCACCGCTATCCTGATGCTGCTCAGCGGGCTGGACGCCTGGCACGCACGGGAGCTGCTGACCAAACATCACGATCATCTGCGTCTCGCCCTGCGCGAAGCCCAGCGCAGCGCTGTCACTCCCGCCCATTAAGCCTTTAGCCAGGCGCGCACAAACGGTGTGCGCGCCTGCACTTTATTAACTAAAGAAATTCCTCTCTTCTATTTATTCCGGTAATTGCGCTGAATTTTCAGTGATATTTTACGCCGACGCTTATTTTTTAGTGCCGCTCTGATTTTTTAAGTTAAATAATTATTTGATTAAAAATGCGAGAGTGTAAATGATATTTTAAAATAAAGTAAAAGTGCGTTAATATGCTGCCTCTTATTACCGTGTGCTACGTGATAATTCTATTATGCCTGCAATGAAAAAAACGATTATTTCCTTTACCGCATTAGCGATGTTTGTCAGCGCGGCGACGCATGCTGAAGCGGATACCTCTAAAAAAACCGACTTCCTGCTGATTGGCGGCGGGATCATGAGCGCCTCGCTTGGCACCTGGCTGCAGGCGCTGCAGCCGGACTGGAACCTGACGATGGTGGAGAAACTGGACGGCGTGGCCCTGGAATCCTCCAACGGCTGGAATAATGCCGGTACCGGTCACTCGGCAAATATGGAGCTGAACTATACGCCGGAGCGGGCGGACGGATCGATTGACGTCAGCAAAGCGCTGGATATTAACGAACAGTTCATGATTTCCCGTCAGTTCTGGTCGGCACAGGTGAAGCGCGGTATTTTGCACGACCCGCACTCCTTTATTAATTCCACGCCGCATATGAGTTTCGTCTGGGGCGATAATGTCGACTATCTGCAGAAGCGTTATACCGCGCTGCAGCAGACCACCTTATTCCAGGGGATGAAATTCTCCACCGACCACGCGCAAATTAAACAGTGGGCGCCGCTGGTGATGGAAGGCCGCGATCCGCAGCAGAAAGTGGCTGCCACCTGGACGCCGGTGGGTACCGACGTTAACTATGGCGAAATCACCCGACAGCTGATCGGCAGCCTGAAGAAAAACAGCCATTTCACCCTGCAAACCTCCTCTGAGGTCACCGATTTCAAACGCAATGCCGATAACTCCTGGCACGTAACCATTAAGAACGTGCAGAGCGGCGAGGCGCAGACCATCGATGCGAAATACGTCTTTATTGGCGCCGGCGGCGGCGCGCTGAAGCTGCTGCAAAAAACGGGTATTCCGGAAGCGGACAACTATGCTGGCTTCCCGGTGGGTGGTTCGTTCCTGATGACCGAGAACCCGGCGGTCACCGCGCAGCACCTCGAGAAAGTGTATGGCCAGGCTTCGGTCGGCGCACCACCGATGTCGGTACCGCACCTTGACGCCCGCTACCTCGATGGCAAGCGCGTGGTGCTGTTTGGGCCTTTCGCCACCTTCTCGACCAAGTTCCTGAAAAACGGTTCCTTCTTCGACCTGTTGAGCACCACTACCACTGACAACGTGCTGCCGATGACCCACGTCGGTCTCGACAACTTCGATCTGGTGAAATATCTCGTCAGCCAGGTGATGCTCAGCGATGATGACCGCTTCGCCGCGCTGAAAGAGTACTACCCTGACGCGCGTAAAGAGGACTGGAAGCTGATCCAGGCCGGCCAGCGCGTGCAGATCATTAAGAAAGACGCAGAGAAGGGCGGCGTGTTGAAACTGGGCACCGAAGTGGTGGTCGATCAGCAGAAAACCATTTCCGCGCTGCTTGGCGCGTCGCCGGGGGCTTCCACCGCTGCGCCGATCACCCTCAATGTGCTCAAGCAGATGTTCCCGACGCAGTTTAACTCGCCGGAGTGGCAGACCCGTATCCACCAGATCGTGCCGAGCTACGGCCAGAAGCTGAACGGCAACGTGGCGCTGACCCAGCAGGTTTGGGATGATACCGCCGCGACCCTGCAGCTGACGAAACCGCCGGTGATCCAGATGCCAGCGGCTGCGCCCACCGCGACCGCGAAGCCGGCTGAGCCTCAGCGCGACGCCTCGCCGCAGCATGATATGGCGCTGTAAAAGCAAACTTGATAGTGAACAAAAGGGAAGACCACGGTCTTCCCTTTTTTGCGTCTATTCCCCGCCTGCGCCGCGCTCTGCCTGCAACTTTGCCGTCATAAACGATATACTGATTTGAATTGAAAAAGAAAAGCAAATCAGGAGTGTGGAAGGGCTATGCAAGACGATATCAACCAGGAGATCACCTTCCGCAAGTTGTCGGTCTTTATGATGTTTATGGCGAAAGGCAATATCGCCAGAACCGCCGAAGCGATGAAGCTCAGCAGCGTCAGCGTCCACCGCGCGCTGCATACGCTGGAAGAGGGGGTGGGCTGCCCGCTGTTTGTTCACAAAGGGCGCAATTTACTGCCGCTGCAGGCGGCATGGACGCTGCTGGAATATTGTCAGGATGTGATGAGTCTGATGAGCCGGGGGCTTGAGGCGACGCGCAAAGTTGCCGGCGTCGGCCAGGGGCGGCTGCGCATCGGCACTCTTTATTCCCTGACCCTGGAAACCGTCCCGCGCATTATCATGGGCATGAAGCTGCGGCGCCCTGAGCTGGAGCTGGATCTGACCATGGGCTCTAACCAGATGCTGCTGGATATGCTGGAAGACGACGCTCTCGACGCTATCCTGATCGCCACCAATGAAGGGGAGTTCAACAATACCGCTTTCGACGTGGTGCCGCTGTTTGAGGACGATATTTTTCTCGCCGCCCCGGCGACGGAGCAGCTGGATGCCTCACAACTCGCCGACCTGCGCGATTACGCCGATCGCAAGTTTGTGTCGCTGGCGGAGGGGTTCGCCACCTATGCCGGATTTCGGGAAGCATTCCATATCGCTGGTTTCGAGCCGGAGATCGTCACCCGGGTGAATGACATCTTTTCGATGATTAGCCTGGTGCAGGCGGGCGTCGGGTTTGCGCTGCTGCCGGGGCGAATGAAGAAAGTCTATGAAAAAGATGTACAGCTGTTAAAGCTGGCGGAACCGTACCAGATGCGCCAGCTGATCTCGATTGTCTATTCACACCATCGCGAGCGCGATGCCGACCTGCTGGCGCTGGCGGCGGAAGGAAGGATGTACGCCCGGAGCCTTATTCGTTAAGCCGCTGCGCCAGATGGCGGGCAACGTCCACGCCGCTGCGTTCCAGCGAAAGGGTCTCCCCGCGCCAGCCCGCCTGGCGGGTCAGGCAGGTCAATACCCCGCCGGGGGGCATCTCAATGGCTAAGCGCGCGTCGCGCTCATCGGCGGCGATCATCGCCTCCTGCCAATGCACGGTGCGCGCCATGTTCATCGCCAGATCGTCGGCGATCCGCAGCGGGTCCCACAGCACGCGCGCCGTCGAGCCGCTTAAATAGGCGCACTGCGGGCGCGTTAAGGCCAGGTCGGCAAAGGCTTTTGCCAGCGTTGCGGCGGGTTTATCCAGCAGCGCACAGTGCGATGGCACGCTGACCGCCAGCCGCTGCGCCTTGCTGGCGCCCGCCTGCAGCGCCAGCTGTGCCACTTCGGCCATGGCTTCATCGCGTCCGGCGATTACAATCTGCGTTTCGGCGTTGAGGTTGGCGAGATAGACCTCGTGGCCCTGCATCAGCGCCTCAAGCCGCGGGCGGGTCAGGCCCATAATCGCCGTCAGCCCGTAACCTTCAGGATAGGCCTGCTCCATGAGATCGCCGCGCAGGGCTACCAGGCGCAGCGCGCTGGCGAAATCGAGCGCACCGGCAATCACCGCTGCCGGAAACGCGCCGATAGAGAGCCCGCTGACCATCTGCGGATCCACGCCCTGGCGCTGTAGTTCGCGCGCCCAGGCTACCCCGGCGATCAGCAGACAGAGTTGTACTGCACGGGTATGCTTTAGCGCGTCGGCGCTATCGAGGGTATCGACTTCATCCCCCAGCACGGCGCACGCCTGGCTGAGGATCGCTTCGCGGTCGGGGATAGCCGCCAGCATGTTGGGACGCTGGGCGCCCTGTCCGGGAAAAGTAAACAAAATCTTCATCATTCCTCCCTGCGCCACGGCGCAGTAGTTAAGCGCGCACCGTGTGACGTTTTCAACAGCGCCCGCCCATCGCGTAGCCACTCATTGAGGGCGAAGGCGCCGTACGGCGTTTCGACCTGGGTATCGGCGCGGCACGGGAGCTTGGCCACCCGGGACTGCCATTCCAGCAGCGCCTCGCGGGCCAGCGGCTGCGGCGCGCGGATCAGCAGATCCAGATCGCTTGCTGCATGGAGTACCGGAATTTCGGTCGCCAGCGCGTAGCCAGTGCTGCCGGTGACGCCCCAGCCCCAGGGCCAGCGGTGTAAGGTGAGGGCGATAGCAGCCTGAACCGGCGGCTGCGAGACAAACGGCGAGCAGAGTAATGCTTCGCGCTCGACAAGCATCTCCGGGGTGACGCTGCGCACGATATTCTGCGCCTGTACCCAGCCGGCGGCACGCTGCTCGCGCTTCATGCCCCTCACCCCAACCGGGATACGGGCCTGGTCGTCAACGTCGCGCCTCACCACCACCGGCAGCGCGGCTCGCCACTGCTGAACCACCCACGGCTCGGCAATATCTTCCAGGGCGCTGGCGTGGTTTAACCAAACTAAATCGTGGGGACGCGGCGTTGATGACATGGTTTACAGTCCTGAAGTCAGAGAGATAAACAGCGGTAACGACAGGATACACAGAACCGAGCTTAACAACAGCACGGCTTCAGCATCCGGGGACTGCACGCCGAAGCGGTTGCCGAACACCACGCCGAAGAAGCCGGCGGCCAGGGCAATCATCAGGATCGCGGTAATCGCGATGGAGCCATGCAGACCCAGCAGCATCACCAGACCCCAGGCGATAAACGGCTGTACCAGCAGTTTTACGAGGGTGGAGGTGGCGATCAGCGCATTGATCTGCAGTTTACGCGCCGAGAGGATCACCCCGGTGAGGAACAGCGCTGCTGCGGTAGCGGCCAGGCCCAGCGGTTTGATGGAGGCCAGCAGCAGGTCCGGCATGTTAATGCCGATAGCGGAAAGCACCACCCCGAGCAGCGGGCCCCAGACGATCGGCTTTTTCACCGAACGCCACATCAGCACCGGCAGCATCGCCAGCGTAGAACCGGTGTTTTCCCCCGCGGCGCGGGCTTTTTCACGTTCCAGAATCAGCAGGCAGAAGGGGGTCATCAGGACCGAACCGCAGGCGATAGAGACCGCCACCGACAGCGAGGTCGATGCGCCTTCGCCGAGCACGCTGCCAAGGATCGGCAGGCCCAGCGCGGCGTAGTTCGGCAGCGCGACGGTGAGGGTCAGCACCGCGGCATCCTGCGGGGTGCGTTTGAACACGCTGGTGGCGAGGAAGTAGATCCCGGCGTAGGTGATCCACATCGCGCCGGTGAGCACCAGCACCAGCGGCGACTGGGCGACGATACCGGCCCATGGGGTTTGCACCGTGGCGCTGAACAGCGTAGCGGGTAAGGCGAAATCCATTACAAAGATATTGAGCAGGGAGACATTTTTGTTATCTACCATCCCGGCTTTACCGGCCCAGAAGCCCAGCAGCATAATGACGAAAATCGGGGCAAGAGCATGAATAATCACATAAGTCATAAATCACCTGTAAATAAAATAGAGTACTGGCGCGATTGTTATTTTTTCTAAAAGCCGTCCCTGCCCGGCGCGGTTATTACGCGCTCCGGGGGACGGCTTCCGGCAGGTTTTCTTCTACTACTTACGTACGAACGAACGTCTTACCAGCTGGCGCGCATAAGGTCGCGGACCTGCTGCGAACTGCGGCGGTTTTCCGCACCCAGGCGGCACTTCAGCGAGGGATCCTGGCGCGCGTCAGCGATGGCGTCGCGCAAGGTGTGGCTGACCAGCGCCAGATCGTGGTCGTCAGGCGCGTCCGGATTGCTGATGTCAAGCAGAGCAGAGAGCAGGCCGAGCGTGGCGTAGTTGTTGACGTCATAGGCCATCGGCGGGATGGTCGCCGCCAGTTTCTCCAGCGCCTCTACGGTACGCAGCGTAATGCGCGCTGCCGATTCTTTACCCATCGCGTGAACCAGCACGCCGCTATCGTTAAAAGCGATCAGGCGGTTGGCCTGATAGCCGTGGGCCAGAAACGCCCCTGACATCGCTTTTCCGACGATCAGGCCAATCACCGGATGGCCGACAAGACGGGCTTTGGCGTAGGCGCCTGCCGCCCCGGCCAGGGCCTGGTGGATGCCAAAGGCTTCTTCGCGGCGGCCATAGGCCTGGCTCGGGACATCAATTACCGCGACGATCGGCCGTTTGACAGGCTGATCGGCGTCGGCGGCGATGGTTTCGTTGACCACTTTCGCCAGCGTCCAGCCTTCCAGCAGGCCGACTTCGCCGCCGGCGGCGCGCGGATAGTGGTTGTTAGCGTCAGGCACCACGGCGATAAAGCGGACGTTTTCGCCATCAATCTGGCCATCTGCGACCTGTACAGAGGCGCATAACCCGTTCATCAGCGGCGCGTTGGGCGCCAGTTTATTCAGCCATAGCGCGGCGCGGTTTGGGAACTGACTCATTATTTATCCTCCCGGGCAAAAAGCTGTTTAATTTGCGCGGTATCCGCCTGCTGGCGGGTATCGAATTGGCTCAAGCGACGCAGATAATCGTCATAGTTGTCGCTGCGGTGCTGCGCCGGTACGCCTTTGGCGATCGCCTCGTTCATCGCGGTTTTGACCGCGTTGACGCCATCGTTAACCAGCGCGTCGACCAGGCCGCTGGCGGCGCGAATTTCGCCGCCGGTCATGCTCCAGATAAATGGCCGGTTGCGTGAGTCGTACTCTTCAATGCCGGCTTCCTGCTCGATAACCTGCGGGCCGTTGAGACCGAGGCGGGCTTCACGGGTGACGATAAGGTAGCTGCACAGCGCGGCGGCGATGGACATGCCGCCGAAGCAGCCGACGGTGCCAGCGATGATGCCGACTACCGGGGTGTAGCGGCGCAGATCGACAATCGCCGCGTGAATATCGGCGATGGCGGCCAGACCGAGGTTGGCCTCCTGTAGCCGGACGCCGCCGGTTTCCAGGCACAGCACCGCCTGCGTCGGGATACCGTTGCGGTTATCCTCCGCCGCCAGCTCAAGCGCGGCGGCCATTTTGGCGCCGGATACTTCGCCCATACTGCCGCCCTGGAAGGTGCCTTCGATGGCAATCACCACCGCCGGCTGGCCGTTGATCGTGCCTTTGGCGACCACCATACCGTCGTCGGACTGCGGGACGATGCCCTGAGCGCCCAGCCATGGCGACATAATGCCGTCAAACGGATCCAGCAGTTCGCGGTAACTGCCGTCGTCCAGCAGGGCGTGTGCGCGTTCGCGAGCGCGCAGTTCGATAAAGCTGCGATCGTTACGCATGAGCGGCCTCCTCAAAGACTTGTTCAATACGAATACGGGCGACGCCCGGCGTGGCGCCGAAGTCGTGAATAACCAACTGCCCGGCGGGCAGGCCGTTGATCAGGTTCAGCCGGTCGAACAGCGCCTGCCAGCGCGCCTGGCTGTTATCCACCGAGGTGGTAATTTGCACGCGGAGCGTATCGCTCCCGGCGGCGGTATAGAGCACCTCCATATCGCCTGAACCTACAACCCCTGCCAACGCTCTGCCGCTGAGGGCGCGGCTGGCAGGAAATGACAATGTAATCTGTTCCATAACATCCTCTGAATGCGTTAGCCGGCAACCCGGTCGAGAAACAGGGTGGCGGCAAGGAGATCGGCGGCGCCGCCCGGCGAGGCGTTGTGCGCCAGCATCTGCGCGTCAAGCCGCGCCAGGGCGGCGGGGGGGGGGGGGGGGGG
>NZ_JBEAFZ010000082.1:0-109275 GCF_040062415.1 Klebsiella sp. GG_Kp173
TTGGCATGAAGGCCCACATTGGTGTCGATGCCAAGAGTGGCCTGACCCACAGCCTAGTCACCACCGCGGCCAACGAGCATGACCTCAATCAGCTGGGTAATCTGCTTCATGGAGAGGAGCAATTTGTCTCAGCCGATGCCGGCTACCAAGGAGCGCCACAGCGCGAGGAGCTGGCCGAGGTGGATGTGGACTGGCTGATCGCCGAGCGTCCCGGCAGGGTAAAAACCTTGAAGCAGCATCCGCGCAAGAACAAAACGGCCATCAACATCGAATACATGAAAGCCAGCATCCGTGCCAAGGTGGAGCACCCGTTTCGCATCATCAAGCGGCAGTTCGGCTTCGTGAAAGCCAGATACAAGGGGCTGCTGAAAAACGATAACCAACTGGCGATGTTATTCACCCTGGCCAACCTGTTTCGGGTGGACCAAATGATACGTCAGTGGGAGAGATCTCAGTAAAAACCGGAAATAACGCCAGAAATGGTGGAAAAAATAGCCTAAATAGGCTGATTCGATGTGTTTGCGGGAAAAAAATCGGCCCAGATCCGCGAAATTTTAATCAGCGAGTCAGCTTGGGAAGAAATGACCTGCTTATTCGCACCTTCCCTAAATGTTTCGCGGCGTAAGCGGTGGTAAATGAAATAGCAACGGGTTCAGTGCAACCTAATGCTGGTGCGACTTCTCGCTGTAGCCAGCGAATAAAAAGAGAGGATGTTTGGTCAGACATTATTATGATTCCTGGACGTAAGATGATGAGGAAATATGCTAAGGGAATCGGCAGAAAAAAACCTTCTCAAATAACCCTTTATTTATTAAGGTCTGGAGAAAATTTTTATTTTTAGCCATATCTAAACATGCAGGCTTGTATGTAAATTAAGCTATTGATTAACAATGGTTGTACAAAGAAATTTTTATGCAAATCATGGGAATCAGTTATGTCGATCACACGCCGTAAAGGAGAGCATTTTTCTCTTTTGCCGAAATCCTGCCCTGACAGCGAAAAAAATTAAAGCCCACGCGGTGAGGGGTAACTGTAGATCTGGATCACACTTTTGCGCTATACCGGACGCAACACGGACTGATTATGAGGTGTGAATATGTCGTTGGTTTATCGCCCACTGGTGAATTTTATCGCCACTGCGATGCAAACGGTTTTGAATCTTGGGCTGCTGTGCCTGGGGATTATCCTGATCGTCTTCCTCGGTAAAGAGACGCTGCATCTGGCCGATGTCCTCTTTACCCCGGAGCCGACCAGTAAGTACCGGCTGGTGGAAGGTCTGGTGGTCTACTTTCTCTACTTCGAGTTTATCGCGCTGATCGTCAAGTATTTTCAGTCGGGGTTCCATTTCCCGCTGCGCTATTTTGTCTATATCGGCATCACCGCGATTGTGCGTCTGATCATCATCGACCATGAGTCGCCGATGGCGGTACTTATTTATTCCGCCGCGATCCTGATCCTGGTGATTACGCTCTGGCTGTGTAACTCTAATCGCCTGAAACGCGAATAAAAAAAAGCGGCCTCCAGGGCCGCTGACCAACAGTCACAAATAGAATTTATGTAGGGTCCAGTTGAGGATAGCAGTGGCATTGGCCTTACTTTTTCAGCTGAGGGCGACGGCGACAATACCCGGTTGGGGTCGTGTATTGCGGCTAGACCGTCGGCCCTCCTCTGAAATTTGGGGCCGGTGTTACAAAAAAACTTAACCTTTCACCCCGCCCGCCGTCAGGCCGTTCACCAGCCAGCGCTGCGCCAGCAGGAACACGACCGTAATCGGGATGGCGGAGAGTACCGCCGCGGCGGCAAAGTCGCCCCACAGATAGTTCTGCGGGTTGAGATACTGTTGCATACCTACCGCCAGGGTATAGCTGTTCACATCGCGCAGCAGCAGCGAGGCGACCGGCACTTCGGTGATAGCCGCGATGAACGACAGAATAAAGACCACCGCCAGAATCGGCACCGACAGCGGCAGCAGTACGAGGCGGAACGCCTGCCATGGGGTCGCGCCATCCAGAGCCGCCGCTTCTTCCAGCGAGCCATCGATGGTTTCGAAGTAGCCTTTGATGGTCCAGACGTGCAGGGCGATACCGCCCATGTAGGCAAAGATCACGCCGCCGTGGGTGTTGAGGCCGACGAACGGGATGTACTGGCCCAGGCGGTCAAACAACGCGTACAGCGCCACCAGCGACAGCACCGCCGGGAACATCTGGAAAATCAACATCCCTTTCAGCAGGGTCGCTTTCCCCGGGAAGCGCATACGGGCAAAAGCGTAGGCGCAGGTGGTGGAGAGGGCGACGATACCGATCGCGGTGATCCCGGCGACCTTAATCGAGTTCCACAGCCACAGAAGGACCGGGAACGGCGGCGGCGTGACGCGGCCATCCGCGTGTTCGACGCTGAAGCCTAACGCCAGACGCCAGTGCTCCCAGGAGATGGTATCCGGGATCAGGCTGCCGGTGGCGAAGTTACCCTCGCGCAGCGAGATGGCGATAACCATCAGCAGCGGAAACATAATCGCCGCGATAAAAATCAGTAGCAGGAGATGCGTGGTAAATAAACGTAGCTTCTGCGATTTGGGTTGGACCATAGCCATTGTAATTTTACTCCCCTTGACTTCGCACCAGGCTATTTTGCTTGCCATTTTGAACTCGGGCAGTGCTCAGAATCCTCACGTACTACGTGTACGCTCCGGTTCTTCCGCGCTGGCCGAGTCCAAACTGCCCGCGCCAATAACACCTGGTTATTCCAATTAATCAAACTTCATGCGTGTGGCTTTCAGGTTCACAATCGCTAACGCGCCAACCAGCAGGAAGATAAGCGTTGCGATAGCCGCCGCCAGGCCGAAGTCCTGACCGCCGCCGCCTTCAAAGGCGATACGGTAGGTGTAGCTCACCAGCAGGTCGGTATAACCGGCCGGGGTGGTGGTGCCGAGACGGTCCGGACCGCCGTTGGTCAACAGTTGAATCAGGACGAAGTTGTTAAAGTTAAAGGCGAAGCTGGCGATCATCAGCGGCGTCAGCGGCTTAATCAGCAGAGGGAAGGTAATTTTAAAGAAGTTCTGGAACGGGCCGGCGCCATCCATTGCCGACGCTTCGTACAGATCGTCCGGAATCGCCTTCAGCAGCCCCATGCACAGGATCATCATGTACGGGTAGCCCAGCCAGGTGTTGACGATGATGATCATGGTGCGCGCGGTGGTCGGGTCGCTAAACCACGCCGGCTTAATGCCGAACAGCGTGCTGAGCATCATGTTGATTTCACCAAAGCTCTGGTTGAACAGACCTTTGAAAATCAGAATCGAAATAAATGACGGTACGGCATACGGCAGAATCAGCAGGACGCGGTAAATCGCTTTGCCTTTCAGTGCTTCCCACTGCACCAGGCAGGCAAGGATCATCCCCACCGCGACGGTCAGCACCACGGTCAGCACCGAGAACACCACCGTCCAGACGAAGATCGCGAAGAACGGTTTCTGGATGCCTTCATCGTGGAAGACGCGGGTAAAGTTGTCCCAGCCGATAGTCACGGTGTAGCCCGGGCTCAGCTTTTCTGTGCCCCAGCTACCGTCGGCGTTGATGGCCTGGTAGAAACCAACGTCGTTGTTCGGGCGGTATTTGACGTGGGTTTGATTGTTGGTCAGCACGCCGTTTTCGCCAAGCGTATACAGCGGTTGGGTGCCGGAGAACTGGCGCAGCGAGCTCATGATCACTTTGCTGTCGTCAGGCAGCACGGCGGTCAGCTGGTTCAGCGCGGTGCGGTTCTGGGTAATGACGCGCAGGTTGGCGCGCTCGCCTTCCGGCAGGGCGTCGGTTTCTTTTAACGCCAGCTTCTGCTCGCCGCCGAATTTAAAGGCGTCGGAAAGGTAGTTTTTACCGCTCTCGCCGTCGGTCAGGGCCAGCTTCCACTCGTCGCCTGCCGGGATCAGCGTGAAGTTATAGGCTTTGCCGGCCTGGAAGGAGCGATCCATCAGCACCTGCTGCGCGCGCTCAAAGGTCAGCTGGTTGGTGCTGCTGTAGTTGGTGAACGCGATAGCGATAGTACAGATCAGCGGAAACAGGACAAACAGGCCCATGCCGGCGAGGCCGGGATAGACATAGCGCCAGGCATAAGCCTTGCGGTTAGCGAAAATATACAGGCCAACTGAGCTTAAAATCAGCGTCATGATGGCGAACAGGTACTCCCCCTGGGCGTACATCAAAACAACAAGGTAACCCACCAGCAGGCACAGTAAGCCAATCACAGACCATGTGAGTTGCGGACTTTGCCACCAGTGTTTCTTTTTAACGGCATCCATGGGGATCATCCTCTACAGCGGTGAAAGCTTATTTGTCAGGTGGCGCTTCGCTTACCTGACCTACGGTCCGAGCCGTAGTGGTAGGGCGGGTAAGCGCAAGCGCCACCCGCCGTTTTCTTACTTGGTGATACGGCTCTGGGCATCCTTCAGCGCAGCATCGACAGTCTGACGACCGCTGGCGGCGTTGATAACCGCGGTACGAACGGCATACCAGAAGGCAGACATCTGTGGGATGTTAGGCATGATTTCGCCTTTCTGGGCGTTCGCCATGGTGGCGGCGATGCGCGGATCTTTTTCCAGTTTTTCCTGGAAGGATTTCAGCGCCACGGCACCCAGCGGTTTGTCGTTGTTAACCGATTCCAGACCCTGATCGGTCATCAGGTAGTTTTCGAGGAACTCTTTCGCCAGCTCTTTATTCGGGCTGGCGGCGTTGATCCCCGCGCTCAGCACGCCAACGAACGGTTTCGATGGTTTGCCTTTAAAGGTCGGCAGCAGGGTCACGCCGTAGTTAACCTTGCTCTTATCGATGTTAGACCACGCCCACGGACCGTTGATGGTCATCGCGGTTTCACCTTTGTTGAAGGCCGCTTCCGCGATGGAGTAATCGGTATCGGCATTCATGTGCTTGTTCTTGATCAGGTCAACCAGGAAGGTCAGGCCCGCTTTCGCGCCTGCGCTGTCCACGCCGACGTCTTTCACATCGTACTTGCCGTTTTCAAACTTGAACGCGTATCCGCCGTCGGCAGCGATCAGCGGCCAGGTGAAGTACGGTTCCTGCAGGTTGAACATCAGCGCGCTCTTACCTTTCGCTTTCAGTTCTTTATCCAGCGCCGGGATCTCTTCCCAGGTCTTCGGCGGGTTCGGTACCAGGTCTTTGTTGTAAATCAGGGACAGCGCTTCCACCGCGATCGGGTAGGCGATCAGTTTGCCGTTATAGCGAACGGCATCCCAGGTGAACGGATAGAGTTTGTCCTGGAACGCTTTGTCCGGGGTGATTTCCGCCAGCAGGCCGGACTGCGCGTAGCCGCCGAAACGGTCATGCGCCCAGAAGATGATGTCCGGGCCGTCGCCGGTCGCCGCAACCTGCGGGAATTTCTCTTCCAGCTTGTCCGGGTGTTCTACGGAAACTTTAATGCCGGTGTCTTTTTCAAACTTTTTACCCACTTCAGCGAGGCCGTTGTAGCCTTTGTCGCCGTTAATCCAGATAACCAGCTTACCTTCTTCAATTTTCGCGAGGGCAGAGGCGGAAAACATCATCGTGGTCAGTGCCGACAGCGCGAGGATGCGAGCGCCAGTTTTGATTTTCATATACCCGTCCTTTTTGGTGTTGTACTCGTGGATACACTTCGGTGGCTTAACGATGATGAGTTTCCTTTTTTAACAACCCCTTTCCATCCTCCCCAGGTCTACGCCCCACCCGCTGGTTGTGTGATCTCCATTGCAAAAACGGCCGTATTGCGTCCTGGAGCACAGAAAAAAGCGCCCAATTTTGTCGCCTCCATCACGAAATCACGCGCCGCCCGCCATCCCCCGCGGCGAGAGCCAATCTCTCATCCTCCCATCTCCTCCCCCATAAAAAAGCCGGGGGGCGGAGGATTTGCCCGGCTAATGAATGCCGCATAGTCGACCCATCTTGAATGTGACTGTTAGTGACAGGTTGTAACGAAGGGAGAAGGGCATGGCGAGCGTACAGCTGCGAAATGTAACGAAAGCCTGGGGTGACGTGGTGGTATCGAAAGATATCAATCTCGATATCCACGAAGGGGAATTCGTCGTGTTTGTCGGGCCATCGGGCTGCGGCAAATCTACCCTGCTGCGTATGATTGCCGGGTTAGAAACTATTACCAGCGGGGACCTGTTTATCGGGGACACCCGCATGAACGAGATCCCACCGGCAGAACGCGGCGTTGGGATGGTATTCCAGTCTTATGCGCTCTATCCCCACCTTTCCGTTGCGGAAAATATGTCGTTTGGCCTGAAGCTGGCCGGCGCGAAAAAAGATCTGATTAACCAGCGGGTGACCCAGGTTGCGGAAGTGCTGCAGCTGGCCCATCTGCTGGAGCGTAAACCGAAAGCCCTCTCCGGCGGTCAGCGCCAGCGCGTGGCGATTGGTCGTACCCTTGTGGCTGAGCCGAGCGTCTTCCTGCTGGATGAGCCGCTTTCCAACCTCGATGCCGCCCTGCGCGTCCAGATGCGTATCGAAATCTCCCGTCTGCATAAGCGACTGGGCCGCACCATGATCTATGTCACCCACGATCAGGTGGAAGCGATGACCCTCGCGGACAAGATCGTGGTCCTCGACGCTGGCCGGGTGGCGCAGGTCGGGAAACCGCTGGAACTCTATCACTATCCGGCTGACCGCTTCGTCGCCGGCTTTATCGGTTCACCGAAGATGAACTTCCTGCCGGTTAAAGTCACCGCGACGGCTATCGATCAGGTGCAGGTTGAACTGCCGAACCGTCAGCAAATCTGGCTGCCGGTGGACAGCGCCAACGTTCAGGCGGGCGCCAACATGTCCTTAGGTATCCGCCCGGAGCATTTACTGCCCAGCGATATCGCCGATGTGACCCTCGAAGGCGAGGTTCAGGTCGTCGAGCAGTTAGGTCACGAAACGCAAATTCATATCCAGATCCCCGCCATCCGTCAGAACCTGGTTTACCGCCAGAACGACGTGGTGTTGGTAGAAGAGGGAGCCACATTCGCCATCGGTTTGCCGCCAGAACGTTGCCATTTATTCCGTGAGGATGGCACCGCTTGTCGTCGGCTGCATAAAGAGCCGGGCGTGTAAGGCTTCCCATTAAAAAAAGGCGCGAACCCGGCTGGCGGTACACCGGCGAAGCGTGCAAAGAAAAGCAATGATCTCAGGAGATAGAATGATGATTACTCTGCGCAAACTTCCACTGGCGGTCGCCGTCGCGGCAGGCGTTATGTCTGCTCAGGCGCTGGCTGTCGATTTCCATGGCTACGCGCGTTCCGGCATTGGCTGGACCGGCAGCGGCGGCGAGCAACAGTGCTTCAAAGCGACCGGCGCTCAAAGTAAATACCGTCTTGGTAACGAATGTGAAACCTATGCGGAACTGAAGCTGGGCCAGGAGCTGTGGAAGGAAGGGGATAAGAGTTTTTATTTCGATACTAACGTTGCCTATTCCGTGAATCAGGAAGATGACTGGGAAAGCACCTCTCCGGCGTTCCGTGAAGCCAACATCCAGGGTAAAAACCTGATCGACTGGCTGCCGGGCTCCACGCTGTGGGCGGGTAAACGCTTCTATCAGCGTCATGACGTTCACATGATCGACTTCTACTACTGGGATATCTCCGGCCCGGGTGCAGGTCTGGAAAACGTTGACCTTGGCTTCGGTAAGCTCTCTCTGGCCGCTACTCGTAACTCAGAAAGCGGCGGCTCTTATACTTTCTCCAGCGATGACACCAAAAAATATGCTGCGAAAACTGCCAACGACGTCTTTGACATCCGTCTGGCGGGCCTGGAAACCAACCCGGGCGGCGTGCTGGAGTTAGGCGTCGATTACGGCCGTGCTAACCCGCAGGATGACTACCGTCTGGAAGACGGCGCGTCGAAAGACGGCTGGATGTGGACCGGTGAACATACTCAGTCCATCTGGGGCGGCTTCAACAAGTTTGTCGTTCAGTACGCCACTGACGCAATGACCTCCTGGAACAGCGGCCACTCTCAAGGGACCAGCATCGATAACAACGGCAGCATGATCCGCGTTCTGGATCACGGCGCGATGGACTTCAACGATGACTGGGGCCTGATGTACGTTGCGATGTACCAGGACGTGGATCTGGACAGCAAAAACGGCTCCACCTGGTACACCGTGGGTGTTCGTCCGATGTACAAATGGACGCCGATCATGAGCACCCAGCTGGAAATCGGTTACGACAACGTGAAATCCCAGCGTACCAGCGAAAACAACAACCAGTACAAAATTACTCTGGCTCAGCAATGGCAGGCAGGGAACAGCGTCTGGTCTCGTCCGGCTATCCGTATCTTCGCAACCTACGCGAAGTGGGATGAAAACTGGGGCTACAGCAACACCTCCGGTCTGCAGACAAAAGACAGCAGCGGAAGCGGCGCTTTCACCTCCAGCCGTGGTGACGACAGCGAAGTTACCTTCGGTGCCCAGATGGAAGTGTGGTGGTAATACCGTCCGCAGGACGGATGTAACCTGGGAGGGGCATCGGCCCCTCCTGACTATTCAGGGTTAGCGCGCTATTGCCTGGCTACCGCTAAACCGATGCTATCCAAGGTGAGAAGAATGAAAATGAAGAAAACTCTCGTCGCTCTGTGTTTATCCGCAGGGATGTTGGCATGCGTGCCGGGGATGAGCCTTGCCGATGTTAACTTTGTACCGCAGAACACCAGCGCCGCGCCGTCTATTCCAGCCAGTGCGCTGCAGCAGCTGATCTGGACGCCTGCCGATCAATCGAAGACGCAGAGCGTAGATTTAACCACCGGCGGTCAACGCCTGGATGTACCGGGGATCGTCGGACCGGTCGCCGCCTGGAGCGTGCCGGCCAATATCGGTGAGCTGACCCTGACCCTCGACAGCGAGCTGAACAAACATAAGCAGATTTTTGCGCCGAACGTGCTGATTCTCGACCAGAACATGACGCCAGCGGCGTTCTTCCCCAGCAACTACTTCACCTATCAGCAGCCGGGCGTGATGACTGCCGATCGCCTGGGCGGCGTGATGCGCCTGACCCCGGCGCTGGGCCAGCAGAAGCTCTATGTGCTGGTATTTACCACTGAAAAAGATCTCCAGCAGACCACCACCCTGTTGGATCCGGCGAAAGCCTATGCCAAAGGCGCAGGCAATGCGGCGCCGGACATTCCGGATCCCATCGCCAAACATACCACCGATGGCGTGCTGAAGCTGAAAGTGAAAACCAACAGCACCTCCAGCGTGCTGGTGGGGCCGCTGTTCGGCTCCTCCGGCCCGGGCCCGGTCACCGTCGGTAACACCGCGGCGCCGGTAGCCGCGCCAGCCGCCGCAGCCGCTGCGGCGCCGGCCGCCAAAAGCGAACCGATGCTCAGCGATACCGAAACCTACTTCAATAACGGTATTAAGCAGGCGGTGAAACAAGGTGACATCGACAAAGCCCTGAAATTGATGAACGAAGCTGAGCGCCTCGGCTCGAAATCCGCTCGTTCCACCTTTATCAGCAGTGTAAAAGGCAAGGGGTAATCGTCTCCCCACAATGCTGATGTTTAGGCACAGCCTTTAGGTGCATCCTCCGGGATGCACCTTTTTTTGCACGCGCGGCGGCCTGTTGCATTGCTGTTGCGTGAATGATCGTATATTGACGTTTGCCCGCCACCAACCGCCTATTCTGCGATACAATGCTCTCACGTTATGTACCGGAGAATCAGGCATGTCCCATCCCGCGCTTACGCGACTGCGTGCGCTGCGCTATTTTGCCGTTATGCCGCCCCTGGCGCCGCCTCTGAGTGACTGGCTGCTGCTGGAGGACTCAATGACCCAGCGTTTTGAGCAACAAGGAAAGCAGGTCACCGTCACCCTGGTTAACGAAGGGTATATCGGGCGTGAGGCGCTGGCTGACGAAGCGGCGCTGTTGCCCGACGAGCCGCGCTATTGGCTGCGGGAGATTATACTCAATGCCGACGGTGAGCCCTGGCTGGCCGGGCGCACGGTGGTGCCGGAGTCGACGTTGTGTGGGCCGGAGCTGGCGCTACAGCAGCTCGGGCAGACCCCGCTGGGGCGATACCTGTTCACGTCGTCGACGTTAACCCGCGATTTTATTGAAATTGGTCGCGATGCAGCGCTGTGGGGACGTCGTTCCCGCCTGCGGCTAAGCGGCAAACCCCTGCTGCTGACCGAGCTGTTTTTGCCTGCGTCGCCGTTGTACTAAGAGGAAGAAAAAATGGAGTGGAGTCTGTCGCAGAATAAGCTGTTGGCGTTTCATCGCCTGATGCGCACTGACAAACCGATCGGCGCCTTGCTGCTGCTGTGGCCGACGCTGTGGGCGCTATGGGTGGCCTCGCCGGGCGTCCCGCCGCTGTGGATCCTGGCGGTCTTTGTCGCCGGCGTCTGGCTGATGCGTGCCGCCGGCTGCGTGGTGAATGACTATGCCGATCGAAAATTTGATGGTCACGTAAAGCGTACCGCCCGCCGTCCGCTGCCGAGCGGCGACGTCACCGAGAAAGAGGCGCGAACGCTGTTTATCGTTCTGGTGCTGCTCTCCTTCCTGCTGGTGCTTACCCTCAACACCATGACGATTTTGCTGTCGGTGGCGGCGCTGGCGCTGGCGTGGGTCTATCCGTTTATGAAGCGCTACACCCATCTGCCGCAGGTGGTGCTGGGGGCGGCCTTTGGCTGGTCGATCCCGATGGCCTTCTCGGCCGTCAGTGAATCGCTGCCGCTGAGCTGCTGGCTGATGTTCCTCGCCAACATTCTGTGGGCGGTGGCCTACGATACCCAGTATGCGATGGTGGATCGCGATGACGACGTCAAGATCGGCATTAAATCGACGGCGATCCTGTTCGGCGAAAACGATCGTCTGATTATCGGTATCCTGCAGGTGGCCGTGCTGGCGCTGATGGGCGCGGTGGGCTGGCTGAATGGGCTGGGCTGGGAATACTACTGGTCGCTGTTCGTGGCGGCGGGTCTGTTTGGCTGGCAGCAGAAGCTTATCTTCAATCGCGACCGCGATAACTGCTTTAAAGCGTTTATGAACAATAACTACGTCGGGCTGGTGCTGTTCCTCGGCCTGGCGATGAGCTACCTGTAAAACCCCTGTCCCCATCCCCCCGGTTTACCGGGGGGCGGTGAGGACGGCAAACGCCGCGTTACGCGTCGTCCTGCGTGACGCTTTCGATCGTCAGACGTACATCCGATGTAATCAAATCCGCCAGCATCCGGTAGACCTTCAGGGTCTCTTCCGGCTCGGCATCGCCCGTATCGCTGATATAGCCTTCATCGCGCAGGGTCAACACCAGGGTACTGAACACTGCTTTGTCGAAGAACTCCGGCGCGTTGATGCCATGCAGCACCGACAGGCGCTGCGCCACGGTACGGCTCTCTTTCTCCAGCGAGCTGCGGTTGATCGACGGGTTAGCGCTCAGCAGCCAGAAGGTGATGGCGTAGCGCTGCAGCGTCTCGCGAGCGCCTGCGGCCAACAGCTGCAGGGAGCGAGAGTGCGACGGGTTAAGGCTCATCACATCGCCATCGATGACGATCAGCTCCTGACGCAGCATCTCGGCAATCAGCGCATCCATTACTCCGGCCAGCTCCGCTTTCTCCCAGCGCAGGAACAGCTCGGCTTTGAGGAACGGGTAGAGCGTTTCCACATGGCGCAGCACTTCGGCGCGGCTGAGATGACGATGCTGAGTCACCAGGGCGGCTAACAGCGACGGCATCACCAGCATATGGGCGATGTTGTTGCGATAGTAGGTCATCAGCACCGCCTGCTCGCGCGGCAGAATGATGATGTCGCCAATGGTGTCCTTTTCAACTTCGAACTTATTCATCTGCAGTGCATGATCGATGAGCTCGCTGGCCGAAGCGGACGGCGCGGTGGCATCCGGCGAATAGGGCACATTGCGCAGCAGCGCGAGGTAACACTCCAGCTGCTGGGTGAGCTGCTCACGGGTCAGCGAACGCTGGCGGGAGGCCAGTAGCGCCGTACAGCACAGGTTCATGGCGTTGGCCGCGCCGGCGTTATTGATGCGCACCATCAGGTCAGCGGCGATGTTATTCACCGTCGGCGTAAGCCAGGAGGGGCGGACCGCTTCGATTGGGTCAATCGCTTCCCGCCACTCCGGCACATGGTGGTTCAGGTAGGTCATCAGCGGCAGCGGTTCGCCGAAGTTAACGTAGCCCTGGCCAAGGTTGCGCAACTTGCTTAAGCCGCGCAGCATCTGCGGCAGACTCTCTTTCTCTTTGGTTGCGCCGCGCAGCTCTTTGGCATAGGTCCCCACCTCCATCACGTGCTCGTAGCCGATATAGATCGGCACCAGAGTGATCGGCCGGGTGCCGCCGCGCAGCATCGCCTGGATGGTCATCGACAGCGTACCGGTCTTCGGATCGAGCAGACGGCCGGTACGGGAGCGGCCGCCTTCGACGAAATACTCCACGGAATAGCCGCGGCTGAACAGTTCACCAAGGTACTCGCGGAACACCGTGGAGTAGAGCTTGTTGCCCTTAAAGGTGCGGCGAATAAAGAACGCGCCGAGGCGGCGGAAGATTGGCCCGGCCGGCCAGAAGTTAAGGTTGATACCCGCCGCGATGTGCGGTGGCACCAGCCCCTGGTGATACAGGACGTAAGAGAGCAGCAGATAGTCCATGTGGCTGCGGTGGCAGGGGACATAGACAATCTCATGGCCGTCGTGCGCCAGCTGGCGTACGCGCTCGGCGTTATGCACGTTGATGCCCTGATACAGGCGGTTCCAGGTGAAGCCGAGAATGCGGTCGGTCAGGCGGATCATCTCGTAAGAGAAGTTCGCGGCAATCTCTTCCATCAGTGCAATCGCGTTCTGCTGGGCCTTCTCGTGGGAAATTTTCTTGCTGCGCGCTTCGTCTTCCACCGCACGGGCAATGGCCTTCGACGCCAGCAGCTTGTTAAACAGATCCTGGCGGGCCGGCAGACGCGGGCCGACGGCGGCCAGGCGCTGGCGGGCAAAATGCATCCGCGCGACGCGAGCCAGCTTTTGGGCGATGATCTTATCGGTACCGTGCTCATCGGCCATGCGGCGCAGCGATACGGAAGGCGAGAAGCGCACGAAACTGTCGCGGCCGAGCCAGGAGACGGCGAAAAATTTCTGAATGCCGTTAAGCATCCGCAGCGGCGGATTGACTTCCCCTTTCTCACGACCCGGCGAGCGGCCGAACATCACCGACACCGGCACCATTTGCACATCGAGATCCGGATGGTTGCGGTGCAGATCGAGGTAGTCGTGGAACAGCTTGATGGACTCTTCTTTTGGCGTGTAATAGGTGAATACGCGCGGCCCGCCGTGGATGAATACGTAGCGCGGCAGCAGGGCGCCGTCGATTTCCAGCGGTTCTAGCGGGTCAGGTAAATCATGCGCCAGGCATTGGGCGCGCAGCGTCAGCAGGTCCGCCTTGGAGTTATAGGGCAGGACGTACATGACCGGACGCGAGGTATCGAGTCCTAATTCCTGAGCAGGCTCTGCCGGAATAGACTTGCTTTTTACCAGCACCCGTAATGGTAAATTCAGTAATTTATAGTAAATTCGTTGCCAGCCGGACATAAACGATGTGAAGCCTCTGGTTAATCATGCAAATGCGCGGCAAGAATAACAGAAAGCGGGCAAAATTTCCGTTACCGCGCGGCAAACGCGTACACTCATCGACGTCATTTACATAAAAAAGGTTTTGTGATGGCCAATAATACCACCGGGTTAACCCGAATCATTAAGGCGGCAGGTTACTCCTGGAAAGGATTTCGCGCGGCGTGGATCAACGAGGCCGCGTTTCGTCAGGAAGGCGTCGCCGCCATTGTGGCCGTCGCGATAGCCTGCTGGCTGGACGTCGACGCCATCACCCGCGTATTGCTGATTGGCTCGGTCCTGCTAGTGATGATAGTCGAAATTCTCAACAGCGCGATTGAGGCGGTCGTGGACCGTATTGGCTCGGATTATCATGAGCTTTCAGGGCGCGCCAAAGACATGGGGTCGGCGGCGGTCCTGCTGGCGATTATCATCGCGCTGATCACCTGGGGAACGCTGCTGTGGAGCCATTATCACTAACGTTCTTCGCTAACCCTCGCAAAATATAAACAATCTGCCGATTTTTGTGTGCCATGTGGTTCCAAAATCACCGCTAGCTGTATATACTCACAGCATAACTGTATATACACCCAGGGGGCGGAATGAAAGCGTTAACGACCAGGCAGCAAGAGGTGTTTGATCTCATTCGGGATCATATCAGCCAGACGGGCATGCCGCCGACGCGTGCGGAGATTGCTCAGCGCTTGGGGTTCCGTTCCCCAAACGCGGCGGAAGAACACCTGAAAGCGCTGGCGCGTAAAGGCGCAATCGAGATCGTCTCCGGCGCCTCGCGCGGTATCCGCCTGCTGACGGAAGAAGAGCACGGCCTGCCGCTGATCGGCCGCGTCGCCGCCGGTGAGCCGCTGCTGGCGCAGCAGCATATTGAAGGCCACTATCAGGTCGACCCGTCGATGTTCAAGCCCAACGCCGATTTTCTGCTGCGCGTCAGCGGGATGTCGATGAAAGACATCGGTATTCTGGATGGCGATCTGCTGGCGGTCCACAAAACCCAGGATGTGCGCAATGGCCAGGTGGTGGTAGCGCGCATTGACGATGAAGTGACGGTCAAGCGCCTGAAAAAGCAGGGCAACGTCGTCGAACTGCTGCCAGAAAACAGCGAGTTTACCCCTATCGTTGTCGATCTGCGTCAGCAGAGTTTTACCATTGAGGGTCTGGCCGTTGGCGTGATCCGAAATGGAGAATGGCTGTAGCGCCTGCCCCTGCGCAGCGTCATCTGATGCATGACGCTGCGACGTTTGTCCTCAATCAGGTCCCTGAACATGCTGCTCAACGCTGCCGATAAAGCGCTGTGGCGCCTTGCACTCCCCATGATTTTCTCCAATATCACCGTCCCGCTGCTGGGGCTGGTGGATACCGCAGTGATCGGCCACCTTGACAGCCCGGTATACCTCGGCGGCGTCGCGGTCGGAGCAACGGCCACCAGTTTCCTGTTTATGCTGCTGCTGTTTCTGCGCATGAGCACCACCGGGCTGACCGCTCAGGCCTGGGGGGCCAAAGATCCGCTGCGACTGGCGCGGGCGCTGGTGCAGCCGCTGGTCCTGGCGCTGGGCGCCGGGGTGGTGATTATCCTGTTTCGCCTGCCGTTGATTAACCTCGCCCTGCATATCGTCGGCGGCAGCGAGGCGGTTCTCGAGCAGGCGAGACGGTTTCTCGAAATCCGCTGGCTCAGCGCGCCCGCTTCGCTGGCCAACCTGGTGCTGCTCGGCTGGCTGCTGGGGGTCCAGTACGCCCGGGCGCCGGTAATTTTGCTGGTGGTCGGTAATCTGTTGAATATTGTGCTCGACCTGTGGCTGGTGATGGGCCTGCGGATGAACGTCCAGGGGGCCGCGCTGGCCACGGTCACCGCGGAGTACGCGACCCTGATTATCGGCCTGATGATGGCGAAGCGGGTGCTGACGCTGCGCGGCGTGTCGCTGGCGATGCTGAAAAACGCCTGGCGCGGAGACATGCGCCGTCTGCTGGCGTTGAATCGCGACATCATGCTGCGCTCCCTGCTGCTGCAGCTGTGCTTTGGCGCGCTGACCGTCTTCGGCGCCCGGCTGGGCAGCGATATCGTGGCGGTCAACGCCGTACTGATGACCATGCTGACTTTTACCGCCTACGCGCTGGATGGCTTTGCCTATGCCGTGGAGGCCCACTCCGGCCAGGCCTACGGCGCGCGCGACGGCAGCCAGCTGCTGGAGGTGTGGCGGGCGGCCTGCCGGCAGTCCGGTATGGTGGCGCTGGCGTTTGCCCTGGTTTACAGCCTGGCGGGGGGGCACATCATCGCGCTGTTAACCTCGCTGCCTTCCCTGCAGCAGCTGGCCGATCGCTATCTGATCTGGCAGACGATCCTGCCGGTGGTCGGGGTCTGGTGCTATCTGCTGGACGGCATGTTTATCGGCGCGACGCGCGGCGCGGAGATGCGGAACAGCATGGCGGTCGCCGCGGCCGGCTTCGCCGTGACGCTGCTTACGGTCCCGGTGCTCGGCAATCACGGCCTGTGGCTGCCGCTGGCCGTGTTTCTCGCCCTGCGCGGCCTGTCGCTGGCGCTGATCTGGCGCCGCCACTGGCGACGCGGCACCTGGTTTAGCTAGTTATTGCCGTTCATAACGGCTATCCATGAATTCCCGAGGTTGCGCACCGCTAACCGGGGCAACTCAGTAGCCCGGCTCAGCGTAGCGCAAGCCGGGGAAATCTCCTCAGCCTTATCCATCGGTATGATGGTTAAAAATTCCGAATAACGAATCGGCGCCAGCATTCTCATCTATAGTTAATACCATGTCCGGCACAAAACGGGCTGTAAACCCACCGAATGATGAGGACGTTATCATGAATAAAGACGAAATCGGCGGTAACTGGAAACAGTTGAAAGGTAAAGCCAAGGAACAGTGGGGCAAACTTACCGATGATGATATGACCGTAATCGAAGGGAAGCGCGACCAGCTGGTCGGCAAAATTCAGGAGCGTTACGGCTATGCGAAAGATCAGGCTGAGAAAGAAGTCTCAGACTGGGAGCATAAGAACGACTATCGCTGGTAGCGTTCCTTGATCCGAAGAAAGAAGCATTTGTGTTAGTGCCTGTCTGAATGGCGCAGGGACGCGCCGTTAACCCTTTTTCCCGCTGCGGCTGCCGCTCAGCGGGCTTTCTTTTTGACCTGAATAGTATGATCGTGGTGGCAGTGTCCCGGCGTGCTGCAGGCTTCTACTTCCACGCAGCTCGCGCAGAGGCCGTGGGCTTCAATCACGTTGTGGCGCAGGGCGAAGCCCATTCTGGCCGCCAGCGTATGCATGATATCTTCCACCCCTTCAGCCGCTTCTTCCTTCACCACGCCGCAGCGGTCGCAGATAAACATGGCCGAGCTGTGGGTCGGCTGGTCAAAGAGATGACACAGCACATAGCTGTTGGTCGATTCCACCTTGTGGACAAAACCCTGCTCGAGTAAGAACTCCAGCGCGCGGTAGACCGTCGGGGGCTTTGCCTGCGGCTCTTTCTCGCGCAGCAGATCCAGCAGGTCGTAGGCGCTGATTGCCCCTTGCTGCAGGCTCATCAGGCGCAACACTTCCAGACGCTGTGGGGTCAGGCGTACGCCGCGTTGCGCACACAGCTTTTCAGCATGCGCTAACATCTCTTGCGAAGGGGTCTTATCCATGAGCATCCTCAGGTTGCGTGAAATTGAATCTGTTACTTTATCACGTTCCGCGGAAAACGCCGAGACCCGACGGGTGATGCGGGTCATACTTCAGATTGTCGGTGCCTGCGCCAGTTCCGGGTGCTGGCCGCTGACGCTCGTGGAGGCTGCGCCTTAGCCGGCCGCTAAAACCGCCATGCCCGATTTAATCGCAACACGCCTGACCCAGGTATGCTATATCTGAAGTGTCTCATTTTCGGGAGAAAACGATGAAACGACCTGATTGCATTCGCCACTGGCGCGAACTGGAAGGGCCCGACGATGCCACTTATCCCGACAGCCCGGAGCGTTTTTCCATTGGCGCGCCGCTGGGGCGCGGTTTACGCCTCAACCGGCTGGGGATCCACCACGAGAGACTGCCGCCCGGGCGGCGCACCTCTTACCCGCACGCGGAGAGCGATGAGGAAGAGTTCATCTATGTGCTGGAGGGCTATCCGGAAGTGTGGATAAACGGCTATCTCTGGAAACTGGAGCCGGGGGACAGCGTGGGTTTTCCCGCTGGTACCGGCATCTGCCACACTTTTCTCAATAACACCGAGCAGGAGGTTCGTCTGTTGGTGGTGGGTGAGGCCAACAAAAAGTACAACCGAATTTACTACCCGCTCAATCCTGGCTATGCCGCGACGCGCCAGGATCGCTGGGTTGACCATCCGCCGCAGTTCTTTGGCCCACATGACGGCAAACCGCGGATAAAGTAATCGACACCGGGAAGGGGCGAAGCGCGGCGCACTACGCGCCTGTGGTTTATCTTTATGCTATAGTAGCGCCCCTTTTTACCCGGATGCTTATTTATTCGCCATGATGCCTGAATCAACGTCACCTGTTTTCCCTGCTCATCGCTTCTCCATCGCGCCGATGCTCGACTGGACTGACCGACATTGCCGCTATTTCCTGCGGCTGCTGTCGCGGCATACGCTGCTGTATACCGAAATGGTGACCACCGGGGCGATTATTCATGGCAAAGGCGACTACCTGGCGTATAGCGAAGAAGAGCACCCGGTCGCACTGCAGCTCGGCGGCAGCGACCCGCAGGCCCTGGCGCAGTGCGCGAAGCTGGCCGAGGCGCGCGGCTATGACGAGATCAATCTCAACGTCGGCTGCCCCTCCGATCGCGTGCAGAACGGGATGTTTGGCGCCTGCCTGATGGGTAACGCGCCGCTGGTGGCCGACTGTATCAAAGCGATGCGCGATGTGGTGTCGATCCCGGTCACGGTGAAGACCCGTATCGGCATCGACGACCAGGATAGCTATGAATTCCTCTGTGATTTCATTGAGACGGTCTCCGGCAAGGGCGAATGTGAGATGTTTATTATTCACGCCCGCAAAGCCTGGCTCTCCGGTCTGAGCCCGAAAGAGAACCGCGAGATCCCGCCGCTGGATTACCCCCGCGTCTGGCAGCTGAAGCGTGACTTCCCCCACCTGACGATGGCGATTAACGGCGGTATCAAATCGCTGGATGAAGCCAGAATGCAGCTTGAGCATATGGATGGGGTGATGGTCGGGCGTGAGGCCTATCAGAATCCGGGTATTCTGGCTTCGGTCGACCGGGAGATTTTCGGCGTCGCCGGCGCGGATGCCGATCCGGTGGCCGTCGTGCGGGCCATGTACCCGTATATTGAGCGCGAGCTCAGCAAGGGCACCTATCTGGGCCATATCACCCGTCATATGCTGGGACTGTTTCAGGGTATCCCAGGCGCCCGCCAGTGGCGTCGCTACCTGAGCGAAAATGCGCATAAAGCCGGCGCCGACATTGCGGTGCTGGAGCAGGCCCTGAAGCTGGTGGCCGATAAGCGTTAGTTTCTCACCAAAACCTGGTGAAATTGACCACGCCTCGCACACTATTGCGGGGCGTTTTCTTTTAAATTCAGTTTGTTATTGTTGGCATGTTTTTTGTAATACCTGCAGAGCGACATATTAATGACTGTGGGGAGAGAGCCATGCTGGAACTGTTATTTGTCATCGGATTTTTTGTCATGCTGCTGGTCACCGGCGTATCGCTGTTGGGGATTATCGCCGCCATCGTGGTGGCTACGGCGCTGATGTTCGTCGGCGGTTTGTTTGCTTTAATGATCAAATTGCTGCCGTGGCTGCTGTTGGCGGTGGTGGTGGTGTGGGTTATTCGGGCGCTGAAAACCCCGGAGGGAAACGCTTTTCGCGACAATAACCGTTGGCGTTACTAAGGTATTGAGGGGTGTGTCACAACCTGAACAATTTTGCACAGAACCGCGTAGGCATCGCTACGCAAATCTGTCACTATTAGCGCGTTAACGAATTCATCGCGCTGTACCCTACATACAGCCGAACTAAAAAAAAGTAAGGGCTTCCCAGGTGGAAGCCCTAAACTTTTGTCCTTTTGTCCGCTTACGGCAGCAGCAGACTCGACCCCTGTGTCACCCGGCTCTCCAGAACTTCATGCGCCCTTCGCGCTTCGGTCAGCGGATAGGTCTGACTCTCCGGCACGTCCACTTTGATTACTCCACTGGCGATCAGCGAAAACAGCTCACTGCAGGCTTCAGCCAGCTCTTCCCGGTTGGTGATATAGCCCTGCAGCGATGGGCGGGTGACGTACAGAGAACCTTTCTGATTCAGGATCCCTAGATTAACGCCGGTCACCGGGCCGGAGGAGTTGCCAAAGCTGACCATCAGGCCGCGGCGCTGCAGACAGTCCAGAGAGGCTTCCCAGGTATCTTTCCCTACCGAGTCATAGACTACGGCGACTTTCTTACCGTCGGTGAGCGCTTTGAGCCGCTCCGCGATAGGTTCTTCGCGATAGTTAATCACCTGCCAGGCGCCCGCCGCTTTGGCGCGCTGCGCCTTCTGCGCGCTGCCGACGGTGCCGATAAGTTTCGCCCCCAGCGCTTTCGCCCACTGACAGGCAATCAGCCCCACGCCGCCGGCGGCGGCATGAAACAGGAACATCTCATCAGGCTTAATTTCGTAAGTTTTACGCAACAGATACCAGACCGTTAATCCTTTGAGGAACGACGCGGCGGCCTGTTCGAAAGAGATGGCGTCCGGCAGGACCGCCGCTTTATCGGCCAGCACATTGTGCACCGTGCTGTAGGCGCCGAGCGCCGACTGGGCGTACACCACCCGATCGCCTGCCTTAATGTGCGTCACCCCATGGCCGACTTTACTGACGATGCCGGCCGCCTCGGTGCCCAGACCGCTCGGCAGCGACGGCGGCGGATAGAGGCCGCTGCGAACATAGGTGTCGATATAATTGATGCCGATAGCTTTGTTTTCGACCTGAATTTCATGCTCCGCAGGATCGCGAGGGGTAAACTCAACCGCCTGAAGCACCTCCGGCCCCCCGTGTTTTGAAAATTCGATGCGTGTTGCCATGTTCGCTCCTGTGTTGTTCTGAGATTATCCAGTAAGCTTAACAGCCTGCGGCGGCAGCGACGGATTTTCTTACCCGCCTCAGGCCAGCCATGCTTAATGGGTTCTTTAGCGGCAATGGCTTTCTCGCTATACTGTCACGCTCTTTTCCGTATCGGTGAAATGTTAGGCTATGGCAGGAAATAAACCCTTCAACAAACCACAGACAGAAACCCGCGAACGCGATCCGCAGCTCGCCGGGCTGAAAGTCCCGCCGCACTCGATTGAAGCGGAGCAGTCGGTGTTGGGCGGTTTAATGCTGGATAACGAGCGCTGGGACGACGTTGCCGAACGCGTCGTTGCCGACGACTTTTATACCCGTCCGCATCGTCATATCTTTACCGAGATGGCGCGCCTGCAGGAGTCGGGCAGCCCGATTGACCTGATCACCCTTGCGGAGTCGCTGGAGCGTCAGGGACAGCTGGACAGCGTGGGCGGCTTTGCCTATCTGGCGGAACTGTCCAAAAATACCCCCAGCGCGGCGAACATCAGCGCCTATGCCGACATCGTGCGCGAACGCGCGGTCGTGCGCGAGATGATCTCGGTGGCCAATGAGATCGCCGAGGCCGGCTTCGACCCGCAGGGGCGAACCAGCGAAGATCTGCTCGATCTCGCCGAGTCCCGCGTCTTTAAAATCGCTGAAAGCCGGGCCAATAAAGACGAAGGGCCGAAAAACATCGCCGATGTCCTCGACGCCACCGTCGCCCGTATCGAACAGCTGTTCCAGCAGCCGCATGACGGCGTTACCGGGGTCAACACCGGCTACGACGACCTCAACAAAAAGACCGCCGGCCTGCAGCCGTCGGATCTGATTATCGTCGCCGCCCGTCCGTCGATGGGTAAAACGACCTTCGCGATGAACCTCGTGGAAAACGCAGCGATGCTGCAGGACAAACCGGTACTCATCTTCAGTCTCGAGATGCCCTCCGAGCAGATCATGATGCGTTCTCTGGCCTCGCTGTCGCGCGTCGATCAGACCCGCATTCGTACCGGTCAGCTGGACGATGAAGACTGGGCGCGGATCTCCGGCACCATGGGCATTCTGCTGGAAAAACGTAACATCTATATCGATGACTCCTCCGGCCTGACGCCGACGGAAGTGCGTTCCCGCGCGCGGCGTATCGCCCGCGAGCATGGCGGCATCGGGCTGATTATGATCGACTACCTGCAGCTGATGCGCGTGCCGTCGCTCTCTGACAACCGTACCCTGGAGATCGCCGAAATCTCCCGCTCGCTGAAGGCGCTGGCCAAAGAGCTACAGGTGCCGGTGGTGGCGCTGTCGCAGCTGAACCGCTCACTGGAACAACGTGCCGATAAACGTCCGGTCAACTCCGACCTGCGTGAGTCCGGCTCTATCGAACAGGATGCCGACTTAATCATGTTCATTTACCGTGATGAGGTCTATCACGAGAACAGCGATCTTAAGGGCATCGCGGAAATTATCATTGGTAAACAACGTAACGGCCCGATCGGCACCGTGCGACTGACCTTCAACGGTCAGTGGTCGCGTTTCGATAATTATGCCGGTCCTCAGTATGATGATGAGTAACCCTTCCTCCTTCTTTTATTAAGGAATTCAAATGCAAGCGGCAACTGTAGTTATCAACCGCCGCGCTCTGCGACACAACCTGCAACGTCTGCGTGAACTGGCGCCTGCCAGCAAACTGGTTGCGGTGGTGAAAGCGAACGCCTACGGACACGGTCTTCTTGAGACCGCGCGAACGCTGACCGACGCCGACGCTTTTGGCGTCGCCCGCCTGGAAGAGGCGCTGCGCCTGCGAGCGGGGGGGATCGCGCAGCCGATCCTCCTGCTGGAAGGCTTTTTTGCGGCGGAAGACCTGGCGGTGATCGCCGCTCAGCGTCTGCATACCGCGGTGCATAGCCCCGAACAGCTGGCGGCCCTGGAGCAAGCGGATCTCCCCGAGCCGGTGACCGTGTGGATGAAGCTGGATACCGGCATGCATCGCTTAGGGGTACGTCCGGAGGAAGCCGAGGCGTTTTATCAGCGTCTGAGCCAGTGCAAAAACGTCCGCCAGCCGGTTAACGTGGTGAGCCACTTCGCCCGCGCCGATGAGCCGACCTGCGGCGCCACCGAACGCCAGCTGGATATCTTCACCACCTTTACCGAAGGCAAGCCGGGATTGCGCTCTATTGCCGCCTCGGGCGGTATCCTGCTGTGGCCGCAGTCGCATTTTGACTGGGTGCGTCCGGGCATTATCCTGTATGGCGTGTCGCCGCTGGACGATCGCTCCACCGGGAAAGATTTTGGCTGTCAGCCGGTGATGACCCTGACGTCCAGCCTGATTGCCGTGCGCGAGCATAAAGCAGGGGAGCCCGTCGGCTACGGCGGCACCTGGGTCAGCGAACGCGACACGCGTCTCGGCGTGGTCGCGATGGGCTATGGCGACGGTTATCCGCGCGCCGCGCCGTCGGGCACCCCGGTGCTGGTTAATGGCCGCGAGGTGCCGATTGTCGGCCGGGTGGCGATGGATATGATCTGCGTTGACCTCGGCCCGCAGGCTCAGGATAAAGCCGGCGACGCGGTGGTGCTGTGGGGAGAGGGACTCCCGGTAGAGCGCATCGCCGAGATAACGAAAGTGAGTGCTTACGAACTTATTACGCGACTGACCTCCCGCGTCGCCATGAAATACCTCGACTAAGCCTTGTTCGTACCGGATAGCTCAGACGCTTATCCGGTACGCTATCGGTATAGCCGCGGACAAAAAAGCGGTTTATACCGCTGCGCGGTCACTTTCCCCTCAACATCCTCTCGACCTGCCGTCATATCCGGTTTATTGTGTAAGAACCTGCCCCATGTAAACCTGGAGATACATCTCGTGTTTCAAAAAGTTGACGCCTACGCCGGCGACCCTATTCTTTCTCTGATGGAACGCTTCAAAGAAGACCCGCGAAGCGACAAAGTCAACCTGAGTATCGGGCTGTATTACAACGATGACGGCATTATTCCGCAGCTGCAGGCGGTGGCGGAAGCGGAAGCGCGCCTGAACGCCGAGCCGCACGGCGCCTCGCTGTATCTACCGATGGAAGGGCTGAGCGGCTACCGCCAGGCAATTGCGCCGCTGCTGTTTGGCGCGGAGCATAGCGCGCTTAAGCAAAACCGCATCGCCTCCATTCAGACGGTCGGCGGTTCGGGCGCGCTGAAGGTCGGGGCCGACTTCCTCAAACGCTACTTTCCTGAGTCCCATGTCTGGGTCAGCGACCCGACCTGGGAAAATCACATTGCCATATTTGAAGGGGCTGGCTTCGAAGTAAGTACTTACCCCTGGTTTGATAAAGCCACCAACGGCGTGCGCTTTGAAGCGCTGCTGGCGACGCTGCAAACGCTGCCGGCGCGCGACATTGTGCTGCTGCACCCCTGCTGCCACAACCCGACCGGCGCCGACCTGACGCCGGAACAGTGGGATCGTGTGGTGGAGATCCTGAAAGCGCGTCAGCTGATCCCGTTCCTCGACATCGCCTACCAGGGCTTTGGCGCAGGGCTGGAAGAGGATGCCTACGCCATTCGCGCCATCGCCAGCGCCGGGATGCCGATGCTGGTCAGCAACTCGTTCTCCAAAATTTTCTCCCTGTACGGGGAGCGCGTCGGCGGCCTGTCGGTGGTCTGTGAAGACAGTGAAACCGCAGGCCGCGTGCTGGGCCAACTGAAGGCCACCGTGCGCCGCAACTACTCCAGCCCGCCGAGCTTTGGCGCGCAGGTGGTGGCGACGGTGCTGAACGATGCCGGGCTGAAAGCCACCTGGCAGGCGGAAGTGGACGCCATGCGCGCGCATATCCTGACTATGCGTCAGGCGCTAGTCGACGCGCTGCAGCAGGTTGCCCCGGGCAGCAATGTGGATTACCTGCTCAAGCAGCGCGGGATGTTCAGCTACACCGGCTTCAGTGCGGCGCAGGTGGATCGCCTGCGCGACGAATTTGGCGTCTACCTGATTGCCAGCGGACGCATGTGCGTGGCGGGATTAAACTCACGTAATGTTCAGCAGGTCGCGAAAGCCTTTGCCGCGGTAATGTAAGCCGCTCTCCAGCAGGTTGTCTCTGCCGGTCAACGGGCAGGGGCAACCCCCTCTGATTGTGATCATCCTCTTTTTCTATGACATCTACGCGAAAAAGGCTTTTCATCCCTGTCGCCTGCGGGTAAGGTCGGGGCGTTACTAAGCATGCACATTATTGAAAACAATAATGATTGATAGATTTAGGGATAAATATGCGCAAACTTACTCTCGCCCTTGCGGCGGCTTCTCTCCTGTTCACGCTGAACAGCGCCGTAGTAGCGCGCGCCTCCACGCCACAGCCGCTGTGGGTCGGCACCAACGTGGCCCAGTTGGCCGAGCAGGCGCCGATCCACTGGGTTTCGGTGGCGCAAATTGAGAACAGCCTGCTGGGGCGTCCGCCGATGGCCGTCGGCTTTGATATCGATGACACCGTTCTCTTCTCCAGTCCTGGTTTCTGGCGCGGGCAAAAAACCTTCTCTCCCGGCAGTGAGGATTACCTGAAAAACCCGCAGTTCTGGGAAAAAATGAACAACGGCTGGGACGAATTCAGCATGCCAAAAGAGGTGGCGCGCCAGCTGATTGCCATGCATGTGAAGCGTGGCGACAGCATCTGGTTCGTCACCGGCCGCAGCCAGACCAAAACAGAAACCGTTTCTAAAACCCTGCAGGATGATTTTCTTATCCCCGCCGCCAATATGAACCCAGTGATTTTCGCTGGCGATAAGCCGGGTCAGAATACCAAGACCCAGTGGCTGCAGGCGAAGCAGATAAAGGTTTTCTATGGCGACTCGGATAACGATATTACCGCCGCCCGCGAGGCGGGCGCCCGCGGGATCCGCGTGCTGCGTGCCGCCAACTCCTCCTATAAGCCGCTGCCGATGGCCGGCGCGCTGGGCGAAGAAGTGATCGTCAATTCCGAATACTGACAGGCGCCAGAACGCGATAAACGGCAGCGGTGACGCTGCCGTTTTTTTATGCAAAATCCGGGGTGGAAGGTTTTACCTTTTCACGTATTGCTGCACACTTAGAGGGATTCATTCGCAAAAAGGAGTCGATGATGTGGTATCAGCAAACCCTGACGCTTGGGCCTAAATCCCGTGGTTTTCATCTGGTCACCGACGAAATCCTCGGCCAGATCCGCGGGCTGTCCGGGGTGAAGGTCGGCCTGCTACACCTCCTGCTCCAGCATACTTCCGCTTCCCTGACGCTCAACGAAAACTGCGATCCCACCGTCCGGTATGACATGGAGCAGTATTTTCTCAACGCCGTGCCGGACAATGCGCCGTACGAACATGATTATGAAGGCCCTGACGATATGCCGTCGCACATCAAATCATCGATGCTTGGCGTGTCGCTGATGCTGCCGGTCGAGGACGGACGCGTCAGGCTGGGGACCTGGCAGGGCATCTGGCTGGGGGAGCATCGGATACACGGCGGTTCGCGGCACATCGTTGCGACGCTCATGGGGGAATAAAAGATGACAATTTCGGAGTTATTGCAGTACTGCATGGCGAAGCCGGGAGCAGAGCAGAGCGTCCACAGCGACTGGAAAGCCACGCAGATTAAGGTCTCGGACGTGCTGTTTGCCATGGTGAAGGAGGTCGAAGACCAGCGGCCGGCGGTTGCGCTGAAGGCGAGCCCGGAGCTGGCGGAGCTGCTACGGCAGCAGCATCGCGACGTCCGGCCCAGCCAGCATCTCAATAAAGCGCACTGGAGCACCGTCTTTCTGGATGGCTCGCTGCCGGATTCGCAAATCTACTACCTGGTCGATGCGTCTTATCAGCAGGCGGTGAAAATGCTGCCGGAGCCGGTCCGGCAGCAGCTTTCTCGCTAATTATTTTAGCATCGGCTTCAGGAAGCGCGCGGTGTGCGAGGCTTCGCACTCGGCGACGGTTTCCGGGGTACCGGAAACCAGAATTTCGCCGCCGCCGCTGCCGCCTTCCGGGCCGAGATCGACAATCCAGTCGGCCGTTTTTATCACGTCGAGGTTGTGCTCAATCACCACGATGGTATTGCCCTGATCGCGCAGCTGGTGCAGCACTTCCAGCAGCTGCTGGATATCGGCGAAGTGCAGACCGGTGGTCGGCTCATCGAGGATATACAGCGTCTGGCCGGTACCGCGCTTGGACAGCTCGCGCGCCAGCTTGACGCGCTGCGCCTCGCCGCCGGACAGGGTCGTCGCCGACTGGCCGAGACGGATATAGGTCAGACCCACGTCCATCAGGGTTTGCAGTTTACGCGCCAGCGCCGGTACGGCATCAAAGAACTCGCGCGCTTCTTCGATAGTCATATCCAGCACTTCGTGGATGGTTTTGCCTTTGTACTTAATCTCCAGCGTTTCGCGGTTATAGCGCTTACCTTTGCACTGGTCGCACGGTACGTAGATATCCGGCAGGAAGTGCATTTCGACCTTGATCACCCCGTCGCCCTGGCAGGCTTCGCAGCGACCGCCGCGGACGTTAAAACTGAAACGGCCCGGCGTATAGCCGCGGGAACGTGATTCCGGCACCCCGGCGAACAGCTCGCGCACCGGCGTAAACACCCCGGTATAGGTCGCGGGGTTGGAGCGCGGCGTGCGGCCGATCGGGCTCTGGTCGATATCGATGACTTTGTCGAAGTGCTCCAGCCCCTGAATATCGCGATACGGCGCCGGTTCGGCGATGGTCGCGCCGTTAAGCTGACGCTGGGCAATGGGGAACAGGGTGTCGTTGATCAGCGTGGATTTACCCGAGCCGGAGACGCCGGTGATGCAGGTAAACAGGCCCACCGGCAGGGTCAGCGTCACGTCTTTCAGGTTGTTGCCGCGCGCGCCGGTTAGCTTGAGGACTTTCTCCGGATCGGCGGGCACGCGCTGCTTCGGCACTTCAATTTTGCGCTTACCGCTCATGAACTGGCCGGTCAGGGATTCCGGTACCGCCATAATGGCCTCCAGCGGCCCTTCCGCCACCACCTGGCCGCCGTGGACCCCGGCCCCGGGGCCGATATCGATCACATGGTCGGCGGCGCGAATGGCGTCTTCATCATGCTCAACGACGATCACCGTGTTGCCTAAATTACGCAGGTGGATCAGGGTCCCGAGCAGGCGCTCGTTATCGCGCTGGTGCAGGCCGATGGAGGGCTCATCCAGGACGTACATCACGCCAACCAGTCCGGCGCCAATCTGGCTCGCCAGACGGATACGCTGGGCCTCGCCGCCGGAGAGCGTTTCCGCCGAGCGGGAGAGCGTCAGGTAGTTGAGGCCGACGTTGACGAGGAACTTCAGGCGATCGCCAATCTCTTTCAGCACTTTTTCGGCGATTTTCGCCCGCTGGCCGGAGAGCTTCAGATTGTTAAAGAAGTCCATCGCGTGGCCGATGCTCATATCGGAAATGGTCGGCAGCGGGGTGTTTTCCACAAATACGTGGCGCGCCTCACGGCGCAGACGCGTACCGTCGCAGCTGGCGCACGGGCGATTGCTGATGAACTTCGCCAGCTCTTCGCGCACCGCGCTGGATTCCGTCTCTTTGTAGCGGCGCTCCATGTTATGCAGCACGCCTTCGAACGGATGGCGGCGCACCGAGGTGTCGCCGCGGTCGTTCATGTATTTGAATTCAATATTCTCTTTACCGGAACCGTACAGGACCACTTTCTGCACGCTGGCGCTGAGGGTGCCCCACGGCGCTTCAACGTCAAACTTATAGTGCTCCGCCAGCGACTTCAGCATCTGGAAGTAGTAGAAGTTACGCCGATCCCAGCCGCGGATGGCGCCGCCCGCCAGCGACAGCTCCGGATTTTGCACCACGCGATCGGGGTCGAAATATTGCTGCACGCCGAGACCGTCGCAGGTCGGGCAGGCGCCCGCCGGGTTGTTGAAGGAGAACAGGCGCGGCTCCAGCTCGCGCATGCTGTAGCCGCAGATCGGGCAGGCGAAGTTGGCGGAAAACAGCAGCTCTTCCGCTTTCTCATCATCCATATTGGCCACGATGGCGGTCCCGCCGGAGAGCTCCAGCGCGGTTTCAAACGACTCGGCCAGACGTTGCGCCAGATCGTCGCGCACCTTGAAGCGGTCGATGACCACCTCGATGGTGTGTTTCTTCTGCAGCTCCAGCTTCGGCGGATCCGAGAGATCGCAGACTTCGCCGTCGATCCGTGCGCGGATATAGCCCTGGCTGGCGAGGTTTTCCAGCGTTTTGGTGTGCTCGCCTTTACGCTCTTTAATGATGGGCGCGAGCAGCATCAGGCGCTGACCTTCCGGCTGAGAGAGCACATTATCGACCATCTGGCTGACGGTCTGCGCCGCCAGCGGCACGTCGTGGTCCGGACAGCGCGGTTCGCCGACGCGGGCGTACAGCAGACGCAGGTAGTCGTGAATTTCGGTAATCGTACCCACCGTCGAGCGGGGGTTGTGAGAGGTTGATTTCTGTTCGATGGAAATCGCCGGCGACAGCCCTTCGATATGGTCGACGTCCGGCTTCTCCATCAGCGACAGAAACTGTCGCGCATAGGCGGAGAGCGATTCGACGTAGCGACGCTGGCCTTCGGCATACAGGGTGTCGAAAGCGAGTGAAGATTTGCCAGACCCGGAAAGCCCGGTGACGACAATGAGTTTGTCGCGCGGGATAACGAGGTTGATGTTTTTGAGATTATGGGTGCGGGCGCCCCGAACTTCGATCTTATCCATTCACCTTTCCCGGTAGGTAGATACACGGATTGCCTGGTTTGCTTGAAGGACAAACGGCAGAAACGGCTAATTATGACACAATTTAACCTGAATGAATATACAGTATCGGAATGCAAATTCAGGTCGAGTGTGCAACAATGTCGTAGCCGGGTACTATCTCTGGAATCAGCCTCGCAGCTATTAAAATGCTACGTGGAAATGGTACACTCGCGCGTTTACACTATTAAGAAACGTATTCAGGAGACACGAACATGGCCAGCAGAGGCGTAAACAAGGTGATTCTCGTCGGTAATCTGGGGCAGGACCCGGAAGTACGCTACATGCCAAGTGGCGGCGCAGTCGCCAACTTCACGCTGGCAACTTCCGAATCCTGGCGTGACAAGCAGACCGGCGAAATGAAAGAGCAGACTGAATGGCACCGCGTTGTGCTGTTCGGCAAACTGGCTGAAGTCGCTGGTGAGTATCTGCGTAAAGGCTCTCAGGTGTACATTGAAGGCCAACTGCGTACCCGCAAGTGGACCGATCAATCCGGTCAGGACAAATACACCACTGAAGTGGTGGTAAACGTTGGGGGCACCATGCAGATGCTGGGCGGCCGTCAGGGCGGCGGCGCACCTGCAGGCGGCGGACAGCAGCAGGGCGGTTGGGGTCAGCCTCAGCAGCCGCAGGGCGGCAACCAGTTCAGCGGCGGCGCGCAGTCCCGTCCGCAGCAGCAGGCTCCGGCAGCGCCTTCCAACGAACCGCCGATGGACTTCGACGACGATATCCCGTTCTAAGGCCTGCCTTAAACGCGATATCCGCGTAGTTAACACAGAAAGCCCCGGTTTCGCCGGGGCTTTTTTTATGATTATTTCACCACCGCCTCAGAAGTGGTTTTGACCGCTGGCCGCAAGCGCTTCAGGCCGCGGGCACCTGAGCGGTCGCGGGCATCGCCACGCTGGGCTGCGGTTTGGCTGGCGGCGCCACCGGCTCCTGCCGCGGCGCCGCCGTCGCTTTCTGTTTGCGGGCCATGTCATCGACGATCAGCCGATAGGCGATGTAATACTTATAGATATTGCTGACGTAGGTCACCGTTTCCGCGCCGATTTTTTCTGCCGCCAGATTTTCGACGTTACCGAACCAGACGTTTGGATCAAACCCGCGCTGTTTGGTCATGGTGCGCAGGCGGGCGATACGCGCCGGGCCGGCGTTGTAGGAGGCAAAGGCAAATAGCGCTTTATCCAGCCGGGTCATGGGCTCATCAGCATAGTAACGATCTATCATCCAGCGCATATATTTCACGCCAGCATGAATATTGGGATCCAGCTGTTTAATATCGCCCACCTTCAGCTCTTTTCCGGTGCGGGGCATCACCTGCATCACTCCGACGGCGCCAACGTGGCTTCGAACCGACTGGTTCAGCCGCGACTCCTGGTATCCCTGGGCCGCCATCAGCAGCCAGTCGACATCATAGCGATCGCCATATTTACGGAAGACGTCCACCATGGCGAGAAACTTGCGCCGTTCCTTACTCGCTGCGGCATTTTTAACATATTGGGCATTTTTCAGGTAACGCAGCAGCAGGGTATTACCCAGCGTGGTGCCCTGACGATTCTTTTTCACGAAGTTGTTCAGCAGCGCCAGCAGCTGCGGGCTGTCCTGGCGTACCGCCCACGCAATGTGGCCGCCGTCGCGCAGCACCACGTTGTCATGGACCTGGATTTTCGGAAATACCTGTTTCCAGAAAACCGCTTTATGCTGATCGACGACGATCAACGGCACCAGCCCGGCGTTGAGCATTTCCAGCAGATCTTCATCCTCCAGCGCTTCCGGCGCCGCTTCCAGGGTAACCGGCGGTCGTGACTCGCTGGCAAATCGGGCGTTCAGCGCTTGCAGACTTTCGTAATAGCTGGAGGAGCGGCGAACAAAGACCGTTTGACCGGAGAGCTGCTCCAGACTGTCGACCTTCGGCGATGCCGGGCCGGAGATCAGTAATTCTTTCACGTTGCTGTAGAGCGGTTGGGCGAAATCGACCTGGGCTTCCCGCGAGGGCGTGATAGTCAGGTTGGCGGCGGCGATATCCCCTTTACCTTCATTAAGCGCGGTAAAGAGATTATCCCGACTGACCGGCACAAAAACGATATGCAGCTTCAGGTGGCGCTGTTTTAGCTTTTTATCTTTCGCCAGCTGTTTATTCAGATCGTTTTCCAGCGCGATAAAGATGTCGTGCGTTGCCCCGCGCTGGGTGCCTTTATCAATAAAAAAGAAGGTCTTGCTGTAGGTGGTTAATACCCGGATGGTGCGCCGATCGAGCATGCCAGGCAGATCGCCTTTCCACGGCTGCAGCATGTCGTCGATATGGATCGACAGCGTATTGTCTTCGGTTGCCACCGGCGGCGCGATTTCCGCCTCCGCCGCCGGCAGAAAAGGGGCGAATAACAGCGTCGCGAGGCAGGTAAGCCAGGCGATAAACAGGCGTGATAGCGAATTGGCGTTCATGGAGGAGCACTCCGCAGGGGGATGTGTTTATTTTAGCAGAACGGCCGCCGTTAGCTGGGTAGGACATGGGGGAAAAGGTGTAACGATACCGACAAAGAGTCTTTCGCAAATAGTATTACTTACTATTAATGTGCTTTTGTCTTTAATTTAACTATGGAGATAATATGATAAAAATATGTTTTTTTAATGATGAATAGAAAGTGATGATTTTATTTTTACTTTATTCTCTTCCGTTTGTTTTTTGGTAACCAGCTGATTGGTAAATGTTATTTTATTTTTCTCTGATATTGATTATTATCATCTTGATAATGAATCTCATTTTTATTACCGTAACACGGCACATTACTCTAATGACACGCTGTCTGGATTACGCTATCAAAGAATAGCGCGCAGCGCTTTTTCTCTAATGATGAAACAGGGCACTTAATTTTATTATGCCTCACGCTGTCTTCTTATTCCCATTAATGCCGGGAAGGCGCTGATCTGCGCCAAAATCTGGCGAGGCGCTGAGGCAAGTATTTTATCCCATTGTTTTTTCAATTGGGGAAGGCGTTATGCCCGACAGCAACAGAAAACAGGGCATACTCTATGAAATACACGTCTCTCTTCCCGCTGGGGATCGCCATTCCTCTGTTTGCCTGTAGCGTGCCGCTGCAGGCGACAGAGAGCGTTATCGAACCATCGACGTCTGACGAGAGCACCCCCACTGCTGAAAATCACGAGGAAACGATGGTGGTGACTGCCGCCAGGCAGAACCTGCAGGCGCCGGGCGTGTCGACCATTACTGCGGACGAGATTCGCAAACATCCCCCCGCCCGCGATGTGTCGGAGTTAATTCGTACGCAACCCGGGGTCAATCTGACCGGTAACTCCACCAGCGGTCAGCGAGGCAACAACCGACAAATTGATATCCGTGGGATGGGGCCAGAGAACACTCTGGTGCTGGTCGATGGAAAACCGGTCACCAGCCGTAACTCGGTGCGGTATGGCTGGCGCGGCGATCGTGATTCCCGTGGCGATACCAACTGGGTGCCGGCAGAGATGATCGATCATATCGATGTGATCCGCGGCCCGGCGGCGGCGCGCTATGGTAATGGCGCGATGGGCGGGGTCGTCAACATCGTGACCAAACCGACCACGCCTGAATGGCATGGGTCGTGGAATACCTATATGAATGCTCCGCAGCATCGTAAAGAAGGGTCGACGAAACGTACCAACTTTAGCCTCAATGGTCCGCTGTCAGACAGTGTTAGCTTCAATCTCTGGGGTAATCTGAGTAAAACCCAGGCCGATGCTCAGGACATTAACGCCGGGCATGAAGCCGAGCGTACGGGCTCCTACGCGGGCTCTTATCCTGCCGGACGTGAAGGGGTGGTGAACAAAGATATTCACAGTAAGCTGCGCTGGGAGTTCGCCCCGATGCAGGCCCTGGAGTTTGAGGCCGGCTACAGCCGACAGGGCAACCTCTATGCCGGCGACACACAAAACACCAATACCAGTACGCTGGTGAAGAGCATGTACGGGAAAGAGACTAACCGTCTCTACCGGCAAACTTATGGCGTGACATGGACCGGCGGCTGGGATAATGGCGTGACCAGCAACAGCTATGCCCAGTACGAACACACCCGCAACTCGCGAATGAATGAAGGGCTGGCGGGGGGGACGGAAGGGATCTTCTCCAGTAGCGAGTTTTCAGATATCGATCTGGCCGATGTTCTGCTACATAGCGAAGTGAATATTCCGTTTACGCTGGGGGTCGATCAGAATCTGACGCTGGGGACAGAATGGAATCAGCAGCGGATGAAAGATGGCGTATCGACAACCCAGGCGCTCTCTTACGGAACTATCGATGGCGTATCGGCTACTGGTCGTAGCCCGTACTCCAGCGCCGAGATCTTCTCGCTGTTTACCGAAGATAATATAGCGCTAACGGACAGCACCATGCTGACACCCGCTCTGCGCTTCGACCACCACAGCATCGTCGGCAATAACTGGAGCCCCTCACTGAACCTGTCCCAGGAGCTGACGGACGACTGGACGCTGAAGCTGGGCATTGCCCGCGCTTACAAGGCGCCTAACCTCTACCAGTTGAACCCGAACTATATTCTCTACAGCAACGGTCAAGGCTGTTACGCCAGTAGTTCCGCCTGCTATCTGATGGGGAATAGCGACCTGAAAGCGGAGACCAGCGTTAATAAAGAGATTGGTCTTGAGTATAAGCATGAGGGCTATCAGGCGGGAATCACCTGGTTCCGTAACGACTATCACAACAAGATTGAGTCAGGGTACGCGGCGGTGGGCACTGCCAGCAACGGCACCACCAATATCTATCAGTGGGAAAACGTACCAAAGGCGTTAGTGGAAGGCCTGGAAGGAACGTTGAATCTTCCGATGGGGGAGACGGTTAACTGGAGCAATAACCTGACATGGATGCTGCAGAGCAAGAATAAGACGACAGGCGACCGACTGTCAGTGATCCCGCAGTTTACCCTGAACTCGACTTTGAGCTGGCAGGTCCGTGAAGATCTCTCTCTGCAGAGCACCTTTACCTGGTATGGCCGACAGAAACCAAAACGCTTTAATTATAAGGGCGAGGCGGTCAGCGGCAGCGAATTAAACGAAGTCAGCCCATACAGTATTGTCGGTCTCAGTGCGACCTGGGATGTGAACAAAAACCTGAGCTTCACCAGCGGGATAGATAACCTGTTTGATATCCGTCACTACCGGGCAGGGAATGCGCAAACGACCGGCAACACGACGACGGGAGCTTATCTGTATGGCGCGGGCGCCGAGACCTATAACGAATCGGGGCGGACCTTCTTTGTAAGCGTAAATACTCACTTCTGATGGTGCTGGTGAGAATGAAACCGGGTGCAGTGCGGCCCGGTTTTTTTATTTCAGATGAGAGCGGTGGAGACAATTATAAATGGTGACAAAATCTTCACGCCCTCTACATTATTAGCTCAAAATATCCTTTTATACTGATTTCCGTCGCGCAAGGTCGTTGATCCCGACCGGGCTCGATAATAGCATCCTGCTATTTCCCTTCTGCAATACCCCCTGTCCCCCTTCCATTCCCAACCGCAGCGATGCGGAGGAGGGGGACCTTCCTTATTTTTGCCGGGTGACCTGATGACGATATTGAGTGGGTGTGAGCGCATGATATTTTTTGAAGGTACGATTAAACGCACTGAGATCGTCATAACCAACCATAATACAAATATCGACAATACGGTAAGCAGGTGTCGTCAGCAATAAACGGCGACAGAGCGACATGCGCTGCTGGCGGATATATTCCATCGGCGATCGATCAAAATAATGACGGAAGAGCCGAAACAAATGCCAGGGGGAATAACCAGAGATATCGCTCAGATCGTCGACGGTCAGTTTCTTATCCAGATTATTATCGATCCACAAGAGCAGGTCGCTTAATACCGATTGCTGGAGCGTTTTGCTACGCATGATTGAGGCCAATCCCAAAAACGAGGGCTCCTCAATGAGGAGCCCTGGATTTATTGAACGGTGAGCTCGCCGTGGCGAACCTGATAATTTTTTTGGTTATCAGGGCCAATATAATCGCTGGCGGGTTTTGCCACCTGCAGATGACCAAACGCGGTTGATTGCTCTGCATGATAATTTTCGCCGTCATTCACGTTGCCGTGCCCGTTATAACGGGCAATGGCCGGGAAGGGATACACCGGACGCGTTGCGATAACGGCTGGAGCGGCGTCAGCGTAAGGCTGACTGACTTTCTGCACGCCGTGAAACTGCGTTTGGGCATCTGGTTTTTCTGTCATCGGCGGCAGCCTGGCGGCGGCTGGCGCCCGTTTGCCGGCCATAATCTCTTGCGGCGCGATGTCTTCCTCGGTCCAGCGCATCAGCGGGGTAAGGAGATCAATTTGATCGTAACCTTCGCCATTACCGCAATGTGCTACCCCAGGCAGCAGGAATAACCGCAGGAAGGAATCCGTTGCGGCATGGCCCATCTCTGCCTCTACGCCGCGGTAATAGGCGATAGAAAAGGCTGGGCTGACGGAGTCATCGGCCAGACCGTGCCAGAGAATAAGCTTGCCGCCGCGCTGCTGATAGGCATGAAGATTGGTATTTGCCGCATTATAGAGCGGTGCCAGTTGAGCGACGGCGTCAAAATTCTGCTGATTAAGTGGGAAATCCCGCATCGATTGGATCTTCTGTTTTCCTCCCGGCAGGAGCACGGATTGCAGAGCCGGTAGCACCATCATTTCCGACATTGAGTGGCCGGTCGGTGTCTCCGGCACCGGCCAGCGTAGCTCGGAGCCCAGCGGAAGACCGCCAGCGACGAACTGGGCGCCGTGGCTGTCGTAAGCGCCGCGGTAGAGCTTTTTCACTACCTCAATCTCTTCCTGTGTCAGGCAGGCGGAACGGTCCTGAGCGTTGGCAGGACAGCGGGGAAGCCAAGTCTCAGAGAACTGACAGGCATAGGGGTTTTGCAGGATGCCGTCCTGCACGCCGGAAAGCGTCGGGCAGTGAGCCAGTATGGCCTGGTGAATCAAAGGTAAGCGATCTTTCAACAAGATAGCGGTACCGTCCGGACGCTGATTGGCGGCCACATTCCAGCCGTGGAAGAAGGAGTTCTGAAACTGGAAAAAGGCCGCTGGCGCACCAGCGCTGATACCGTCAAAATCCTGCGGAAAGCGCTGCGCTTCCATCAATGCTTCGCGACCGCCGTCTGAGCAGCCCATAAAGTACGCGTACTTTGGCGGCTGGCGGTAAAGCGTCTGCATCACCGCTTTAGCCAGCACTGCGGTCAGGTGGTTGGCGCGCCAGGCAAAATCGATGCGCTTTTGCGGATCTTCGGCCCATGACGCATCCATCATACTGCCATGGTGCCCCATATCGGTTGCTGCCACCACAAACTCGCCGTTCATTGCCGGCAGGCAGCCGCTGGCATTCGACAGACTCAGGTTAATACTCCCGCACAGTCCGCCGCAGCCGACCTGCAAGAAACGTTGACTCCAGCGCTGGGTCGGCAGGGCAATCTGCACGCCAATCTGGGGGGCGATAGTGGCGCTCACCTTGCACCAGCTTCCCTGCGCGGAGGTCTGCATTTCAGTGTGGTTGATAGTGACCTTTGCGCCAACGGCGGCGCTGAAGTCGGTAGCGCTTAGCGCATCGCATGTTAGCGCGGGGAGAACAATCGGCAGACTGGAGGCCGCCTGCGTGGGTGAAGCGAACGATAACCCAACGAGGGTGCAGAGAATGATAGGTAACATCGTTTTAAGTAAGCGTGTCATACGCGATTCCCTGTGATTGATGATGGGAGGCGGCAGGATGGTGAAGCCTATGCCTCACCTTCCCTGGCGAGGCGCCACTGCTTGGCTATTGTAGATAACGATAGATTTTCCTTGATGCCTTGATAAGGCGTCCCTAATGTATTCTGCTATTTTGAGGAAAATATGAAGATGTTCGCCATCGGCGTCTGGCGGTGAATACAAGATAGAATGTTGTGATGTCGATTGCATAATTTATTCAATTTCTCTTCATTATATCTGCTGGCTTTAAGAATATGATTGTGCCTGTTCCTGGTGATTCCAGAGAACAACATTCCTAACGAGATCCTTCCCCCTTTCCATTAGCAAGAAAGGGGGCTTTTTCAATAAAGACCGTTCAGGTAAACCTAAATATAGCTCTGGTGTTGGCCATTAGAACCACGGCGTTCAGGAAAAGTTCCATCATTAAATATATTTTTAAAGATGATTTAACATCCTTTTTTTCTCCATTTTGTCGCCATAATTGCATGTAATTCTGCGCCTCGCTCAGGTTATTTCTGTCGCATATCTTAGATACGCATCCTGAACAAATAAGCTCAACGCCAGCAGATAACTGCTATTGCTCATTATCTCGTAGACGACACATTCATGTTAAAAAAGACTCATATCATCAGCGGATTATTGATTACCCCTTTAACGTTGTACGCCGCAACCTCATATCAAGTTGATGATATCCGTTTTGAAGGGCTGCAGCGCGTGACCGTCGGGGCGGCGCTATTAAGTATGCCGTTGCACGCGGGAGAAGCGGTGACGGCAGAGGAAGTCAGCGAGGCAGTGCGCGCGCTGTATGCGAGTGGCAATTTCGAGAATGTGCAGATCCTGCGCGATGGGAAAACGCTGGTGGTGCAGGTTAAGGAGAGGCCCACTATTGCCAGCATCAGTTTTTCCGGAAATAAGTCGGTGAAGGATGATGCGTTAAAGGAAAATCTCACCGCGACAGGTATTTCAGCAGGTAGCGCACTGGATCGAAATTCGCTTAGCGAAATAGAAAAGGGGTTGCAGGATTTCTATTACAGCGCGGGGAAATACAGCGCGCAGGTTCACGCTGTGGTGACACCGTTACCGCGTAATCGCGTTGACTTAACGTTCGTCTTTCAGGAAGGCGTATCGGCGAAAATCGCACAAATAAACATTATCGGTAATCAGGCGTTTCGGGAAGAGACGCTCCTGGACCAGCTTCAGCTACGCGATAATGTGCCGTGGTGGAATGTGGTAGCGGATAAAAAATATCAGAAACAGAAGCTGGAAGCCGATCTGGAAACGCTGCGCAGTTTTTATCTCGATCGCGGCTATGCGCGCTTTGCGATCCAGTCCACGCAGGTCAGTATGACGCCAGATAAAAAATCCCTGTATATCACCATCACCCTCAATGAAGGCGAACGTTATCGGGTCGACCGAACTCAGGTGACAGGCGACCTGGCGCAGCATGGACCGGAGATCGAGGCCCTTGCCCAGCCGCTGGCGGGGGCATGGTATAGCGGGGCGCAAGTCACCACGGTTGAAAATGAGATCAAAAAGCGTTTTGGTAAGTATGGTTATGCCTGGCCGCAGGTGACGACCACGCCGGAAATCGATGACGCGCATCATCGTGTGACGCTGCATATTCAGGTCAACGCCGGCCGCCGCTACTCGGTACGCCAGATCCGCTTTTCCGGTAACGACACCTCCCGGGACGCGGTGTTACGTCGTGAAATGCGCCAAATGGAAGGGGCGTGGCTCAACAACGAAAAAGTCGAGCAAGGGAAAGTACGTCTTGATCGAACGGGTTTTTTTGAGAACGTTGAACAGCAGATCGTTCCGGTCAATGGAACGGCGGATCAGGTCGATGTGGTCTACAAGGTGAAGGAGCGCAACACCGGCTCATTCAACGTGGGCCTGGGATTTGGTACGGATAGCGGCGTGAGCTATCAGCTTGGCGTGACGCAGGATAACTGGCTGGGTACGGGCAATAGCGTGAGCTTCAATGGGACGCGCAACAGCTATCAGTCTTATCTTGAACTGGGGGCGACGAACCCGTGGTTTACCGTTGATGGCATCAGCCTGGGCGGAAAGATTTTTTATAACAGCTATGATGCTTCCGATGCGGATGCCGGGAGCTATAACCAGCAGAGCTATGGCTTAGGCAGTACGCTAGGGTTTCCCATTAGCGAAAATAACTCCCTGAACCTGGGGCTGGATTATGTCCATAATCGCCTGACCAATATGGATCCGGAGCTGACGACCTGGCGCTACCTCAGCTCTCGGGGAATCGAGCCCAGCGTGGTGACGAAAGATGGCGACAGTGGCGCAAAATATAGCGCCAACGATTATTTTGTGAGTCTTGGATGGGGCTACAACGATCTCGATCGCGGCTTCTTCCCGCGTGCGGGAAACAAGAGCAGCCTGAGCGGTAAAGTGACGCTCCCCGGTTCGGATAATAGCTACTACAAACTCTCTTTTGACACCGCCCAGTATCTGCCGCTGAGCGAAAACAAGCGCTGGGTCTGGATGGAACGCCTGCGCGCAGGCTATGCCGGCGGGTTAGAAGGCAAAAGTGTGCCGTTCTACGATAACTTTTACGCTGGCGGTTCGTCGTCGGTGCGCGGCTTCTCTTCTAACACCATTGGTCCTAAAGCGGCTTATTACCGCTGCAATGGTAGCGAAAGCAGCTATAGCGCCTGCCCGCTGGACGCCTCGTCTGATGCGGTCGGCGGGAATGCCATGGCGGTGCTGAACAGCGAATTTATCATTCCAACCCCCTTTGTGAATGACAAATACGCCGATAGTCTGCGAACCTCACTGTTTGTTGACGCGGGGACGGTCTGGAGCACCTCCTGGCACAACACCGCGCAGACGCTGGCGGCAGGTATCCCTGACTACGGCGATCCGAGTCATATTCGTCTCTCCGCGGGGATTGCTGTGCAGTGGATGTCTCCCCTTGGTCCACTGGTCTTCTCCTGGGCAGAGCCGTTTAAAAAGTACGATGGTGATAAAGCAGAACAGTTTCAGTTTAATATCGGCAAAACCTGGTAGGGCCTCAGCGGAGCTTGTTAGACCGGCGTGGCAATATTCTGTGGTCTGTCTTCCGACATAGCGATTGAGCAGAATATGCTCAATCGCTATGTCGATATTATCGCTAAGGAAAGCGATCTGGCGGGACACCCGCGACATTTACCCGAGCGCGCTCTGAGGGCCTCGCGGACCTGGTGACGTACGACGAGGCAACCGCGCAATAAATAGCTGCCTGCTACGGTCCTCTTTTCTTGCCAACCGCGGGTAATGCTCAGTGCTGCATCATCTAATACCAATTACTGAGGCCTCATCCAGAGGGACTAAGACGTATTGTCAATTAAGTTTATATTATCTTATTTTTTATTATATTTTCTTTTTTAAGGTTAATTTGGCTGTTTTTTATCAAGCCTAATCATAAATTTCGAGAGGGAAATGAAACGTTACTAATAATGGATTTCGTTGTTAGGAATTGTCTTAAGTCACATAATTGTCAGGGACGCTTGCGGTTTATAATAATGAATGCTATCACTATATACGGTAACAATTTGTAGCATCTGTATAAGGAAGGAATATGAAATGGACTATTCTTAATACTCTGATCTGCCCGCAATCCGGCATCGCCTTCTCGGCAATATCCAGTCTGCGTTTCTTAAAATTTATCATGTGGTACGAGGCCGATGTGATCCTGCTGCCCGGCGAGTCGATGAAGCTCTATTCCTCGAGAGTTTTAATTAATGACCAGTATCATTCATTAAAAATCTACAATATTACGGTGTACGATGAGGCGCAATGGGAAAAATTACGTGAGCGGCCATCTTGCCCATACCATGCCGGCGGCGAGCGGTCTGACTCCTGTTTTTACCAGTCCTTTTGCGCAATTAAGCGCTGTCCGAATAATATTCCCCGCAGCGAACCCTGGCGGTAGTCAGTCCACGCCGCCGGCCAGCCGCCGGCGGCGTGGCGTTATTTCGCCAGCAGGGCCGCCAGCCGCGGCTGGACGCTTGCGCAGCCCGCCAGCACGAGGTTGCCTCTCCGCAGACCCTCATTGGCGAGAAACGCATTGCACTTTCCACCCGCCTCCTCAATCAACAGCATGCCTGCCAGCGCGTCCCAGCTGTTCATATGCGCTTCATAATAGGCATGGAGCTGGCCGGCGGCGACATGCGCCAGCATCAGGGCGCCCGCGCCGAAGCGGCGATATTCCAGGCCGGCGTCGAGCAGGGTAGCGATGGCCCGGGCGTAGTCGCTGGCCGGGGCGCGGCTGGAACGTCCCATCCCCACCACCACCGCATCCGGATCCGGTTCGCGTAGCGTCAGACGCTGGCCGTTGAGATACGCGCCTTCGCCGCGGCCGGCGAAGAAAAACTCATCGCGATCGGGAGCGTAGATAATGCCAAGCGTCAGCTCGCCCTGGCATACTCGCGCCAGCGAGATACACCAGTAATCCATACCGAGGATAAAGTTGGTGGTGCCATCGACAGGGTCGAGCACCCAGACGGTCTGTTCATCGCCAGCAAAACCGCTCTCCTCGCCGAGGAAACCCTCCTGGGGAAAATGGGCCTGCAGCCAGCCTTTAATCTGTTGTTCTACCGCGAGATCCGCCTGCGACACAAAGTCCTGGCGCGATTTTTTATCGACCTGTAATCCCGCATCGCGCAGCGCCTGGGCGTGGGCGCCAGCCTGGCGAATCAAGGCGCATAATGACTCTCGTTGTGCTTCCGTCATAGTCCTGCTCTCAGATAACAAAGGGCGACGTGCGCCGGTGAATTAACGTCACCTCCACCCAGGTGGTGCGTGAAGGTTGTAAAGGGTCGGCGGCGCGCTCCTGCAGCCGGGTAAGCGCCTGGCGGGAAATCGCCGCCACATCCTGATGTAGGGTGGTGAGCTGGTAGCTATATTGCGCGGTCGGCGGCGTGTTATCAAAACCAATCAGCTGGTAATCCTCAGGCGCCTGTTTGCCGCGCTGGCGCATTCCATCGAGAAAGCCACAGGCAAGCTGGGCATTGGCGCAAAAGATCCCCTCAGGCAACTCGCCAGCGAGCGCCGCGGCCTGCTCACCGCCGACGTAGCCCTCTTCCGGACAGGCGAGGTGCGCCAGGTCGCGTTCGATGTTCACTCCGCGCGTCTGTAGCGCCCGGCTGAACGCTTCCCCGCGCATGCGTCCGGCCCAGGTGGAAGGGTGAGTATTGAGCCAGCCGAAGCGCCGACAGCCGCTGCGCAACAGCTGGTCGGCGGCCAGCTCGGCGCCAGCGGCGTTATCAGAGCAGACATAATCCACCCCGGGGATCGTCGGTTGACGGTTAATGCCCACCACCGGAATATGCTGGTGAACGCACTCGTTCACCAGCGCTTCCGGCGGCTGGCCGGAGGTAACGATAACTCCGGAGACGCGAAACTGAGCGAAACGGCGCAGGGTGTGCGCCAGATCCTGCTCGCTATGGATCTCGCTCACCAGCGCCTGAAAGCCCTGGCGTTGGATCTCGTTGAGCAGGGCATCAAGCAGGGCGCTGCGAAAAGGATCGCTGATGCGCGAGACGATCACGCCGATTAAGTGGCTGCGCTGGCGGTTCAGCCCCTGGGCGAGGAAATTAACCTGATACCCCAGCTCTTCGGCGGCGCGCAACACCCGCGCCCGGGCATCGGGAGAGATGCTGCCGTTGCTGCTCAACGCCCGGGACACCACCGCCCGGGAGACGCCCGCTCGCCGGGCAACGTCCTGGGCAGTGACGCTGGGTTTACGAGGTGCAGGGCTCATAGGATATGCGCCTCGTCGTTAAACGTGGGACGCGGTAACGTTAAGGCGAGCCCATCCCGGGAAACGAATAAACCCGGCCACGGCTGGCAGGCCTGCTTCAGCGCCGGCAGGGAAGCGTCCTCGCAGTGATAGAGCCCCAGCGCCGGGAGCTGCAGCGTTCTGAACAGCATCAGGCAAGAGGGGAAATCGCCATGAGAGGCGTCATCGTCCAGAGCCGCCACCGAGGCACACTCCTGAAACGCCAGCCCGGCGCCGGCCATCAGGGCCATCGAATCGGCGGTCGGCCGGCCATCGCCGCTGTAAAACAGCGTCTGCCCGGCAATGGTGATACGGATGGCGCGATTACTCAGCTCATGCTGGGTGGGGGCAGTGCGGATCTGCCAGTCCTGCCACGTCCAGGCGTCGCGACACGCTTGCCAGTCGAGGGTGAAGCCAAGCTCCGCCTGCGGCCAGTTCGCCAGCGCGGCCAGCTGCTTGAGCACCGGCTGCTGCGCCGGCTGGCAGTAGATAATCAACGGCTTCTGGCGGGAGCTGCTTTTCCAGTAATTCAGCAGCGCCGTCAGACCGGTGCAGTGGTCCGGATGAACGTGGGTGAAGTAGATCGCGTCGATATCGTTGACCCCGCCGCCGCGCTGCCAGAGCGCGCGGGGAACGGTGGGGCCGCAGTCGATTAACCACTGTTTGTTGTCCGCGTCGATTACCCGCAACGCGGAAGTATTTTGCGTGCAGGAAAAGGCGCTCCCGCAGCCAAGCACATCTATTTTCATTTACCCTCGCCAAAAATTTTTGCCGCTTAATTAAATTGTCATAAATACCCGACAAAGTAGGCTCACATCATGTCGAGTCAACGTTGCATTTTTTTTACAGCTAAATGAACACGTGTTCATACCAATAAAAAATGCCCGCAACAGCGCTTTCAGGTAGCGAATATGAGTTATTTAAAGATCTCAGGCCTTAAAATTAGTTATGGCGATAAAGTGGTTTTACATAATATCGATCTGGCGGTCGAGCAGGGGGAGATGATCGCCCTGCTCGGCCCTTCCGGATGTGGAAAAACCACCCTGCTGAATGCCCTCTGCGGTTTTATTCCGGTGGAAAGCGGGGAGATCGCCATCGCCAGCCGATCGATCACCCATCAGGCGCCGGAGCAGCGCAATATCACCATGGTGTTTCAAAGCTACGCCCTGTGGCCGCACCTGACGGTGGCGCGCAATATTGGCTATGGCCTGAAGCTGCGCAAATGGCGCGGGGCGGATATCACACGGCGAGTGGCGGAGCTGCTACGGATCGTCAATCTCGACGGGCTGGCTGACGTGAAGGTGACCGAACTCTCGGGCGGCCAGCGGCAGCGGGTGGCACTGGCGAGGGCGCTGGCGATAGAGCCTCAGGTGCTGGTGCTGGATGAGCCGTTATCTAATCTGGATGCCAAAGTGCGGCTCAATGTGCGCCATGAAATTAAATCTCTGCAAAAGAAACTCGGCTTTACGTCATTAATTGTCACCCACGATCAGCAGGAGGCATTAGTGATGGCGGACCGAATTGCGGTATTAAACCAGGGGCGAATTGAGCAAACCGGCACGCCGGAACAAATATATCAGCGACCCGCGACACCCTTCGTCGCTGATTTTATGGGCGCCGATAATAAAATAACCTCTGATGAAATATCCGCTGCCGCAATATCCGGTTTATCCGCTGCTCAGCAGGGTGAAAAAGTCATTTATTTTCGCAGCGCCGATGCCACGCTCGCTGAATTAACGCAGCCCGCGCCGCAGGAGGGGCTCGCCCTGGAGGGGATGGTGGAGCAGAGCGCGTTTCTGGGCAATCTGTATCGCCACAGCGTACGCTGCCATGACCGCCTGCTGCAGGCCGACTCCGCTCAGTGCTGGCCGACGAAAAGCCGCGTCAGGCTCCATGTGCCCATGCCGGCCCTCCATATTTTTCCTTTACCACTATCACAGTGATATCAGCGTGTTCATTCTGGGGACAATCCATGTTTACTAAGACGAAAGCAGCGATCTTAACGACCCTCTGCCTGAGCGTTAGCGCCCAGGCCGACACCTTTCTTAACGTCGCCACCGCGGGCGATCAGAATATGGTGGATTACGTGAAAACCTGGCTGGGGCCAAAATTTGAAGCCGCTCATCCCGGCGTCAAGGTGCGGGTGATCGGTACCGGCCCAGGCGACGCCGGGTCGAATAAAATTAGCGAGAAGCTGAGCGCCCAGCAGGAGAGCGGCGCGCAGCAATGGGATATCGACGTCGCCGTGGTGCATCAGAAGGCGGGCGGGGAGCAGGTGGAAAAGGGATTGCTGCAAAAATATCGCCAGGATATTCAGACCGGCGGCATGGTGAGCTCGCCGAGCGCCACCCAGGCGCTGGGCGTTAACGTCGACGGATACGTCATGCCGATGTTCTTAAGCCAGACCGCTATCGCCTGGAACAGCGATCTCGTCAATACGCCACCGGCGTCGTATGACGAGCTGGTGGCCTGGACGCAGAAACATCCTCAGGCTTTTGGCTATAACGGCATCAAGAACGGCATGTCCGGCGTTAGCTTTGTGGTGGGCTGGATCTACGCCTACGGGACCGACGCCGAGCGCCTCTCCTCCGCGCCTTATGATAAAAGCGTCGAAAAGGGCTGGCAGCAAGCCTATGAGAAACTGAAGGCGTTCAATAAAAATGTCACTTTCACTCCGGGCAACGCTGGAACGCTCGACATGCTAAGCCGGGGAGAGATTGCCATGGGCCCGGTATGGGTCGACATGTTCTATAGCTGGAAAGATCAGGGCAAGCTGCCGCCATCGATTAAGCTCGCTTTACTGGCCCCGGGCATGCCGGGTCAGCCGATGTATTACGTCATTCCGGCGAAAGCGGCGAATCCGCAGCTGGCGCGCGACTTTATCGCGCTGGCCACCAGCCCGGAAGTGCAGGCGCAGGGGATCGTTAAGCAGTTCAACTGGTATCCGGGCATCGACGCCGGGCAGGTGAAGCCGAAGCTGGATGCAGCGACCTGGCAAAAGCTGTTTGCCGAAATCTCGCCAGAAGCGTTGGCGAAGTATGGCAAAAGCTTCCCGATCGCCCCCTACTTTGACGATATCAAAGAGGGTTACGAAAGCCAGGTGGCCAATTAACCCTTTTTCCAGCCCGGGTCGCCGACCCGGGCGCTTGCTTGTGCCAACGCCAGGTTCTTTATGTCCAGTTCATTAAAATATTTGCTGCTGGTTGCCCCGGCCGCGCTGATGGTCGCGATCCTGTTTTTGTATCCGCTGGGGTTTTCGCTGGTCTCGGCGTTTACCGCGCCGGGACAGCCGTTCACCCTCGATCATTTTCGCAAGGTCTACGCGCTTTACGCCAACGATGTGCTCTTTTCGCTGCTTATCGTGCTGATCTCGGTGGCGTTGTTAGCGCTGATCGCCATTACCCTGTCGGCTGTGATTGCGCTGTCGCCTTGCCGGCCCGTTGTTCGCCTGCTGGGTTTTTTGTATCGCCTGCCGCTGTTTATTCCTTTTATCGTCGTCGCTCAGATGATGCGCACTTTTCTCGCCAAAAATGGCCTGATGAACAATGCGCTGGTGGCGGCCGATCTGGTCAGGCCGCTGGAGACCCTCTCCTGGTTGGGATGGAAGGGAATTGTCATTACCTTTGTCTGGAAGCAGCTGGCCTTTGCTACGCTGTTGATCTGCGGAGCGATGGCGGCGCTGGAGCCGTCGCAGATCCTCGCCGCACGTAACCTTGGCGCCTCCCGGCCGCGGCTGCTGTTCGATATTATGCTGCCGCAGGTCCTGCCGACCATCGGCGTGGCGCTGGTGCTGTCGACGGTAACCATGATGTCGGTGCTGTCGGTACCGCTGATGATCGGCGTGGGGACGCCGACGATGCTGACCGTGGATATGGCGTTTCGCGTCAATTCCTATGGTGATTACGCGGTGGCGAATGCGCTTGGCGTGGTGTCGCTGGCGATCTGCGGCGCGCTGTCGTGGTTTTACCTGCGCCATAGCCTGCAGCAAAAAGGCGGTGAATGATGAAAGCGCTGAACCTTGCTTCCTCTCCGTCATGGTGGGTAAGAGGACGCCGTAAAGTGAACGCCAGCCCGGTGCTGCAGAGCCTGCTGCTGCTGTTTATGCTGCTGGCGATGTTTGGCCCGCTTCTGAACCTGTTGATCTGGACCGTAGCGGAAAGCTGGTATTTTCCCCATTCGCTGCCCAGCCAGTGGGGCCTGAAGTACTGGTATCAGGTTTTCAATCCGTACAGCGATGTCTCCAGCTCGCTGTTAACCAGCGTACTGATCGCCCTGCTGGCGGTGGGGGTCTGTTTGCTGATTTCCGTTCCCGCCGGCTATGCGCTTTCCCGGCGGAAAATGCCGCTGCGGGTGCTGTTTATGCTGCTGTTTCTCCTCCCGCAGGCCTTTCCCAACCTGACGGTATACATGAATATTGCTCGTCTGTTTTACCAGTGGGGCTTGAACGGAACTATCGCGGGGGTGGTGCTGGTGCATAGCGTCCACGGTCTGATGTACTCGGTGTGGATCTGTGTGGCCGCGTTTTCAGCCATCGACCCGCTGCTGGCGCGGGCATCGCGTAACCTGGGCGCCGGTCCGGTGTATACCTTCTGGCACATCGTGCTGCCGCAGGCGGCGCCAGGGATCGTTGCCGCCTGCATCTTTGTTTTTCTGGAGTCGTTGGATGAGTTTACCGGCACCTTCTTCGTCGGGGCGCCGGATATCACTACGCTGCCGCTGCTGCTCTATAACGCCAGCATGTCGGGTAACTATCAGGTCTCGTCGATTACCGCGCTGATTTTGCTGGTGCCATCGCTGCTCTTTATGGTGGTGATCCATAAATTTATGCGTCCGGAGATGATGGCGAAATTGGGGAAATAAGAGCTGCAGAAAACGAAAAAGCTTCCCGTCGGGAAGCTTTTTAATCTCAGGTCATCATCATTGGCCATTCTGGCGGCGTCTGACTCATGACTTCAATCATCACATCTTTGATATTGCCCCAGATTTTGGCAATATCGAGCAGGGTGATGCCGAGCAAACCGGTGGCGAACCAGCAGGCGGCGGCAAGGCCGAGGCAGCTGCAGATCACCGCCAGACCGGCGTAATCGCTTTTGCGAAGCTGAATATTCAGTGAGCTGGCGAGAAACATGAGTACTGCGCTCACCAGGGGCCAGCGCAACAACACGACACTGGTAGTAATGGAAGCCATTAACCTATCCTCAAAGAAAGTCGGGGAGCCATGGACGACCTGGCGCGACTGACGATGGCATAGCGCTCTGGTCTCAACTGGCGTACTAGAGAGTGATGAAACGCCATTTCTGTTTCATCAACTTGTGTGAACTATATCACACTTGGCGCTTTCTTCACCAGTCAAAAAATGAGCTTTCGCTGCGTTTAATAGCAATGTTATTTGTGTGGATATTAGTGAGCAACCCCCGCTGATCTTATTTTCATTGCCTTGCTAATGATTATTATTCTGCGGGTTTTATTACCTGTTCTTGTTTATTACACGGAGAAACCGAGTCAGATGCGCGTCTATTCTTAATCTTGGCGGAATATCTTCCGAATACCTGATAAATAAGTATTATTCTTCACCATCAGGGGTAAAGCTGACGCCCGTGAGGGCTGGCAGAAAATCTGCTGATGTCTATCGCAGTCGCGATTGCTAACGTGTTTGGTCTACCTTAATTAAGGCATATCGCATGGATGTAAGCGTAAATGGGTGACAGTGCGCCGCATAAGGCGCTAAGGCTCATCGGAACGGGGTTGGTTATTTTATTGCCAGTGGTACTGGCATTGTGGTTTGCCCAGCTGCGGGCGAAAGCCGAAACCATTGATCAATTACACTCATTTTCGCAGCTGGCGCTGCAAAAAACGGAAATGGTCATCCGCGAAGCGGATCAGGCCCGGGCGAAAGCCAGCCAGTATCGCGGGGAGCTATGCTCAGCGGACCATCAGCGTTATTTATTGCATATCGTTCGCGGCCTGCTGTATGTGGAAGATCTGATCTACGCTAACGGCCAGCGCTTTATCTGTTCAACGTCCGTTCATCAGCAAACCGGCTGGCGGATGCCGGCGGCCAATTACACCAAAAAGCCGGATGTCGCGATTTACTATTACCGGGACACGCCGTTTTATCCGGGCTTTGCCATGAATTATATGCAGAAGGGGCCCTATGTGGTGGTGGTCAATCCCTTCTCGTACAGCTCGGTAATCGCCAGCGATCGCGATTTAGCCTATGGCGTATTCGATACCAAAACCAACCTCTTTTTCTCGGTCAGTAACAATGTCGAGCCCGCGGAACTTCATGCGTTGATTCGCGAAGGCGATACCTTTTTTAATCAGAATGGCCGGGTGTATACGATAGCCCGCTCCGCTATCCGGCCGATCGCCGTCATTATGTCCACCTCGCGGGCCAGCTATTATCACAACTTTTGTGACCAGGCCAGCCTGACGCTGCCGCTGGGGATCATTTGCAGTATTTTACTGGTGCTGGTGTGGTCGCGCACCCGTCGGCAGTATCACTCGCCGCGCAATATGCTGCAGCGGGCTCTGAGCTGCCGCCAGCTGCGCCTGCACTACCAGCCGATTATCGATATTAAAAATAACCGCTGCGTCGGAGCGGAAGCGCTGCTGCGCTGGCCAGGGTTTGACGGTCCGGTGATGAACCCGGCGGAGTTTATTCCGCTGGCGGAAAATGAAGGCATGATTGCCCAGGTGACGGACTACGTGGTGGATGAGCTGTTTTACGAAATGGGCGAGTTTCTTGCCAGCCATCCGCAGCTGTACGTGGCGATCAATCTCTCTGCGTCGGATTTCCACTCGGCGCGGCTGATTTCACAGATCAGTGAGAAAGCGCGCAGCTATGCGGTCTGTATCGGACAGATCAAAATCGAAGTTACCGAGCGGGGGTTTATCGATGTGCCGAAGACCACGCCGGTGATCCAGGCGTTTCGCGAAGCGGGCTATGAAATTGCCATCGATGATTTCGGCACCGGCTACTCGAATCTGCATAATCTGCATGCCCTGAACGTCGATATCCTTAAAATCGATAAAAACTTCGTTGATACGCTGACCACCAACAACACCAGCCACCTCATTGCCGAGCACATCATCGAGATGGCGCGCGGGTTGCGTTTAAAGACTATCGCGGAAGGCGTGGAGACGCCGGAGCAGGTAAGCTGGCTCTACAAGCGCGGCGTGCAGTATTGCCAGGGCTGGCTGTTTGCGAAAGCGATGCCGGCGCGGGAATTTATGCAGTGGTTAGCCAATGCGCCCGCGCCCGTGAACGTGCCTCAGCCGCCGCGTCACGCGGAGATCTGATGGCGGTAGTCGCTGGGGGTGCGGTCAAACTCCCGGCGGAATACCCGCGAGAAGGTTTGCTGCGAGACATAGCCCAGATCCATAGCGATATCAAAGATCGGCCGCTGGGTGGTTCGCAACGCCTCCGCCGCCAGCAGCAGGCGGCGCTGACGAATATAATCCCCCAGCGTCTGATGCATCACGGTGCGGAACATCCGCTGCAGGTACCACTTCGAGTATCCTGACTTTCTGGCGACTACATCAATGTTAAGTGGTTGATCGATATGTTCATCAATCCATTCAATCAGTGTTTGAATAATATCCTGATGGGACATAAAGCGGCCTCTCTCAATTCTCGATTCGTCGTTTTGTCTGCGGGCGAGTATAATTCCTCAAGTTAACTTGAGGTAAAGCGCTTTATGGAAAAGAAATCACCCCGCATCAAAATGCTGCTGACGCCCGGGGAAGTGGCAAAACGAACCGGCGTGGCGGTCTCGGCCCTCCATTTTTATGAGAGTAAAGGGCTGATCCACAGCCAGCGGAATGCCGGCAATCAGCGGCGCTACCGGCGCGATGTCCTGCGCGCGGTGGCGATTATCAAAATTGCGCAACGTATCGGCATCCCGCTGGCCACCATCGGCGACGCGTTTGGCGTGCTGCCAGAAGGGCACAATCTCAGCGCAAAAGAGTGGAAAATGCTGTCATCACAGTGGCGCGAGGAGCTTGACCGGCGTATCCACACCCTGACGGCGCTGCGCGACCAGCTCGACGGCTGCATCGGCTGCGGCTGTTTATCGCGGCGCGATTGCCCGCTACGCAACCCGGGCGATAAGCTGGGGGAAGAGGGGACCGGCGCTCGGCTGCTGGAAGAGGAGTGATAAAACTAAAGCGCCACAACTGGGCGCTTTAGTTGTTTTCCGGTCTTGGTCTTTCGCATTATCTCGTTGGTTCACGAGAGGGTTTCCCCCGACGTCGACGTCCCTCAGTATTGCGCAATCTGTTGATGGAGGTTCCGGTTTGCGTCGACACTTTAACTATGGCATCTGCCGCCGTTTTTTCCTCACTATTTTGCCGAAATTTTCCCGGCAATCAGTGCCTGTTCCTATAGTTAATTTGAACAAACGACGGGAGAGGCCCATGCTGACGGTACATCATCTTAATCAGTCACGATCGCAACGCGTACTGTGGGCGCTGGAGGAGCTACAGCTGCCTTATCAGATAGTCCGCTATCAGCGGGAAAAGTCGATGCTGGCGCCAGCGGCATTGAAGAAAATCCACCCGCTGGGTAAATCGCCCGTGCTGGAAGACAACGGCTATGTGCTGGCGGAGTCCGGAGCGATCCTTGAGTATTTGCAGGAGAGCTGGGACAGCGATGGGCTGCTGAAGCCGCAGGGCACAGATGACAAACTGCAGTACCGCTTCTGGCTGCACTATGCCGAAGGTTCGCTGATGCCGCTGCTGTTAATGAAGCTGGTGTTCGCCAGCCTCGGCAGACCTCCGGTGCCCTTTGGCGTCCGCTCGCTGGGCTCGCTGCTGGGCAAAGGTATCCAGAAAGCGTGGCTCGATCCCCAGCTGGCCACCCATGCGCGGTTCATTGACGACCATCTGGCCACGCGACCATGGTTTGCCGGCGAGCAGCTGAGCATGGCCGATATCCAGATGAGCTTCCCGGTGATGGCGCTGTTGTCCCGCGGCGGCATGGATGATCTTCGCCATATCGAGGCCTGGCGACAGCGGGTGGAGCAGCGCCCGGCCTGGCAGCGGGCCATCGAGCGCGGCGGCCCCTTCACCTTACCCGGCGCCTGAGGTATCAGCGGATCCGATGACGCGGCTAAATGAAAGCAACTGACTAAAAAATTGTTAGCGGATTGCGCATGGACGATAACGTTTGCGCATCAGCTGGTTATTTTCTGTTCGTCATAAGCGAAATTTAGCGAAATACGATAAACATCGGTTGAAAAGGGTTATCTAAAGGCCGGATAATCGTTTGCCTTTCTGTTTTGCTCCCTCTTTTATCTGCTATCCAGGGGGAGGAGACAAGGTTGACACACCGTAGTGTATGCGTGGAGTTAAACGTTTGCTTTTTTGCAGCCCCCCTGGCGCTGCGATTCGGTACAAGGAGATCGCGTTTAACTGGCAGTGGAGGGTCCACCACGCATACCAACGAACAATAAAAATTTTCAGGGGAAGTTTTCTATGTCTACGCCTTCAGCGCGTACCGGCGGTTCATTAGACGCCTGGTTTAAAATTTCGGCGCGCGGCAGCACCGTGCGTCAGGAGATTGTTGCAGGTCTCACTACCTTTCTGGCGATGGTGTACTCCGTCATCGTAGTGCCGGTAATGCTCGGTAAAGCGGGCTTCCCGCCGGCCGCGGTATTTGTTTCCACCTGTCTGGTGGCGGGCGTTGGCTCGCTGGCGATGGGGCTATGGGCGAATCTGCCAATGGCCATCGGCTGCGCTATCTCGCTGACCGCCTTCACCGCCTTCAGCCTGGTGCTGGGGCAGCACATTAGTATTCCGGTGGCCCTCGGCGCAGTATTCCTTATGGGTGTCCTGTTTACGGTGATCTCGGCAACCGGCATCCGCAGCTGGATCTTGCGCAACCTGCCGCAGGGTGTGGCCCACGGTACCGGGATCGGGATTGGCCTGTTTCTGCTGCTGATCGCTGCCAACGGCGTTGGTCTGGTGATCAAAAACCCGCTGGATGGTCTGCCGGTGGCGCTGGGCAAATTTGCCAGCTTCCCGGTGGTGATGTCGCTGATTGGCCTCGCGGTGATCATCGGTCTGGAAAAAATGAAAGTACCAGGCGGTATTCTGCTGACCATTATCGGCGTGTCGATTGTCGGCCTGATTTTCGATCCGAACGTCCATTTCTCCGGTATTTTCGCCATGCCATCCCTGAGCGATGATAAAGGCAACTCGCTGATCGGCAGCCTCGACATCATCGGCGCGCTGAACCCGGTCGTGCTGCCCAGCGTGCTGGCGCTGGTGATGACGGCGGTCTTTGACGCTACCGGTACTATCCGCGCGGTGGCCGGCCAGGCAAACCTGCTGGACAAAGATGGGCAGATCATTAACGGCGGTAAAGCGCTGACCACCGACTCCCTGAGCAGCGTCTTCTCCGGTTTAGTCGGGGCGGCGCCAGCGGCGGTGTATATCGAATCGGCGGCGGGTACCGCGGCCGGCGGTAAAACCGGTCTGACCGCGGTGACGGTCGGTGTCCTGTTCCTGCTGATCCTGTTCCTCTCTCCGCTCTCGTATCTGGTACCACCTTACGCGACGGCACCGGCGCTGATGTACGTCGGCCTGCTGATGCTGAGCAACGTGGCGAAAATCGATTTCAACGACTTCGTCGACGCGATGGCTGGCCTGATCACCGCGGTGTTTATCGTGCTGACCTGTAACATCGTGACCGGCATTATGATCGGTTTCGCGACCCTGGTGATCGGCCGCCTGGTCTCCGGCGAGTGGCGTAAGCTGAACCTCGGCACGGTGATTATCGCGGTGGCGCTGGTGGTCTTCTACGCCGGCGGGTGGGCGATTTAAACCCTTTGTGCTCCTCTCGGGCGGCTCAGGCCGCCCGTTTTATTTTTAAGCCACATCCTGTTTCCATTTGCGTTAATCTGGGTAGCGTATGATTCACAGGCAAGACGCCTCACAGGTATAAAAGAAAACGCAGCAAACAGGGAACACATGGAAATATTCTTTACCATCCTCATCATGACCCTTGTGGTCTCACTCTCCGGGGTAGTGACGCGCGTACTGCCCTTTCAGGTTCCACTCCCACTGATGCAAATCGCCATTGGCGCGCTTCTGGCGTGGCCGACCTTTGGTTTGCACGTTGAATTTGATCCAGAGCTGTTTCTGGTCCTGTTTATCCCGCCGCTGCTGTTCGCCGACGGCTGGAAAACGCCTACCCGCGAATTCATTGAGCACGGGCGCGAGATCCTTGGTCTGGCGCTGGCGCTGGTGGTCGTGACGGTGGTCGGTATCGGCTTTCTGATCTACTGGATTGTGCCGGGCATTCCGCTTATCCCGGCGTTCGCGCTGGCGGCCGTACTGTCGCCGACTGATGCCGTGGCGCTCTCGGGTATCGTCGGGGAAGGGCGGATACCGAAAAAAATCATGGGTATTCTGCAGGGTGAGGCGCTAATGAACGACGCCTCCGGCCTGGTCTCGCTCAAGTTTGCCGTCGCGGTGGCGATGGGCACCATGGTCTTTACCGTCGGCGGCGCCACCGTTGAGTTTCTGAAGGTGGCGATTGGCGGCGTGCTGGCCGGGTTTGTGGTGAGCTGGTCGTATGGCCGCTCGATGCGCTTCCTCAGCCGCTGGGGCGGTGACGAGCCCGCCACGCAGATCGTCCTGCTGTTCCTGCTGCCGTTTGCCTCCTACCTGATCGCCGAGCATATCGGCGTCTCCGGCATTCTGGCGGCGGTGGCGGCCGGGATGACCATCACCCGTTCCGGCGTGATGCGTACCGCGCCGCTGGCTATGCGCCTGCGCGCTAACAGCACCTGGGCGATGCTGGAGTTTGTCTTTAACGGCATGGTGTTTCTGCTGTTGGGCCTGCAGTTGCCGGATATCCTCTCCAGCTCGCTGGTGGCGGCGGAAGCCGACCCCAACGTCGAGACCTGGATGCTGTTTACCGATATCGTCCTGATCTATGCCGCGCTGATGCTGGTACGTTTTGGCTGGCTGTGGTCGATGCGTAAGCTGAGCCAGCGCTTCCTGAAGAAGAAACCGATGGAGTTTGGCTCCTGGACTACTCGCGAGCTGCTGATCTCCTCCGTCGCCGGGGTGCGCGGGGCGATTACCCTCGCCGGTGTGCTCTCTATTCCGCTGCTGCTGCCGGACGGGAATGTCTTCCCGGCGCGCTATGAGCTGATTTTCCTCGCCGCCGGGGTGATCCTGTTCTCGCTGTTCGTCGGGGTGATTGCGCTGCCGATCCTGCTGCGCCACATTGAATCGAGCGATAATGTGCAGCAGCGGAAAGAGGAGCGTCTGGCGCGGGCGGCGACGGCGGACGTGGCGATTGTGGCTATCCAGAAGATGGAAGAGCGGTTGGCGGCGGACACCAAAGAGAATATCGATAACCAGCTGCTGACCGAAGTCAGTTCGCGGGTGATCGGTAACCTGCGCCGCCGCGCCGATGGGCGTAACGACGTGGAGACCTCCATGCTCGAAGAGAGTCTGGAACGCCGCTTCCGCCTGGCGGCGCTGCGCTCTGAACGTGGCGAGCTGTACCATCTGCGCGCCACCCGGCAGATAAGCAACGAGACGCTGCAGAAGCTGCTACACGACCTCGACCTGCTGGAAGCGCTGTTAATCGAAGATCAATAACCTGTCATCCGGATAGCGCGACATTCATTCGGGCTACCGGCGAGACCGCAGTAAATGTGTAGCCCCGGTAAGCGTTAGCGCGACCGGGGAAACCCGGGCAGCGGCGCAAGCGTCTGACCCGGGCTACCCATTCCTCTCCGAAACGCGTTGTCACCAGGGATTTATTCCAGCCAGAACGCTTTACTGCACGCCAGCCAGGCCTCAGCGCTGCGCGACATATACACCCCTTCCCGCCAAATCATCCCCAGCTCCCAGCGCAGCTCGCTTTGCAATGGGATCCAGCAAAAATTCTGCGGGTCGAGACGCTGGCAAATCGGCTCCGGCAGGATCGCCACGCCAATGCCGGCCTGCACCATGGCGGCGAGAAAATCCCACTGACCGCTGCGCACGGCGATCCGCGGCTTCACATCATGCTCGGCAAAGAGGCGCATCAGCTGCTGGCTGAGGGCGAAATCTTCGTTGTAAATAACCAGCGGATGCGCCGCCAGCTCCGCCGGCGAGAGCGAGGTCTTGCCTTCCCACGTCGCGGTCCTGGGCGCCAGGACGCACAGCGGGTGGTTGAACAACGGTAAGGTGGTGAGGCTGCTTCCTTCTTCGATCGGCAGGGCGGTCATCGCCATATCAAGCTCGCCGTTGCTGACCGCCTGCTGAACCGTCAGGCCGCCAAACTCGGCGATTTTCAACTCGACGCCCGGGTAGCGTTCGCGAAAACGGCTGATCGGCTCGGCCATCAGCATCCCGACCATCGGCGGAATGCCCAGCCGCAGCACCCCCTTATGCAGGTGGTTGATATCGCTCAGCTCTGACTCCAGCTGGCTGAACTCGCCGAGGATCGCCTGGCCGCGTTCAAAAACCACGCGTCCGGTATCGGTGAGCAGCAGTTTGCGGCCATCGCGGATCAACAGCGTGCAGTTCAGTTCATCTTCGAGATTTTTGAGCATCTTGCTGATGGTGGGCTGCGTGACGAACAGCTTTTCCGCCGCGCGAGTAAAACTCTGCTGACGAACCACTTCAACAAAATAGCGCAGCGTTCGGATATCCATAATTATTCCCTGAGACTATACCTGCGATGATTTTAATTCATTTCTGTCCGCGTCGGCGGCTCTCTATACTGCACCCCTGACTTCTTTTTTCCAGGAATATCGCTCATGGCCTTCGCGCCAGCTCGCGTTGTCCCCGTCGTGGCGCAACGTCTTCAGATCCCGGTGCAGGTACTTCTCTACGTCGGGTTATTTATCTTCGCGCAATATCTGGTGAACACCTGGCAGGTGCCGCTGCCGGCCAACCTGGTCGGCATGGTGATGCTCCTGCTGCTGATCGTCTGCCGGGTGATCCCCCTGAACTGGGTTCGCGCCGGCGCCCGCTGGTTGCTGGCGGAAATGCTGCTGTTTTTTGTCCCGGCGGTGGTGGCGGTGGTCAATTATGCTCAACTGCTGATGGTCGACGGCTGGCGGATTTTTCTGGTGATTGCGTTAAGCACGCTGATGGTGCTGGGCGCCACCGCCTGGGTCGTTGACAAGGTCTATCGTTACGAAGTGAGCAGGATAAATAAATGAGCGATGTCGTGCTGAGTATCCTGTGTCTGCTGGCGACCCTGGGCCTTTATTATGCCAACAAAAAACTGTATCGCCGTTTTCATAAACTGCCGCTGATGCCGCTGGTGTTCACGCCGATCCTGCTGGTGCTGATTCTGGTGGTAGGCCATATCTCCTATCAGAGCTACATGGGGGAGACCCACTGGCTGCTCTGGCTGCTGGGCCCGGCGACCATCGCTTTTGCCGTCCCGGTCTATGAAAATGTCGCGGTGATTAAACGCCACTGGATGTCGCTCAGCGCCGGGGTGGTGACGGCGGTCGTGGTGGCGGTGACCAGTTCCGTATGGCTGGCGCGTGGTTTTATGCTGTCCGATGAAATCCAGCGTAGCCTGGCGGTGCGCTCGGTGACCACGCCCTTTGCGCTGGCGGCGGCGAAACCGCTTGGCGGTCAGCCCGATCTGGTGGCGCTGTTTGTGGTGATCACCGGCGTGTTTGGCATGGCGGTGGGGGATATGCTGTTTTTACGTCTTGCTATCCGGGAAGGGATGGCGAAAGGGGCCGGGTTTGGCGCGGCTTCCCACGGCGCCGGGACCGCGCGCTCTTATGAGCTGGGTCAGCAGGAGGGCGTGGTGGCCAGCCTGGTGATGATGTTGTCTGGCGTGGTGGTGGTGCTGGCTGCGCCGTTAGTGCGCTGGCTGCTGTTTTAACGTTGTTGATGACCGGTAGTGATGAAATATTGAGGGCGGGAATAGTTTTGAACTATTTCCGCCCTTTATTGTTTATGCACCGCATTGCTAATCTTAAAATATTAAGGCAATTCTCATTACCATCTCATTTGTGTAACAAAATATTTCTAGGTGGTTATTGATTTAATTGTATCGCGAATGACATATAAATGTTTTATTTTTACTGCGAATTTTATAAATTTCCAACATTATGATTTTAAAGGATCTGTGTTTTATCTCGTCAATTTATTAAGACCCTTCACAACAAAATCAATTTTTACATTAATAATTGAGCTTTAGCCGTCTCTTCGCTATTATTTTTTACGCGGGCTTGTATTATTGAATGGATTCAAATGCTGGTCGTATATTTATGTATAATATTAATTGTCATGAATTATATGTCACGTGAATATTTAGGTGACGCCGCGTCAATAGAATTTCATTCTCTAATATATCTGCATAAAGCAATTGACGGACTGATTGTCGTTTATAATGGATATGGGAATAAATATGAAGATGAGTAAAAAATTTCTGGCGGGTGCCCTGATTATCTCTGCCTGCAGCGCGCTGTCTACCGTTGCCCAGGCTGCTAACACCATTACCTTTAATGGGATCGTTTCAGATACCACCTGTACGGCAACCATCGACGGGGGCTTAACTGCCATTGACATGGGGACCACGTCAGTAGCCGATCTGAAAGCGTACACCTACGGCGCCGCCAAGAACTTCTCCTTTAGCTTAGCTGACTGCCCGACAACCGAAGAAGGCGGCAATAGCATTGCACGCGTTACTTTTGGCGGGGAATCGGATACGGCTAATAGCGATTACTTTAAAAACCAGGCGACTGAAGAAGCGGCAACGGGCGTTGCTGTGGCGCTTTACGACCAAGCTGGCAGCCTGATGAAAAATAATGAAGAAGGTTCGGATGTCGATATCTCTTCCGGGGCCGCAACCATTCCGTTTACCGTTAAAATGGTGAAATCGGGGGCCGCCGATCCAACGAAAGGTATCGTTCAGACAACTGTGACTTATAACGTGACCTATTATTAATTCGGCGTTTTGTTGAATGGAGAAAGGGGAATCGTCTGTTATTCCCCTTTAATTAAGCGTATGAAATATCCTTTTTTTGTGATCGGTTTATTGCTGTCTTCTTCCATTGCGCAAGCCAGCGTGGTTGTTGGCGGCACTCGCCTGGTATTCGATGGCGCGAAAAGCAACGCCGGCATCACGGTTGAAAATAAAGATAAGAGCAGCAATATCGTGCAGTCCTGGCTCTCGGTGGTTGATACCGCTTCGCCAGCGAAAGACGCTTTCATTATCACGCCGCCGCTTTTTCGGCTCAAAGCTGGGGAGAAAGGATTCGTTCGCGTTGTTCGCTCAGGAAAAAAACTTCCCGACGATCGCGAGTCAATGTTCTGGCTTAATATCAAAGGGATCCCGGCAACGGAATATGTGCCGGATAAAAATGTGGTGCAGTTTGCCATCAACTCGAAAATAAAAATGATTTATCGGCCTGCCGCGTTAAAAGGTCACACCCCGGAAACTTATGCCGATAAACTAGAGTGGGGGAAAGACGGTGCCTCTGTAACGGTAAAAAATAATTCGCCGCTATATATAAATTTCTCACAGGTCAGTCTTAACGGTAAGAATATTTCTGGCGCATGGTTTGCGGCCCCGTTTTCCACTTTAAAAATACCCGTGCAGAGTCACCTGTCTGCGGCAGGAAAGAAAGAGATCACATGGAGCGTGATTAATGATTATGGTATGTCAGGGAAGAAATATACCGCTATCATTCAGTAGCGTTGAGCTGCTATTTACAGCCAAAAGTATCTGCGTCGTTATTGTTCTGTGCCTGAGTACCCTACCTTTTCGCGCTGAGGCCGGCGAATATTTCAACCCGAATTTACTCGAAGTCGCTGACAACCAGGCGACTTCGGTTGATTTGTCCTATTTTTCGCAAGACGGCGTTCCGCCGGGAACCTACCATCTGGATGTTTACATCAATGACAGATACGTCGGTTCAGAATCGCTGACGTTTCAGGCGAAGGAACATGACGCCGGCGCGACCGCTTCACCCTGTCTTTCCGCGGAATATCTTAATTCGTGGTTAATTAATACTACTGCCTATCCGCAGCTGTTCAACGCCGGGGAAACCTGCGCCCATCTGTCGGCGATCCCCGGGATGACGTTCTCGGTGTCGCTTGCCCAGCAGCGGATAGATTTTACCGTCCCGCAGGCCGCGATGCTGAATCGCCCCAGAGACTATGTTCCGGAGAGCCAGTGGCAGCAGGGTATCAATGCCGGTATTCTTAACTATAGCCTCTCCGGGCAGCGCAATGCTCCGCGGCATAACGGTGCCACCGTTGACAGCCAGTTTGTCAGTCTGCAGCCAGGCGTGAATCTGGGGCCGTGGCGCCTGCGTAACTACAGCACCTATAGCCACAGCGACAACGATAGCCGCTGGGAGTCGGTCTACTCTTATCTTGCCCGTGATATTCATACGCTGCGCAGCCAGATGGTGGTCGGTAACACCTATACCTCGTCCGGCATCTTCGACAGCCTGAGCTTTACCGGTCTGCAGCTGAGTTCGGACAAAGAGATGCTGCCGGATAGCCTGCATGGCTTTGCGCCGACGATCAGAGGCATCGCGCGCACCACCGCCGAGGTGTCGGTCTATCAGAATGGCTACAGCATTTATAAAACCACCGTTGCCCCCGGCGCCTTTGAAATTAACGATCTTTACGCCACCGGCAGCGCCGGCGATCTGTACGTCAAGGTTAAAGAGTCTGACGGCAGCGAGCAGAACTTTGTGGTGCCTTTTGCTTCGCTGGCGATCCTCCAGCGTGAAGGCCAGTTCGACTATGCATTAAGCAGCGGCAGAACACGGTCAGGCAGCTCCAATGATAAAGAATACAACTTTATTCAATCCTCCCTGGCCTATGGCGCCACCAGCAACATCACCCTCTATACCGGTTTCCAGCAGGCGGCTGATAAATACACCAACCTGCTGTTAGGCGCCGGTTTTAACCTTGGCACCATCGGCGCGCTGTCGTTTGATGGCTCTCAGTCGTGGGCCGATGTGAAAGCCGGCGACACGGCGTCGTCGTCCGACAAAGAGCAGGGGCAGTCGTATCGCGTCCGCTTCAGCAAAAGCTTTTTACAGACGGGCACCAGCTTCTCCGTGGCCGGCTATCGCTACTCCACCTCGGGATACTATTCCTTTCAGGATTTTGTCGACAACGCTTCCACGCAGCGAGACTGCTGTACGCAGAGCGGCAGAACGAAAGGCCGCTTTGACGCCTCGGTGTCGCAGACGCTGTTTGGCTATGGTTCGCTCTCTCTCTCGCTGGTCAATGAAACCTACTGGGACAGCTCACGCATGGAGTCGGTGAGCGTGGGCTACAGCGGGGCGATCGGCAGAGCCTCTTATTTTATTAACTATGCCTTTAACCGCAATGTGCAAAACACCGATGACAGCGGCAATAACCGGCCGGCCAGCGATACCGTCGTCTCCCTGACGGTAAGCATCCCGCTTGGCGAGACGCTCTCCGCAAATTACACCATGAACCATGGCCGCCATAACGACACCACGCATAGCGTGGGGCTCAACGGCTCGGCGTTAGAGGATCGCTCTCTGAACTGGAGCGTGATGGAAGGGTACAACTCTCAGGATAAAAGCACCTCTGGCAACCTCAGCGTCAACTATCAGGGGGCAAAAGGCGATGTGGCCGCCGGCTATGGTTATGACCACTACAGCAATCACTACAACTACTCGTTGCGCGGTGGCATGGTCGCCCATGCGGGCGGGCTGACGCTGTCGCGCTTTCTCGGTGAGAGTTCGGCGCTGGTCGAGACCCCTGGCGTTAGCGATGTACGGGTACGGGGCCAGACAAACGTAACGACGGATGGTGCCGGGTATGCCGTGGTGCCGTATGTCCGCCCTTACCATCGCAACAGCCTGGCCCTCGATGAACAGCAGGTGGCCGGCGCTGAGGTGGATAACGTCGCCAGAACGGTGGTCCCGACGTGCAACGCGATCGTCAAAGTGCAGTATGACACCCGAATCGGCTATAAGGCGATGCTCACCCTGCGGACCCGCAGCGGCGCGGTGCCCTTTGGCGCGCTGGTGACTCTCGATAACGATCGGCATAACGCCAGCACGATGCGCAGCAACATCGTTGGCGATGAAGGACAGGTATATCTGACGGGGCTGCAGGAAAAAGGCCAGCTATTAGCACGCTGGGGAGAGAAAAGCAGTGAACAGTGCACCGTTCACTATGACTTCTCCACGGCAGAGCTAAGCGACGATATTCTGTTTTATCAGGCCGAATGTCGGTAATGGATGCAGGTTTTCAATATGGAAGAAGAGGCTGATATGAAGATGAGAGACAGCGGCACAAGGGGCATTTTACTGGCCAGCCTTGTGCAGCTCTCCCTACCTGCGCTGGCTTATGAGGGCAGCAGCACAGTTAATTTTGCTGTCACCGGCACGATTGAAGCGCCCTCTTGTGAGGTGGCGGTGGAACCGTCGAACAGTATCGATTTAGGCACCGTCTCCTCGCAGACGTTCAGCGGAAACGCCGGTTCGAGCGGCGCCAGCGTTCCGGTTAAGCTGGTCTTTTCCCGCTGTTCTGCCGATGCGTCGGCGGTGACGATCTCGTTTAGCGGAGCAAAATTCGATAGCACCTACGCCTCGGTTTACAAAAACTTCCGCACAGACAGCGATGGGGCCAGCGGCGTCGGTATGCAACTGCTCACTCTTACCGATCAGCAGCCTCTCGGGCCCGGAGACCAGTATCTCTATACCTTTGGTGATAGCGCCGACGTTCATACCTTCAATATGGTGGCGCGCATGTTTTCGCCCTATGGCCAGGTGACCCCCGGGATCGTCAGCTTTACCGCCACGTTTGATGTGGCCTACAAATAATGTTTTCGACAGGGATGGATATGAAAAAACTGATCTTACTGTTCATGCTGGCTATGTCTCCCCTCTATAGCTGGGCGGTGTGCAGCGGAGCCAACAATGGCGATGTCTTTATGACCAACCTGCCGGACAAAATTCTGGTCAATGCCGGGAGCTATACCGCTGGCACCGTGCTGTATGACTCGGGGAAAATTTCCCGCTCGCAAACGGAGCTGCTTAACTGCGAGGGGAGCATCTACGCGGTTTTTGCCTGGTCTTCGAACAATGCCGGGGCGTTGATAGGGGATAATATCTATGCCACCTCGGTGCAGGGAATTGGTTTGCGCGTCAAAGTCTGGCTCAATATCAGCGGTGAATATCAAGGAGATACCGACGATTTTAACCCCGACTCGCAGGTGCATTTTATTGGTGATGCGAATTATTACCTCGGTAAGCCTTCAGGTTTTTTGGACTATTACGCGTCGACCCATTACACCCCCGCGTATCAGCTGCAGCTGGTGGCCACCGGCGGCACTATCGCCAGCAACAGTTACTTATCGTTTAGCGATCCGGTGGCGACGGTCTCGGCAAAAGATAATGGCGGGACAATCGCTATTTCGCAGCTGCACATCAGCGGCACCACCAGCATCCTCATGATCCCGATGGGGTGCATCGTCAGTAGCAACAGTCTCAGTTTTGCTATGGGCAGCATCAACGCCAGCGAGTTCAACAACGCGACGAAGGTAGGGATCGCGCGCCAGTATTTATCCCTTGGCTGCGAGCCGGGGACCAATGTTTCGATGCGGGTGACGGCGGCACAAGCGAGTGGGGATAACCCTGGCAACACGGTAATGGCCTTAACGGCAGAGGAGAATGTTGCCACCGGGGTGGGGGTTCAACTGAATATGGATGGCGAAGCGCTGCCGTTGAATACCGACATCAGCCTCTACACCTCGAGCCGCACGACGGTGACCAACAGCGGCGCGGATGCCAGCTATAGCTATTTCACCAATCCCGAGAGTCCCGGCGGGGCAGCGGCCATGCAGCTGCTCGGCTTGTCCACCAATTATTACAAGACGGGAAGCACGGTGACCGCGGGCACGGCAAACGCCACCGGGGTGATCACCTTTACCTATAACTGAGGGGAGATTCCTTCCCCGGACGATGCCGGGGAAGGAGAAGAAGCTTAATGCGCCTGGCCGCGTTCGATACCGATGCCGGTTTGTGAACGGATAAACTGGGCGCGGAACTGCTCGCGCTCGCGCATCCCTTCCGGTGAGTTATCGGTTGCGGAGAAGACCCAGATACCGATGAACGCGATAGCGATGGAGAACAGCGCCGGATATTCATACGGGAACAGCGCTTTCTCATGACCGAGGATCTGCACCCAAATGGTCGGGCCGAGGATCATCAGAATCACCGCTGTCAGCAGACCCAGCCAGCCGCCGATCATCGCCCCGCGGGTGGTCAGCTTCGACCAGTACATCGACAGCAGAATGATCGGGAAGTTACAGCTGGCGGCAATAGAGAACGCCAGGCCGACCATAAAAGCGATATTCTGATTTTCGAACAGGATGCCCAGCAGAATGGCGACGACGCCGAGGATCAGCACCGTAATTTTGGAGACCTTCAGCTCCTGACGCTCGGTCGCCCCTTTACGGAAGACGTTGGCGTACAGGTCGTGCGACACCGCCGAGGCGCCCGCCAGCGTCAAGCCAGCGACCACCGCCAGAATGGTGGCGAAGGCGACCGCGGAGATAAAGCCGAGGAACAGGTTGCCGCCCACCGCATCCGCCAGATGCACCGCCGCCATATTATTGCCGCCGATAAGCTGCCCGGCCGCGTCTTTGAACACTGGGTTCGCGCCGACCAACATGATGGCGCCGAAGCCGATGATAAAGGTCAGAATGTAGAAGTAGCCCATAAAACCGGTGGCGTAGAACACGCTTTTACGCGCTTCTTTAGCGTCGCTTACGGTGAAGAAACGCATCAGGATATGCGGCAGGCCGGCGGTACCAAACATCAGTCCTAGGCCAAGGGAGAGCGCGGATATCGGATCTTTCACCAGCCCACCCGGGCTCATAATCGCCGCGCCTTTCGGGTGGACGGCCATCGCTTCGGTAAACAGATTATTGAAGCTGAAGCCAACGTGCTTCATTACCATAAAGGCCATAAAGCTGGCGCCGAACAGCAGCAGAACCGCTTTGATAATCTGCACCCAGGTGGTCGCCAGCATGCCGCCGAACAGAACATAGAGCACCATCAGAACGCCCACCAGCACCACCGCAACGTGATAGTTAAGACCGAACAGCAGTTGGATCAGCTTGCCGGCGCCGACCATCTGGGCGATCAGATAGAGGGCCACCACCACCAGCGAGCCGCAGGCGGAGAGGGTGCGGATCGGTCCCTGTTTGAGACGATAGGACGCCACGTCGGCAAAGGTATAGCGGCCGAGGTTGCGCAGACGTTCGGCAATCAGAAACAGGATAATCGGCCAGCCGACAAGAAAGCCCAGCGAGTAGATCAGACCGTCGTAACCGGAGGTATACACCAGCGCGGAGATACCGAGGAACGACGCCGCCGACATAAAGTCGCCGGCAATCGCCAGCCCGTTCTGGAAACCGGTGATATTGCCGCCGGCGGTGTAGTAATCGCTGCGCGAACGCACCCGTTTTGACGCCCAGTAAGTGATGTAGAGGGTCAGAGCGACGAAAATCAGGAACATGATAATCGCCTGCCAGTTGGTCGGCTGGCGCTGTACCGCGCCGGTAATGGCGTCAGCGGCCTGAACGCCGAGGGGTAGCAGGGTGGCGGCGAGCGCCGTCAGGACTCTCGTGATCATGCTTTTACCTCGTTGAGAACGCTCTTGGTCAAACGGTCGAATTCACCGTTGGCCCGCCAGACATAAATACCGGTGAGAACAAACGAAATGACGATCACGCCGATGCCCAGCGGGATCCCGCGGGTGACGCTGGTCCCGGCGTGCAGCGGCGTGCCGAGCCAGCCTGGCGCGAAGGCGATAAGCAGAATAAAGCCCACATAGATCACTAACATAATCACTGACAGAATGGCGGCAAACCGTTGCCGTGATGCAACCAGCTCCCTGAAATGCGCACTATTTTCTATCCGCTGACAAAGTTGTTCATTCATCTTAGCGTCTCCAGAGGTCTCCCTTTCGTCATCCACACAGCGGACGCTGGCGACAGCAACTCCTCCGGCGTTAAAGGCCGGGATACGGTTCGCTGACGGCGTTCCTGCGAGTGAAATCCTGGGGGAGGGACTTATTTTTATCCTCTCCCCGGTGGGGGAGAGGGTGTAGGGAATCGGTCCTTACTTATGAAGGCATGGTAATGGCCTGCTTCTCTTCGAGCAGTTTTTCCACTACGCCAGGATCGGCGAGCGTCGAGGTATCGCCGAGGTTGCTGGTGTCGCCCGCGGCGATCTTGCGCAGAATGCGGCGCATGATTTTGCCTGAGCGGGTTTTCGGCAGCGAATCGGTCCAGTGCAGGACATCCGGCGTCGCCAGCGGGCCAATCTCTTTACGCACCCAGTTACGGACTTCCGCATACAGCTCCGGGGTAGGCTCTTCGCCGTGATTGAGCGTCACGTAGGCGTAAATGGCCTGACCTTTGATGTTATGCGGAATACCGACTACCGCCGCTTCGGCGATTTTCGGGTGCGACACCAGCGCCGATTCGATCTCGGCCGTACCCAGACGGTGGCCGGAGACGTTCAGGACGTCATCCACCCGGCCGGTGATCCAGTAATAGCCATCTTCATCGCGGCGCGCGCCGTCGCCGCTAAAATACATATTTTTGAAGGTGGAGAAGTAGGTTTGTTCAAAGCGTTCATGATCGCCGAACAGGGTGCGCGCCTGGCCAGGCCAGGAGTCGGCGATGGCAAGATTGCCCTCGGTGGCGCCATCCAGCGGCAGTCCTTCGTTATCCACCAGCACCGGCTGGACGCCGAAGAACGGGCGGGTGGCGGAGCCAGCCTTCAGCTCAATCGCCCCCGGCAGCGGGGTGATCATAAAGCCGCCGGTTTCGGTCTGCCACCAGGTGTCCATCACCGGGCACTTCTCGTTACCGATCTTCTTCCAGTACCACTCCCACGCTTCCGGGTTAATGGGTTCGCCGACCGAGCCGAGAATGCGCAGCGAGGAACGGTCTGTGCCTTCGATAGCCTTGTCGCCTTCCGCCATCAGGGCGCGGATCGCCGTCGGGGCGGTATACAGAATGCTGACCTTATGCTTATCGACGACCTGGCACATACGCGCCGGGGTTGGCCAGTTCGGCACCCCTTCGAACATCAGGGTGGTGGCGCCGCAGGCCAGCGGGCCGTACAGCAGATAGCTGTGGCCGGTGACCCAGCCGACATCGGCGGTGCACCAGTAAATATCGCCCGGGTGGTAATCGAAAACATATTTAAAGGTGGTGGCCGCGTAGACCAGATAGCCGCCGGTGGTGTGCAACACTCCTTTCGGTTTACCGGTGGAGCCAGAGGTATAGAGGATGAACAGCGGATCTTCGGCGTTCATCTCGACGGGCCGGTGTTCGGCGCTGGCGTTCGCCATCAGCTCGCTCCACCACAGATCGCGGCCTTCCTGCCAGTCGATTTTACCGCCGGTACGTTTCAGGACCACGACGTGTTCAATGCTATTGACGTTCGGGTTTTTCAGCGCGTCATCGACGTTTTTCTTCAGCGGGATGGCGCGACCGGCGCGCAGCCCTTCGTCCGCGGTGATCACCAGGCGGGAGCTGGAGTCGATAATGCGTCCGGCCACCGCCTCCGGCGAAAAGCCGCCAAAAATGACCGAGTGGATGGCGCCGATGCGGGCGCAGGCCAGCATCGCCACCGCGGCTTCCGGCACCATCGGCATATAGATGGCAACCACGTCGCCTTTTTTAATCCCGAGGCCGAGCAGCACATTGGCGAAGCGGCACACGTCCGCATGCAGTTCACGGTAGGTGATGTGCTTGCTCTGGCTGGCGTCGTCGCCTTCCCAGATGATGGCGGTTTGATCGCCGCGCTCGGCGAGGTGGCGGTCGAGGCAGTTGGCGGCGAGGTTCAGGGTGCCGTCTTCATACCATTTGATGGAAATGTTACCTGGTGCGAAGGAGGTATTCTTCACGCGGGTGTAGGGGCGCATCCAGTCAAGGATTTTCCCCTGCTCGCCCCAGAATGTATCAGGGTCGGTTATGGATTGTTGATACTGCGCCTTGTACTGATCCGGGTTAATCAGGCAACGTTCCGCAATGTTAGCGGGAATAGGGTGTTTGTGTATTTGGCTCATGGCTTTTTTTCTCCTTTGAACTTGTTAAATATATGTCAAACAAACGTTAAGAGTAGGGGTTTTGACAGCTTTGTTTGTTAATTGGGGGGCAGATCACGCAATGATTCAACTGAGTGAAATTTCATCAAATGAAACTTTGAAGTGAAATAATTACGCAAATGAATTTATAGAAATGGATGGTGTGAAATATTTTTTATTACAAATACTTATGCAAGGTAACTGGGGGAAATTCGCTGCTTTATGCAGAAAAGCAGAGGAAAGCCCTGTTCTTAAAGGCTTGCGCAGCATGCCGTGCAAATGATACTGATATTGCGCGTTAAATAACCCCACAAAGCAACGCAACACAATTCATACCCCCTGCAGTGGGTACCATGACGAAAAGGAATGGTGCCTTTCATTGAGGAAGTCAGTAGTGAAGAAAACAAAAAAAGTCAGTCTGGCCTGGCAAATTTTGCTAGCCCTGGTGCTGGGTATCCTTCTGGGCAGTTATCTGCATTACCACGCCGAAAGTCGCGATTGGTTGATTAGCAATTTGCTGACACCGGCGGGCGATATCTTTATCCATCTGATTAAAATGATCGTGGTCCCGATTGTTATTTCGACCCTGGTGGTCGGGATTGCCGGCGTGGGCGATGCCAAACAGTTAGGCCGGATCGGCGCCAAAACGATTATCTATTTCGAAGTGATCACCACGGTGGCGATCGTGCTGGGTATCACCCTGGCCAACGTCTTTCAGCCGGGAACGGGCATTGATATGTCGCAGCTGGCGGCGGTTGATATTTCGAAATACCAGAATACCACCGCTGAGGTGCAGAGCCATGCGCATGGCCTGATGGGCACCATCCTGTCGCTGGTGCCAACCAACATCGTGGCATCGATGGCGAAAGGCGATATGCTGCCGATTATTTTCTTCTCGGTGCTGTTTGGTCTGGGGCTCTCCTCGCTGCCGGCGACGCACCGTGAACCGCTGGTGACGGTCTTCCGCTCCATCTCCGAAACCATGTTCAAAGTCACCCATATGGTGATGCGCTATGCGCCGATCGGGGTGTTCGCCCTGATTTCAGTGACCGTCGCCACCTTCGGGTTCGCCTCGCTGTGGCCGCTGGCCAAGCTGGTGCTGCTGGTTTACTTCGCGATCCTGTTTTTCGCGCTGGTGGTGCTGGGGATTGTCGCCCGCCTGTGCGGCCTGAGCATCTGGATCCTGATCCGCATCCTAAAAGATGAGCTGATTCTGGCTTACTCCACCGCCAGCTCCGAGAGCGTGCTGCCGCGCATTATCGAGAAAATGGAAGCCTATGGCGCGCCGGCGTCGATCACCAGCTTCGTGGTGCCGACCGGCTACTCCTTTAACCTCGATGGCTCAACGCTGTATCAGAGCATTGCGGCGATCTTTATCGCCCAGCTCTACGGCATCGACCTCTCCATCTGGCAGGAGATCACCCTGGTGCTGACCCTGATGGTGACCTCGAAGGGGATCGCCGGCGTGCCGGGCGTCTCCTTTGTCGTGCTGCTGGCCACCCTGGGCAGCGTCGGGATCCCGCTGGAAGGTCTCGCCTTTATCGCCGGCGTTGACCGTATCCTCGATATGGCGCGTACCGCGCTGAACGTGGTGGGCAATGCGCTGGCGGTGCTGGTTATCGCCAAGTGGGAGCATAAGTTCGACCGTAAAAAAGCGCTGGCGTATGAACGCGAAGTGCTGGGCAAGTTTGATAAAACCGCCCAATAAAACACAAAGCCCGGCGCTCGCGCCGGGCTTTTTCTTATCCTTTACTGATCCTGTCAAACTCTTCGCAGCCGGTATCAAACCCCTCAAGACAGCTAACGTTCAGCCAGTGCAGCGCCTTCTGCTTATTCGGTTCGATAAAGCCTTTCTCCCCCTGCTGGAACATCATCCCGGCCCAGTATTCGGCATAGCCGGTCCGCGAGAGCGCTGAGCTGCCTTTGAAGTATTCGCTCGCTTTCATATCATCTTCCGGGCCGTGCACACCGCTGGCGTAGATCAGCCCGAGCAGCATCTGGGCGTCTACCGCCGCATCGCTTTCGCTGTCCTGGGCGGCATCCTGCAGGAGCGTGATGGCGTGCGCCACGTCGGTGGGACCGGCCTGACGGTTCACCAGCACCCGCGCGAGGACGATTTCCCCGGATTTACTGCCGGCCTTAACGGCTTTTTCCGCCAGCTGGCGGGCCTGCGGATAGTCCGCCTGCTGCGGATTGCGAATTTTGAGCTGCGCCAGCAGGGCCAGCGCGTCGCCATCGCCCTGCGCCGCGGCTTTCTGGGCCCAGAATTCGGCTTTCTGATAATCGCCGGAGCTGACCCAGGTATCCGCAAGGTAATATTGCGCGCGACGATCGCCGGCTTCCGCCTGCTGTTGATACTGACTGCCGGGTTCGGTGGCCACCGCTGCGCCGCTGGTGAAAACCAGTAAAAATAAAAAGAGGTATTTCATTTGTATTTATTATCAGCAAGGAACATAGCGCGCAGTATAAAGGGAGGCGAAAAAGAAGAAAATGGCGGGAATTAGCGGGGTGAATACCCGGATAGCGGCGCGTAGCGCCTTATCCGGGCTACGGTTCGGTATTCGGTTGGTAGCCCCGGTAAGCGTAAGCGCCACCGGGGAGGGTTCCCGGATATCGGGTATGGCCGTCGAACCTTAACCCATCGCGCTTTCGCGCAGGCGGGATTTCAGCTTGTTGTACTCGTCGATCACGTACTGTTCCGCCGCGCGCTGATCGGCAATCCGCTCAACGTTGACCGCGCAGTACTTGTACTCCGGCGTTTTGGTTATTGGGCTCAGGTTCTCCGACACCAGCTCGTTACAGGCGCCAATCCACCACTGGTAGGTCATATACACCGCGCCTTTATTCGGCCGGTCGCTGACCTGCGCGCGGGTGATGATCCGACCCTTGCGCGAATTCACCCACACCAGCGCTTCATCCTCAATGCCTAACCGTTCGGCGTCGGCGGTGTTGATTTGCGCATAGCCAGGCTCATCCGCCAGCGCCGCCAGCGCCGCGCAGTTACCGGTCATTGAACGGCACGAGTAGTGGCCGACTTCGCGCACCGTCGACAGCACCATCGGGTACTCATCGGTGAGCTTATCGATCGGCGCGACCCAGTCGCAGGTGAAGAACTGCGCCAGCCCGTTCGGGGTATCGAACTTCTCTTTAAACAGATACGACGTGCCCTGATCGGCGTCGGACTCATCGCGGCACGGCCACATCACATAGCCGAGCTCACCCATTTTCTCGTAGGTGGCGCCGTAGAAGTCCGGGCACAGATGCCGCAACTCGTCCCAGATCTCCTGGGTGTTGTTGTAGTGCATCGGATAACCCATCCGGGTGGCGATTTCGCTGATGATCTGCCAGTCGGTTTTCAGATCCCACTTCGGCTCCACGGCTTTAAAGAAGCGCTGGAAGCCGCGGTCCGCTGCGGTGTACACGCCTTCGTGCTCGCCCCACGACGTGGACGGCAGGATGACGTCGGCCGCGGAGGCGGTTTTGGTCATGAAAATGTCCTGGACGATCACCAGTTCCAGATCGTCGAACGCTTTGCGCACCGCCGACAGTTCAGCATCGGTCTGCAGCGGATCTTCACCCATAATGTACGCCGCCCGCACTTCACCGTGCGCCGCGCGGTGCGGCAGCTCGCTGATGCGATAGCCGGTATGCGCCGGCAGGCTGTCGACGCCCCAGGCTTTGGCGAACTTCTCGCGGTTTTCCGGGAACTTAACGTACTGGTAGCCCGGATAGGTATCCGGCAGCGCACCCATATCGCAGGCGCCCTGGACGTTGTTCTGGCCACGCACCGGGTTGACGCCGACGCTCGGTTTGCCGAGGTTGCCGGTGAGGATCGCCAGGCTGGTCAGGGAACGCACGGTCTCCACGCCCTGGTAGAACTGGGTGACGCCCATGCCCCACAGAATGGCGGCGGATTTGGCGCTGGCGTACATCCGGGCGCAGGCGCGGATCTCCTGGGCGCTGACCCCGGTGATCTCCTCCACCGACTCCGGCGTGTAGCCTTCAACGATTTTGCGATACTCCTCGAAGCCTTCGGAACGGCTGGCGACGAAGGATTTATCGTACAGATCCTCTTCAATAATCACGTGGCCAATCGCGTTGAGCAGCGCGATATTCGAGCCGTTCTTCAGCGCAATGTGCATATCGGCGATGCGCGCGGTTTCAATTTTGCGCGGGTCGCAGACGATAATTTTCGCCCCGTTGCGTTTAGCGTTAATGACGTGATTCGCCACGATAGGGTGGGAATCCGCCGGGTTGTAGCCGAAGATAAACACCAGATCGGTGTTATCAATCTCCGTGATGGCATTACTCATGGCGCCGTTACCGACCGACTGGTGCAGACCTGCAACCGAAGGGCCGTGTCAGACGCGAGCGCAGCAGTCGACGTTATTGGTACCAATAACGGCGCGCGCGAATTTTTGCATCACATAGTTGGTTTCATTACCGGTGCCGCGGGAGGAGCCGGTGGTTTGGATCGCATCCGGGCCATATTTGGCTTTAATGGCGCTGAGGCGAGTGGCGACGTAATCCAGCGCCTCATCCCAGGAGACAGCTTCCAGCTTGCCGCCGCGTTGACGACGGATCATGGGGGTTTTCAGGCGCGGCGTCAGGATCTGGGTATCGTTAATAAAGTCCCAGCCATAATAGCCTTTCAGGCACAGGGTTCCCTGGTTGGTTTTCCCCTGCGCCGCTTCAGCCCGAACGATTTTGCCGTTATCGACCACCAGATTGATTTTGCAACCTGATGCGCAATACGGGCAAACCGTGACGACTTTTTTCATCGGTCTTGCTCCAGTTATTCAATGGGCGCGTTTGCGCTATCGCGCCGTCACTATGCATCTTCTATGCCATATTTTCATTGTGGGTATTCCTTGATGTTACGCGGCTTTTTTGGGCGAAATGCTGACGAAAAACAGCCTGTCGACAGATTTGACGTGTCGATACCCTGGAGATGTGACGGCGCTTGAAAAAATGTCACCGGGAGAGGAATTTGTCGGCGCAGCCTTGCAGAATCGATCAGACTGACACTAACTCCCCGCGGGCAGAGGCAAAGATGAAACCGGTCATTTTAGTGGTCGATGACGACATAGCGATGGGCGAGCTGCTCAGCGATGTGCTCGGCGCGCACGCGTTTGAGGTGCTGGTCTGCCAGACCGGCGGCGATGCGCTGGCGACGGTGGCGCAGCGGGCGGACATCGCGCTGGTTTTGCTGGATATGATCCTGCCGGATACCAATGGCCTGCAGGTGCTTCAGCAACTGCAACGCACCCGGCCGGAGCTGCCGGTGGTGATGCTCTCCGGCCTGGGCAGTGAGTCCGATGTGGTGGTGGGCCTGGAGATGGGCGCCGATGATTACATCGCCAAACCGTGCAGTTCGCGGGTGGTGGTCGCCCGGGTGAAGGCGGTGCTGCGGCGCAGCGGGGCGCTGGCCAGCGAGGCGCCGGGCGTCGCCGCCGGCCTGACGTTCAACGGCTGGCGGCTGGATACCACCCGCTGTGAGCTGTATAACCCGCAGCAGCAGGCGATCCCGCTGACCCAGGGAGAATACGGTTTGCTGCTGGCGCTGGCGCAGAACGCCCGCCGGGTACTTAACCGCGAACAGTTGCTGGCGCTGACCCATACCGAAAGCACCGAGGTATTCGACCGCACCATCGATGTGCTGATCATGCGCCTGCGGCGCAAAATCGAGCTGAACCCGCATCAGCCGACGCTGATTAAAACGCTGCGCGGCCTGGGCTATGTCTTTTCCGCCGACGTGACCCACAGCGAGAAGGCGGCGTAGGGCGGGAAGCTGTATAACCGGCCTGCCCATTGCTGGGGGAGTCAACCCTTCTAATTATTTTGCAACTGAATAAACGTCTGTAGCTCAGTGAGCGTTTTGGCGCCGTCGATCGCATTGGCAGCCTGCAGGCTGGCGCGGGCGCAGGCGTGGGCCAGCTGCAGAGTGTCGGTTAACGGCCAGCGTTCGTGGCTGCCGTACAGCAGGCCGGCGCAGAAGGCATCCCCGGCGCCGACGCTGCCGACAATCTCCTCCGGCGGCAGCCGCCATGACGGCACCCAGCGCCCGGCTTCGGTACGGGAGACGCCCCATGCCCCCTCCGGGCAGTGGATCACCACCCGTTGGCGCACGCCGGCGTCAAGCAATGCGCTGGCGGCGCTGGCGATATTGGCGACGTGCGGCTCGCCGTTGGGTAGACGAATCTCCAGCCCGCTAAACTCGCTGGCTTCCAGTTCATTGATGGTCAGGTAGTCAAGATGCGCCAGCGCCGGCAGGACCAGCGGGCGGTAGCGCGGGTCGCCCTTGCGCGACACCAGATCGAGGGAAACCTCATAGCCTCGCTCGCGCATCTGCGCCAGCAGTCGCGCGCTGCGGGTGCCGTACACTTCGTCGGGGCGATCGAGACTCTCAAGCAGCAGCAGATAGCCGAGATGGAAAATTTTCAGCGGCGCATCCAGCGGCTCAAAGGCCGGAAGGTCAAGCAGGCGGTTGGCGCCGGGGGAGTGAAAGAAGGTACGCTGACCGTCGGCGTCGGTCATCACCTGAGTCATCGAGGTGGGGGCAGAGCTGGTGCGCTGCACGAGCTGGCGATTGATATGGTACTGATCGAGCATGGCGGTAATGTAGTCGCCATCGTTATCCTCGCCAATCAGGCCGACCGCCTGCAGCGGCAGGCCGGCGTGCATTTTGGCCAGGGTCAGCAGGACGTTCAGCGGCGCGCCGCCGGTGGCGCGTTCGCTATGCATAATCTCCACCAGCCAGCCGCGCTCCGGCCACTGTCTGATCTGGTGGACATGATCGACCAGCATGTTGCCTGCGGCAATAATGCCTTTACGTTCCATGATCGCTACTCCGCGCCGTCATACTTGTTAAGCGTAGCGCACAATCGGCGGAACGATCGTGCGCCCGGTTGCGCTTATTTCACGGTCCAGCCTTTGTAAGAACTGACGTTGTTTTTGTCGATCATGGTCACCGGGATCAGCACCGGCGCGGTTGGGGCCGGTTTGCCCTGCAGGATGTTGTAGCCAATTTCCACCGCCTTCGCCGCCATCACCTGGGGATCCTGCGCCGGCGTTGCGACAAACAAGGAGTTCTTACGCTTCAGCGCCTCTTCCCCGTCCGGGCTGCCGTCGACGCCGACGATGAAGAACTCGCTGCGCTGCGCCTGTTTCGCTGCCAGATCGGCGCCAATCGCCGTCGGATCGTTGATCGCGAACACGCCGTCAATCTTCGGATTGGCCGCCAACAGGGAGGTCATCACCTCCAGTCCGCCTTCCCGGCTGCCTTTGGCGTTCTGGTTGGAGGACAGAATTTTTATATCCGGGTGTTTTTTGAACTCCGTTTCGCAGCCTTCGACGCGGTTTTGTACGGCGGAGACCGGCGGCCCGTTGATGATCACCACGTTGCCTTTGTTGTTCAGACGATCGCTAATGTATTTACAGGCCAGCTCGCCCGCCTGGGTGTTATCGGAGGTGATAGTGGCGTCGGCCCCTTCGGCGGCAACGTCAACCGCCACCACCACGATCCCGGCCTCTTTGGCCCGCTTCACCGCCGGGCCAATGCCTTTCGAATCGGCGGCGTTGAGGATAATCATATCGACTTTAGCGGCGATAAAGTTATCGATCTGCGCCACCTGCTGGCCCAGGTCGTAGCCGCTGGAGACCAGCGTCACTTTGACGTTATCCCCCGCCAGCTTGCGGGCTTCCAGCTCCGCGCCCTTGGTGATCTGCACAAAAAACGGGTTGGCAAGGTCGCCCACCGTCACGCCAATCGCTTTCAGCTCTTTGGCCGACGCAAAGGGGGCGGCGGCCAGCAGCGCGCCAGCACACAGCGCGGTGACTATCGGTTTTAAACGCATTCGCTTTTCCTCGCAGGTAAGATGGTGTTGTTATGCACTTTGATGATGTCGGGTACGGTATTTGTCGATCAGCACCGCAATGATGATCACCGCCCCTTTGATCACCAGTTGCCAGAAGTAGGAGACCCCCATCAGGGTCATACCGTTATTGAGGGTGGCGATAATCAGCGCCCCCACCAGCGTACCGGTGATGGTGCCGATCCCGCCGACGAAGCTGGTGCCGCCGAGAATGACCGCGGCGATGGCGTCCAGCTCGTAGCCGACCCCGAGGTTGCCGTTGGCGCTGTACAGCCGGGAGGCGCTCATCACTCCGCCAAGGCCGGAGAGCAGGCCGCTCATGCCATAGACAAACAGCAGCACCAGCCAGACTTTAATGCCGGTCAGCCGCGCCGCCTGCATGTTGCCGCCCACCGCGTAGATATGCACCCCAAGGGTGGTTCGGCGCAGGATAAACCAGCACACCGCGATAACCGCCAGGGCGATGACCACCAGCCACGGCACCGGGCCGAGGTAGTCATTGCCGATCCATTCGAAGCTGATATCGGAGTTGATCACCGTGGTGCCGTCGGCCAGCAGATAGGCGGCGCCGCGCAGCGCCGTGTAGGTGCCGAGAGTGACAATAAACGGCGGTAGCCCGGCGAAGGCCACCAGCGCGCCGTTGAACAGGCCGAGCAGCAGGCCGAGCATCAGCGCCGCCGGAATCGACAGCAACGCCAGCTCCGGGATCAGCGAGACCACCATTGCCGCCACCGCGGTGGTGCCGAGAATGGAGCCAACGGAAAGGTCAATGCCGCCGGTGAGGATGATGAAGGTCATTCCCGCCGCCAGCACAATGTTGATCGAGGCCTGGCGGGTGATATTCAGCAGATTGCTTTCCGTGAAGAAGTTGGGGGCGATAAAGCCGAAGACGGCGACGATCAGGATGAGGATCGGCAGAATGCCGACGGTCTGCATCAGGTCGCCCATCAGCATTTTTTTCGCCGAAGCGGATTTCGCGACCGGCGCGGAGGTCTCTTTCGGTATGCTCATAGTTGCCCTGCCTTAAGGTGAGAATCGTTCACGCCGGTGGCCAGCGTCATGATCTGTTCCTGGCTGATATCGCCGGACTGCAGCTCGCCGGCGATAGTCCCTTCGCGCATCACATAGACCCGGTCGCTCATGCCCACCACTTCGGGCAATTCGCTGGAGATCATCAGAATGGCGACGCCCTGGCGCGCCATGTCGTTCATGATGCGGTAAATCTCGCTTTTCGCGCCGACGTCGACGCCGCGGGTGGGTTCATCAAGGATCAGAATGCGCGGGCCAATCGCCACCCAGCGTGAAATCAATAATTTCTGCTGGTTGCCGCCGGACAGCCCGCCGGCGCGCACCTGGGCGTGCGGTACGCGGATGTTCAGCAGCTGGATGGCATCATCGGAGATGGTTTGCGCCTTCCGGCGGTTGAGCATTCCCCAGGTCGCGTCGCGCTCCAGCGTCGCCATGGTGATGTTTTCCTGGGCGGCCAGTTCGAGAAACAGGCCCTGCTCTTTACGGTTTTCGGTCAGAAAGCCGATGCCATGGTCGATGGCTTCGCGCGGCGAGTGGATCACCACCGGCTCGCCGTCGATCTCGATCACCCCGCCGGTGGCTTTGCGCACGCCAAAGATCAGCTGCGCCAGTTCGGAGCGTCCGGCGCCGACCAGCCCGGCGAGGCCGACGATTTCGCCGGCATGCACCACCAGGCTGCTGGGCTTAACCTTACCGCCATCGGTCAGATCCTCGACCCGCAGGCGCGGCTGGCCGCGGGGAATATCGCGCTCTTTATTGAACAGATCGCTGAGCGGACGGCCGACCATCATGCGCACCAGCTCCGGTGCGTTGAGCTTGTCGCGCACCAGGCTGCCGACATACTGCCCGTCGCGCAGGACGCTGACCCGGTCGGAGAGCTCATACACTTCTGCCATGCGGTGGCTGATATAGATAATCGCCATCCCTTCATCGCGCAGGCGCAGGATGAGGTCGAACAGGCGCTGGGTTTCCCGCGAGGAGAGGGCGGCGGTGGGTTCGTCCATCACCAGGATGCGGCTGTTGCGGTGCAGGGCGCGGGCGATCTCTACCTGCTGCTGCTCGGCGATGGTCAGGGTCATCACCCGGTCACTGGCCCTGAACTGGGCGCCGAGACGGTCGATCACCGCCTGCGCCTGGCTGAGCATGGCTTTGCGCTGCACCAGGCCACCACGTGCCAGCTCGCTGCCGAGGAAAATGTTTTCCGCGACGGTCAGGTTCGGCGCCAGCTGCATCTCCTGGTAGATCAACGTGATCCCGGCGGCCAGCGCGTCCTTGGGGCCGCGGATCGTTTGCGGTTTTCCGTCGATCAGGATCTCGCCGCTGGTGGCGGTATAGGCGCCGGCGAGGATCTTCATCAGCGTGCTTTTTCCGGCGCCGTTCTCCCCCATCAGGGCATGGATCTCGCCGGGCCAGACCGTCAGGTCGACGCCCTTTAGCGCGTAGAATTTGCCAAAAGCTTTGGCGATATGGCGCATTTCCAGTACCGGGGTGGCGGTCATCACGGCGCTCCTGTCTGCGAGAACAATAGCAGCAGTCCACCACCGGAAAATAAATGCAGGATGTCAGAATCCATTCATATTTGTCATAGTGATAAATAGTTAACCGCGATCACAGTTACGCGGCGTCATTTTCTGCACCGTCACGCCTATATGCCGACCGTTCCTTCACCGGAGATGCTATGACCGCTCGCCGACACCCGTTTTTCACCAGCGCCCGTGGCCGCCTGCTCTCCTTTAATCTGCTGATGGTGGTCGTCACCCTGCTGGTGAGCGGCGTGGCGGTGTTCGGCTTTCACCACGCCAGCCAGCTGCAGGAGCAGGTGCAGCGCCAGACCCTCAACGATATGCGCGGCAGTATGGATCTGGCGCGGGACACGGCGAATGTCGCCACGGCGGCGGTGCGCCTGTCGCAGGTGGTGGGCGCGCTGGAGTACAAAAGCGAAGCGGAACGGCTGCTGGCGACGCAGCAGGCGCTGAAGCACTCGCTGGCCCAGCTGGCAGCAGCCCCACTGGCGCAGCAGGAGCAGGCGCTGGTGGCCAGTATTATTCGCCGCAGCAACGCGCTGCAGCAGAGCGTGGCGGAGATGCTGGAGCGCGGCCAGCGTCGTCATCTGCAGCGCAATGCGCTGCTGAGTTCGCTTTACCAGAATCAGAGCAACCTGCGCCATCTCGCCGATCTTAACGATCGCGGCGGGGACCGGGCGATCGATCCTCGTCGGCTAGCCGAGATGGACCGGCTGATCGCCGCCGCGATCCATACCGTCACGCCGCGGTCGATCGTTCTGCAGCTCGACCAGCTGCGCGGCGACCTGCCGGCCCAAAGCGCCGATCCCGCGCTGGCGTTTGTTCTCCCCGACGTCACCCGGGAGCTGGCGAAGCTGGCCCCGCTGTCGGCCCAGCTGGAGGAGAGCGACCTGACGATCAGCTGGTACATGTACCACATCAAAGCGCTGGTCGCGCTGCTTAACGACGACATCAATCAGTACGTGACCCGGGTGGCGGAAGCCTCCGAACAGCGGGCGGCGCAGAGCCATCGGGAGCTGCGCTCGATCAGCATGTTTATTCTGCTTTCCGCGCTGCTGGCGCTGGCGATCACCGGCTGCGCCGGGTGGTACATCTACCGTAACCTGGGCTCTAACCTGACCGCTATCTCGCGGGCGATGTCGCGGCTGGCTCAGGGAGAGCCGAACGTCTCGGTGCCGGCCCTGCAGCGGCGCGACGAGCTGGGCGAACTGGCGCGCGCCTTTAACGTTTTCGCGCGCAATACGGCGTCGCTGGAGCACACCACCCGGCTGCTGAAAGAGAAGACCACCCAGATGGAGATCGATCGGATTAAGCGTCAGGAGCTGGAGGAGGCGCTGTTGCACAGCCAGAAGATGAAGGCCGTCGGCCAACTGACCGGAGGCCTGGCGCATGATTTTAACAACCTGCTGGCGGTGATCATCGGCAGCCTTGAGCTGGTGGAGCCGAATGCGCAGGATGCGCCACGCCTCACCAGGGCGCTGAAGGCGGCGGAACGCGGGGCGCTTCTGACCCAGCGGCTGCTGGCCTTTTCGCGTAAGCAGGCGCTGCATCCCCAGGCGGTGGCGATGGCGCCGTTGCTGGAGAACCTCAGCGAGCTAATGCGTCACTCCCTGCCGGCGACCTTGAGCCTGGAGATTGAGGCGCAGTCGCCGGCGTGGCCGGCATGGATAGACGTCGGCCAGCTGGAAAACGCCCTGATTAACCTGGTGATGAACGCCCGCGATGCCATGGCCGGGCGCGCGGGCGTCATTAAAATTCGTACCTGGAATCAGCGGGTCACCCGCAGCAGCGGCCAGCGGCAGGATATGGTGGCTCTGGAGGTGATCGATCACGGCTGCGGCATGTCGCAGGCGGTGAAAGCCCGGGTGTTTGAACCCTTCTTTACTACCAAAGCCACCGGCAGCGGCAGCGGCCTGGGGCTGTCAATGGTGTATGGCTTTGTGCGCCAGTCGGGCGGCCGGGTGGCGCTGGAGAGCGCGCCGGGGCAGGGAACGACGGTGCGGCTGCAGCTGCCGCGGGCGATGACCGAGGTAGAGAAGGCGGCGGCGCCGGTGGAAGACGAACCAATCCCGGCGGGAGAACGGCTGGCGCTGGTGCTGGAAGATGAAGAGGATGTTCGCCAGACGTTGTGCGAACAGCTGCATCAGCTGGGCTGGCTGACGCTGGAAACCGCCAGCGGGGAAGAGGCGCTGCAGCTGCTGGAGGCCTCGCCGGATATTGCCCTGTTGATTAGCGATCTGATGCTGCCCGGCGGGCTGAGCGGCGCCGATGTGATCCATACCGCGCGCCGCCGCTTTCCGGCGCTGCCGGTGCTGCTGATCAGCGGCCAGGATTTGCGCCCGGCGCAGAACCCGGCCCTGCCGGAGGTGGAGTGGCTGCGTAAGCCCTTTACCCGCGCTCAGCTGGCGCAGGCGCTGAGTGCAGCGTACGCGAGGATTTGAGATTCCTCCGCTACCCGGGCGGTATGCCGTTGATTAAGGTAGCGGCAGGACTCTGATGAGATTGGCCCCGATGAAACGTTACGCAATCGCACTGCTCTTTTGCACTCTGTCGCTGACCAGCCTGGCCGCCCGCGCCGATATTATCGATGACGCGATCGGCAATATTCAGCAAGCCATTAACGACGCCTATAACCCGGGTAGCAGTCGCTCTGATGACGACGACAGATACGATGACGATGGCCGGTATGATGACGGGCGCTATCAGGGAAGTCGCCAGCAGAGCCGTGACAGCCAGCGTCAGCATGACGATCGGCAACGCCAGCTGGACGATCGCCGCCGTCAGCTGGATGAACGCCAGCGCCAGCTCGATCGCGATCGCCGCCAGTTAGAAAGCGATCAGCGTCGTCTGGACGATGACTATTGATCGCCCTGCAGCAGACCGACGCCTAATCCAGCACGATTTCCATCCCGTCATAACCCGCTTCGAAACCTTCCGGTAGCGGGTTATCCATCATCCAGACGTCAAACTGATGGCTGATATGGGTGAGGATCACCCGCGGACAGCCTATCGCCTGGTTAAGGGCGCGAACGGTATTGAAATCGTTATGGTTACGCGGGGTCTGCGCCCGCGGCTCATGGCTGCAGTCGATGATCATCGCCTGCGGGCGGTTGCTGAGTAAAAACTTCAGCGTCTTGTCCGGCAGCCCGGCGGTATCCGAGAGCCAGGCCACCCGACTGTGGGCCGACTCCAGCAGATAACCGAAGGTGAGCTTCGAATGGTTGAGCGGCAGGGGCGTCACCCGCAGGCCCTGCAGCTCAAACACCACAAACGGCGTGACGGTATGGCTGAAGTCGAGCAGGCCGGGGTGCTTGAGCAGATCGTCGCAGCCGGCGTCGTCCGGCGGGCCGTAGACCGGGATCGGCGCGCCCACGCCCCAGCGTAGCGGAAACAGCCCCTGCACATGATCCAGGTGATAGTGGGTTAGCAGCACCTGCTGAAAGCTGCCGGCGGGATGATGTTCCATCAGATCCGGTCTGCCGGCGTCCAGCAGCGTCACTGCGCTGTTGAACGTCACCACCCCGCTACAGGGGCGTCGGCGATGGCTTTCCTCGCGGCGGGCGCGGCGGCAGGCCGCGCAATCGCAGCCAAAGGCCGGCACCAGCTGAGCGCCGCCGGTGCCGGTTAAGCGGAGGGTCAGGCTCATCGTGTCACCTTTGGTTTATACCAGTGGATCCGCTTCGCGCACCGCGTGGCTGCGCAGCAGGCGGAAAAATTCATCGACCGATTGTCGGAGACTGCCGTCGTTATTCAGCGTCAGGCAATCGTCCGGCTTATAGCGCGCGGCGCGGTCCAGACGCTGGGCGATATCCACCGCATTTTCCCGGCCGCGCTGCTCCAGCCGCTGGCGCAGCACCGGCGGCGAGACGGCGAGACAGATCGGCACCAGCACCTCGCCGTAGCGTTCCCGCGCCAGCGCCAGATGGGCGCGGGAGCCATTGGCCACCACGTCGAAGCCGGCGTGCAGCCACAGGTCGATCTCCACGCCAATGCCATAGTAAGTATGGTTGGCGTGCCAGCTGAGGGCAAAGAGATGTTGCTCGGCGCGGGTAAAAAATTCATGTTCGCTGAGGGCGATATGGTTTTCGTTACCGGCGTTAAAGGGCCGGGTAATGTAACGATGCGCCACCAGCAGCTGCGGGTGCTCGCGCTGGCGCAGCGCCGCCAGCAGGCTGTCTTTCCCGGAGCCGGAGGGGCCCACCAGCCAGATCAGTTTTCCCGGCATTAAAAGACCCTCCTTCCCTGGCGCCAGACATGGTCGATGTGGACATGCTCGCCGCGACGGTGCGCCAGCACCAGGTCGGCGCGTTTCCCCTCGGCGATGACGCCGCGATCGTCAAGACCCAGCGCCTGCGCCGGATGTTTGCTGACCAGACGGATCGCCTGCGCCAGGGTGTAGGCGTTATCCTCGGCGTCGGCGATGCGGAATGCGGCATCCAGCAGGCTGGCGGGGTAATAGTCAGATGAGAGGATGTCGAGCAAACCGTGGCTCGCCAGCTGGTGGGCGGCGACGTTGCCGGAGTGGGAACCGCCGCGCACGATATTCGGCGCCCCCATCAGGACGTGCATCCCATGCTGACGTGAAGCCTGCGCCGCGGCCAGGGTGGTGGGAAACTCGGCGATCACGCTACCCAGCTGGTGGGATTCAGCCACATGCGCCTCGGTGGCGTCGTCGTGGCTGGCAAGGGCGATACGGCGGGCGCGGCACATGGCGGCGATGGTCTGGCGATTGGGCTGCGACCAGGTGGCGGCCAGAGCCATCTGCTCGGCTTCAAAACGGTCCATTTCGTCATGCGTCAGATGATATTTGCCCTGATAATAATCGCGGTACTTGCTGCGATCGGCGTACTGACGCTGGCCGGGGGAGTGGTCCATCAGGGAGACCATGCTCACCGACTCGCGGTCGATCAGCTTTTCAAACAGCGGCAGCGTGGTGTGATGCGGCAGCTCGCAGCGCAGGTGCAGACGGTGCTCTGCGCGGTTAAGACCACGCTTTTGCGTCTCCTCCACGGCATTGACCATCTTCTCCAGATTCTCCAGACGATCGCCGCCATCGCGCACGTCGCCAATCGCCACGGCGTCCAGCACGGTGGTGATGCCGCTGGCGACCATCATTGCGTCGTGGCTGCTCATCGCCGAATGGGCCGGCCAGTCTACCTTCGGCCGCGGGGTAAAGAACTTGTCGAGGTTATCGGTATGCAGCTCGATAAGGCCCGGCAGCAGCCAGCCGCCTTCCCCATCCAGCGCCTGCGGCAGCCGGCTCTGGCTTTCGGCGAAGGCGAGGATGCGACCGTCCTGGACTTCCAGCGAACCGTGGACCACGTCATCGTCGAGAACCAGTTTTACATTATTGATAATCATGCTGTTATTCCCATGGGGTGCAGCCGGTCGGCGACCTGACGGCGTACCCCTTCGTCATGGAAAATCCCGACGATGGCCGCGCCGCGCGCTTTGGCATCGTGGATCAGGTCGACCACGGCAGCACTGTTTTTGCCATCCAGTGAGGCGGTGGGTTCATCGAGGAGCAGGATCGGATAGTCGACCGCAAAACCGCGGGCGATATTGACCCGCTGCTGCTCGCCGCCGGAAAAGGTCGACGGCGCAAGGTGCCACAGGCGTTGCGGAACGTTGAGGCGGGTCAGCAGCTGGGCGGCTTTGGCGGCGCTCGCTTCACGCGGCGTCCCGAGATCGAGCAGCGGCTGCATCACCACCTCCAGCGCCGAAATACGCGGGATCACCCGTAGAAACTGGCTGACCCAGCCGATGGTGGTTTTGCGCACTTCCAGCACCTTGCGCGGCGTGGCGGTGACCAGGTCCACCCATTCGTCGCCGTGGCGGATATGAATATGGCCGCTGTCCGGCAGATAGTTGGCGTACAGCGAACGCAGCAGGGTCGATTTGCCGCTGCCGGAGTGACCGTGGAGCACCACGCACTCCCCGGCGTTAACGGTCAGCGAGGCGTCGGCCAGCACCGGCAGACGCACGCCGTGCTGCTGGTGCAGAACAAAGGTTTTATGGACGTTTTCAACGCGGATCATGTTAGCTCTCACGAGGTTGGGTTGCCGGGTGGCGCTTCGCTTACCCGGCCTACGAATAACGCACCTGTGGGCCGGGTAAGGCGCAGCCGCCACCCGGCAAAACAGCATTAATTCTGCAACACCGACGACACCAGCAGCTGGGTATAAGGATGGTGCGGATCGTCGAGCACCCGGTCGGTTAAGCCACTTTCCACCACCTGGCCCTGCTTCATCACCAGCAGTCGGTTCGCCAGCAGGCGGGCGACGCCGAGATCGTGGGTAACAATCACTACCGCCAGATTCAGCTCCACCGCCAGGCCACGCAGCAGATCAAGCAGCCGCGCCTGCACGGACACATCCAGCCCGCCGGTGGGTTCATCCATAAACACCAGCTTCGGCTGGGTGACCAGATTGCGGGCAATCTGCAGACGCTGCTGCATGCCGCCTGAAAAGGTGGTGGGCAGGTCGTCGATGCGCGAGGGCGGGATCTCCACCTCCTGCAGCCACTTTTCAGCGGTGGCGCGAATGTTGCCGTAGTGGCGGGCGCCGGTGGCCATCAGCCGTTCGCCGATGTTGCCCCCGGCGGAGACCTGGCGACGCAGACCGTCCATTGGGTGCTGATGCACCACCCCCCATTCGGTGCGCAGCAGGCGGCGGCGTTCGGCTTCGCTCATGGCGTACAGCGAGCGCTGCTGGTACAGCACCTCGCCCCGCTGCGGCGTCAGGCGGGCGGAGATCGCCTTCAGCAGGGTGGTTTTACCGGACCCGGACTCCCCAACGATGCCGAGCACTTCCCCCGGCCACAGTTCGAAGGAGACGTCGCGGAAGCCTTTGTCCGGGGCGTAGAGATGGGTCAGGTGATTAACGGCAAGTAACGGCTGGCTCATTTTTTCTGCCCCTCGCTCTGCTGGCGGCAATAGTCGGTATCGGAGCAGACAAACATCCGCTGGCCGCTGTCATCCAGCACCACTTCGTCGAGGTAGCTGTGGCGCGAGCCGCAGATGGCGCAGGGTTCATCCCACTCCTGGACGGTAAATGGGTGGTCTTCGAAATCGAGACTCTCCACCGGGGTATAGGGCGGCACGGCGTAGATCCGCTTTTCGCGCCCGGCGCCGAACAGCTGCAGCGCCGGCATCATGTGCATTTTCGGGTTATCGAATTTCGGGATCGGCGAGGGATCCATCACGTAGCGGCCATTGACCTTCACCGGGTAGGCGTAGGTGGTGGCGATATGGCCGAAGCGGGCAATATCTTCATACAGTTTCACCTGCATCACGCCGTACTCTTCCAAGGCGTGCATGGTGCGGGTTTCGGTTTCACGCGGCTCGATAAAGCGCAGCGGCTCCGGGATCGGCACTTGGTAGATCAGGATCTGATCCTCCACCAGCGGCGTCTCCGGGATGCGATGGCGGGTCTGGATCAGGGTGGCGTCTTCGGTACGCTCGGTGGTGGCGACGCCGGTAACACGCTTAAAGAACTGACGAATCGACACCGCGTTGGTGGTGTCATCCGCGCCCTGGTCAATCACCTTCAGCACGTCGTTCTCGCCGATGACGCTGGCGGTCAACTGGATGCCGCCAGTGCCCCAGCCGTAGGGCATCGGCATTTCGCGACCGCCGAACGGCACCTGGTAGCCGGGAATGGCTACCGCTTTGAGAATAGCCCGGCGGATCATGCGCTTGGTTTGCTCGTCGAGATAAGCAAAGTTATAGCCAGTCAGAGAGTTAGCCACGTTCGTTCTCCCGTTGCAGGCGTTTCAGCAGCGCCAGTTCGGCCTGGAAATCGACATAGTGCGGCAGCTTCAGATGCGAGACGAAGCCGGCGGCTTCAACGTTATCGGCGTGGGCCAGCACAAACTCTTCATCCTGGGCGGGACCGGCAATCTCTTCGTCATAGTCCGCTGCCTGCAGGGCGCGGTCGACGAGGGCCATGGCCATCGCTTTGCGCTCGCTCATGCCGAAGGTCAGACCGTAACCGCGGGTGAAGTGCGGCGGCTCATCCTGCGGGGCGACGAAGCCGTTGACCATTTCGCATTCGGTGAGCAGCAGCTCGCCAATATTGACGCTAAAGCCCAGCTCTTCCGGGACAATCTCCACCTGCACGTAGCCGCTGCGGATCTCGCCGGCAAACGGATGGTTGCGGCCATAGCCGCGCTGAGTCGAATAGGCCAGCGCCAGCAGGTAGCCTTCATCGCCGCGCATCAGCTGCTGCAGGCGCGAAGAACGTGAGCAGGGGTAGACCGGCGGGGTGCGGGTGATATCGTCGGGCGGTGTGCCGCGATCTTCCTCGGCCTTCGCCAGACCCTGCTGCGTGAGCAGGCTAAAGACGTGCGGCGTCGGCTGCGTGTCGCACTCGGCTTGCTGCACAGAAGGCGCTTCGCCGTTTGCCAGCAGGGTAAAATCGAGCAGGCGGTGGGTGTAGTCGTAAGTGGGGCCCAGCAGCTGGCCGCCGGGGATATCTTTGTACACTGCCGAGATGCGGCGTTCGAGACGCATTTCGGCGGTGTCGATCGGTTCGCTAACCGCCAGCCGCGGCAGGGTGGTGCGGTAGGCGCGCAGCAGGAAGATCGCTTCGACGTTATCGCCGCTGGCCTGTTTGAGCGCCAGCGCCGCCAGTTCGCGGTCGGCGATGCCGCCCTCGGTCATCACCCGATCCACCGCCAGATTGAGCTGTTCGCCTATCTGATCAACGCTCAGTTCGGGAAGCCGTCCATTGCCCCGTCGTTTCTGTTCCTGTAAGGCGTGAGCGGCGCGGATCGCCTTCTCGCCGCCCTTGACGGCAACGTACATTTAGCAAACCTCCACGTGAGTGGTGCGCGGGATCGCCAGCAGGCGCTCGCCGCAGGTGAGGATCAGATCAATGCCCAGCGGGAACGGGTGTGGGCGCTCCGTCAGTTCGTCAATGATGCAGTCCGGCAGCTGAGGGGCGATCATTCGCTCTTCGGCAATGCCCGCCCCGGTCAGGCGCAGCATGCGTCCGCCGCTAAGGCTGGCGAGCTGAACGATCAGCGTGACGCCGGTCTCCGGGGCGGTGACGGTGCCCGCGGAGAGGACGTTGAGCTGCTCGGCGCTGATGCCGTCATTGGCGACGGCAAAGATCGCCTGCTGCGGCTGGTCCACCAGCGGCGCGCCGGTATGAAAGCGCAGATTCTGTCCCACCAGATCGTTATGCAGGGCGCTGGCGAGCCAGACCGGCGTTTCGTGATCGGCAAGGGTCAATAGCAGGCTGGTGGAAGCGACGTTCAGCGGCTGCCAGCCGTGCTGTAACTGCTGCAGGGAGACAATCACCCCCGGCTCGCTCATCGCTTTCAGCAGGCGACGAAAACTGTGTTGGGCATCCTGCACAGCCAGGGAAAAAGCGGGTTGTAAGGTCATGCGTTATCTCCGCGAACCAGGGTAAAGAAGTCGACCCGGCTGGCGTTGACTTCGGCGCGTCGGGCTTCAATGCGCGCGCTGCGTAGCGCTTCCAGCGGGGTTATCAGGGTTTCCATTAAATTGTGAAAATGGCGGGGTGACTGCAGCAGGGCGTCGATGGCCGCGCAGCGTTCGGCGTGCGGGCGGTCGCGGCCTAAGATCCAGCTGTAGCCGAGCGTTCCGTCGGCCAGACGTACCGCGGCGCGTGTGAGCGTGGCGTCGCCGGCGAAGAAACGGTCGCCGATACCGCCCATCCGGGCCTGAAGCTGCACCAGGCCAGTCTCGGGAGTGCGGATCAGTTCATACTCCGGCGCCAGCTGCAGGGAGTGCATGCGCGCCAGAAGATCTTGCGGTTCACTGTGGGCCAGCACGGACATCCAGCGCTGGCGGGTGGCGGTATCGAAGTGCATTCAGTGCTCCATGGTGAATTCAATCATGTCGGCGCGGGTGAGGCTGACGGAGTATTCGGTGGCGGCCTGCTCGCCCTGGCGGCTGTTGAGGGTGCGCACGCAGAGCAGCGGCGCCATATTGGGGATCTCCAGCAGTTTGCTCTCTTTCGCCTGTGCGCGACGGGCGCTGATTTTGGTGCGCACCCGGGTCAGTTCGACGTCAAGCCGATCGCGCAGCAGGTTGTGCAGCGAGCCGTGGCTGAAGGTCTGTAACACCGGCCAGAAGCGCAGGTCGGCGAAGTAGTGGTCAATCAGGCACAGGGCGACGCCATTGACCCGGCGCAGGGTACGCAGGTGGATCACGTTCTCGCCCTCATTGATGCCAAAGGCTTCGGCGACATGGGCGCTGGCGGGGCGCAGCACCGACAGCAGCTTTTCGCTGCTGGGATCGCTGCCTTGTTCCAGCAGGTTTTGGCTGAAGCGCGCCTGGGCGTTAAGCGGGTAGTCGATGGGGCGCATCAGCACCAGCACACCCACGCCCTGACGGCGCTGAACCCAGCCGCGCTCAACCAGCTGGTCGATCGCCCGGCGCAGGGTGTGGCGGTTAACGTCGAAGCGCGTCGCCAGCTGCTGCTCGGCGGGCAGATAGTCGCCGCAGCGATAGTGGTGGCGCAGCTCCTGCTCAAGTCGGGCGGCGATTTCCTGATAGCGCGTGGGGTAACTGGTCGGATGTCTGGACAGGTGCATGGTCATCAAGCCTCACACAGCATAGGCGAGGAGCTTCCTCGCGTTGTGGGCCGATCCTGACCGGTTTATGTTGCATTTCGGTTAAGTGACGATGACCAAAGGATGAAGAGTTAATGCCAGACGGATGACAGGGCGGCCAGGCCGCCCTGGCGGGGTCAGCCTTGTTTGACCACGTTGATCATCCAGGGAACGCCAAAGCGATCCACGACTTTGCCGAAGCCGTGGGCCCAGAAGGTTTCCTGCCAGGCCATCTCAATGCGTCCGCCGACCGCCAGCGCTTCGAACCAGCGCTGACCTTCAGCGACATCCCTGGGATCGAGGACGAGGGTGAAGCCGGCGTAGTGTACATCGGGCCCGAAGGCGCTGTCGCTTAGCATCAGCTCGCCGTTGCCGATGCGCAGGCTGGCGTGGGCGATGGCGTCATTCGCCATCTTCTGGCCAGACGGGCAGCCGTCAGAGGCTTCCTGCGCCGAAGGCGGCATTTCGCCAAAGGTCATTTTAAACATCAGCTCCGCGCCCAGCGTCTGCTGATAGAAAGCGATCGCCTCGGCGCAGTTGCCCGCAAAGGCAAGGTAGGGACTTAAGGACATGGTGAATACCTCAGTGACCGTAACCCGTAAAGCGTAGTCGCCCGCAGCGGGATTGAGCCAGACGGCAGCGCGAAAATGGGGGTGGGAATACCGCTGCAGGGGGCAGCATAAATAGCGGCGGCTGGCCGGATAAATAACCGGATACGCAGGGAGGCGAGGGACCGTCAGGATATCGGGAGCGGCGACGGCGATAGGGGAAAATAATCGCGTCGCCTGCCCGGAAATAAATCAGTTCTTTTTGACGAATTCAGATTTCAGCTTCATCGGGCCAAAACCGTCAATTTTGCAGTCAATATTGTGATCGCCTTCGACCAGGCGGATATTCTTCACTTTGGTGCCGATTTTCAGCATCGAAGAGCTGCCTTTAACCTTCAGATCCTTCACTACCGTGACGCTGTCGCCATCGGCCAGTAAATTGCCGTTGGCATCTTTAACGATCAGAACGTCGGTTTCTTCCGTGGCTTCGGCAGGGTTCCACTCATGGGCGCATTCCGGGCAGATGTACATGCCGTTGTCTTCATAAGTGTAAGTCGAATCGCATTTTGGGCAGTGTGGCAGTTGCATGACGTTCCTCGTGATGTCGTCGAAAAACAGGACGTTGGTCCTTTAAATAGTGGCTGAGAGCCGAAAGTAGGTGTGATTATAGCGCAATCACCCACTTTTGTCGGGTGTTTTTTTGCTAAAAAATAGCCGTGGTGTTATTCCGGGAAGAAGCGAATAAACGCTGAAATTAACCGCCCGAGGTGGAGCAAAATCGACGAAATAATTTCCGGGCGATCGGCAGGAAATGAACTTATTTATTTTTCGACACTCTGTAATTAGGCGGTAAATTTATGTGAAGTTGATCGCAGATATAAACACTGTTAGGGTAAAAAAGGGGAGCAGGTCAATTTCATCAATTATCACGATGAGCCGCTCTATTTATTCACCAGTAGCCAGAGCAGGCGTCAACAGGTTCGGTTGTACATTCTGTCAGCAGACAGTGCAGGCAAACCTGCTACGCTTGAAATGAGGAGCACAGCAATTCACCGCTCCTGACGCACGATGCGAATGGCTTTGCCATTCGGCGAAGAGGCGTGCACTCAAGGCGGAGTAGCAGAGGAAAAATATGCTTAAAAGGAAAAAAATAAAGCCCATCACCCTTAAGGATGTGACCATCATCGACGATGGTAAACTGAAAAAGGCGATCACCGCGGCCTCCCTGGGCAACGCGATGGAGTGGTTCGATTTCGGCGTCTACGGCTTTGTGGCCTACGCCTTAGGTAAAGTCTTCTTCCCCGATGCCAACCCAAGCGTGCAGATGATTGCCGCACTCGGCACCTTTTCCGTTCCATTTTTAATTCGTCCGTTAGGCGGCCTGTTCTTCGGGATGCTGGGCGATAAATATGGTCGGCAGAAAATTCTCGCGATAACTATCGTGATTATGTCGATAAGTACTTTCTGTATCGGCCTTATTCCTTCGTATGCCACGATAGGTATCTGGGCGCCGATCCTGCTGCTGCTGTGTAAAATGGCGCAGGGCTTCTCGGTCGGTGGTGAATATACCGGGGCATCGATCTTCGTCGCGGAATACTCCCCTGACCGTAAACGCGGGTTTATGGGCAGCTGGCTGGACTTTGGCTCCATCGCCGGGTTTGTGATGGGGGCAGGCGTGGTGGTCCTGATCTCCAGCGTAGTGGGGGAACAGAACTTCCTTGAGTGGGGTTGGCGTATCCCGTTCTTCCTGGCGCTGCCGTTAGGCATCATCGGCCTCTATCTGCGCCATGCGCTGGAAGAGACCCCGGCGTTCCAGCAGCATGTGGACACCATGGAGCAGGGCGACCGAGAAGGTCTGCAGGACGGGCCGAAGGTCTCCTTTAAAGAGATTGCCACGAAGCACTGGCGCAGCCTGCTGACCTGTATCGGTCTGGTGATTTCCACCAACGTGACCTATTACATGCTGCTAACCTACATGCCGAGCTACCTGTCGCATAACCTGCACTACTCGGAAGACCATGGGGTGCTGATCATCATCGCTATCATGGTCGGGATGCTGTTTGTACAGCCGGTTATCGGTATGCTCAGCGACCGTTTCGGCCGCCGTCCGTTTATCCTGATTGGTAGCGTGGCGCTGTTTGCCCTGTCGATCCCGGCCTTCATTATGATCAACAGCAACGTGATTGGCCTGATCTTCGCCGGCCTGCTGCTGCTGGCGGTGGTGCTGAACTGCTTTATCGGGGTGATGGCCTCCTCGCTGCCGGCGATGTTCCCGACGCATATCCGCTTCAGCGCCCTGGCCAGCGCCTTTAACATCTCGGTGCTGATTGCCGGTCTGACGCCAACCCTGGCGGCGTGGCTGGTGGAAACCACGCAGAACCTGATGATGCCGGCGTACTACCTGATGGTGATCGCCATGGTGGGTATGGCCACGGGCCTGTCGATGAAAGAGACCGCTAACCGTCCGCTGAAAGGAGCGACCCCGGCGGCATCGGACATCCAGGAAGCGAAAGAAATCCTTGGCGAGCACTACGATAACATCGAACAAAAAATCGAAGATATCGATCAGGAGATTGCCGATCTGCAGGCAAAACGGTCGCGACTGGTGCAGCAGCATCCGCGTATCAACGACTAACCGTTTTTCACGATAAACCATGCCGCCTGGGGAAACCCCGGCGGCATTTTTTATGCCTCCGGCAGGGCCAGACCGTGACGACGCTGTTGGCTGAGTTTACGGTACTGCTGCGGCGGCATTCCCACGTAGCGGGTGAAGGTGCTGTAGAAGCGACTGCTGGAGCGGAAACCGGCGGTGAGGGCAATATCCAGGATGGTCTTGTCGGTATCGCTCAGCAGCGCCCGCACATGATTGATGCGCATGGCGGTAATGTACTGCTTCATGGTTTGCTGCATCACTCTCTGGAACACCCCCATCGCATAGTTCGGGTTGAGCTTAACGTGCTCGGCGACGGCATTGACGGTCAGCGCCTGGTCGTAGTGGGCGGCGATAAACTCCAGCATCTGGCTGACATAAAACTGCGCATGGCGCGAGACGCTATTCTTATGGGTGCGCGAGGTTTTGTTAACCAGAATCGGCTGCCAGCCGGCGAGGCTCAGCCGCTTCAGCATCAGGGCGATTTCATCGATCGCCAGCTGGCGAATCTGTTCATTGTCGTGGTTCAGCTCCTGCTGCCAGCGGCGCACCTCGAAGGCGCTCAGCTGCTGGGCGGCGAGGGATTTAATCACCATCCCGTGGGTCACGTGGTTGATCAGCTCCCGGTCCAGCGGCCACGAGAGAAACAGATGCATCGGCAGGTTAAAGATCGCCATCTGCTGGCACTCCCCCGGGCGGGTCAACTGATGCGGCGTACAGGCCCAGAACAGGGTGATATAGCCTTTCTCAATGCGCACCACTTCGTTATTGATCAAATACTCCACATCGCCATCGAACGGCACGTTGACCTCCACCTGGCCGTGCCAGTGGCTGGTGGGCATGGCGTGCGGCGGACGCAGCTCGATATCCATACGCTGATACTCAGAGTAGAGCGCCAGCGGGCTGCGGCTCTGCTTTTCATCGCTGCTGCACATAAAGGGATCGGGGGGCAGGGAGGTGAAGCGGTGTTCCATCGTTAGCGTATTCCTGAATTGTCAGAGTGGCTGCATTTTTCGCCAGAACTGACCACAGCTTAGCGGAAGAATCGGCCCATTTTCTCTCCTTTTTGCGCAATCTGTTCCCGAATACTCAGATTTTGTGGCGCTTAATGGCCGATCTGAGCTTTCGGGAATGCTCCGGTGGGAACAGGGCAGCGCAACGCTGAACGGCGTGCCACTCTGCAAGGGTTCAATGACCAGATGGAGAGAGCGTAATGACCGCCCCAAAAATTACCTTTATCGGCGCCGGTTCGACGGTGTTCGTTAAAAATATTCTCGGTGATGTTTTCCAGCGCCCGGCGCTGAAATCGGCGCATGTCGCGCTGATGGATATCGATGACACCCGACTGGAAGAGTCGCATACCGTGGTGCGCAAGCTGATGGATTCCGTCGGCGCGAAGGGCGAAATCAGCTGCCATCGCGATCGCAAAACCGCCCTGCAGGGCGCTGATTTCGTTGTGGTCGCCTTCCAGATTGGCGGCTATGAGCCCTGCACCGTCACCGATTTTGAGGTCTGTAAACGCCATGGCCTGGAGCAGACCATCGCCGATACGCTGGGCCCGGGGGGCATTATGCGCGCCCTGCGCACCATACCGCACCTGTGGGCCATCTGCGACGACATGACCGAGGTCTGCCCGGACGCCACCCTGCTTAACTACGTCAACCCAATGGCGATGAACACCTGGGCTATGTACGCCCGCTACCCGCATATTAAACAGGTTGGCCTGTGCCACTCGGTGCAGGGAACGGCGGAAGAACTGGCTCGCGATCTTGACCTCGATCCGGCGGATTTACGCTACCGCTGCGCCGGGATCAACCATATGGCGTTCTATCTGTCGCTGGAGAAAAAGCTCGCCGACGGCAGCTACGTCAGTATCTATCCCGACCTGCTGCAGGCCTACGCCGACGGGCGGGCGCCGAAGCCTAACCTGCACGGCAACCCGCGCTGCGAAAACATCGTCCGCTATGAGATGTTCAAAAAGCTCGGCTACTTTGTGACCGAGTCGTCGGAGCATTTTGCCGAATACACGCCATGGTTTATCAAGCCGGGCCGCGAGGACCTCATCGCCCGTTATAAAGTGCCGCTGGATGAATACCCGAAACGCTGCGTCGAGCAACTGGCCAACTGGCATCAGGAGCTGGAGAGCTATCAGCGCGGCGAGCGCATCGAGGTGAAGCCATCCCGCGAGTATGCCAGCACCATCATGAACGCCATCTGGACCGGCGAGCCAAGCGTGGTGTATGGCAACGTGCGCAATGACGGCCTTATCGACAACCTGCCGCAGGGCTGCTGCGTGGAAGTGGCTTGCCTGGTGGACGCCAACGGCATTCAGCCGACCAAAGTGGGCGCGCTGCCGGCGCATCTGGCGGCGCTGATGCAGACCAATATCAACGTGCAGACGCTGCTTACGGAGGCGATCCTCACCGAAAATCGCGATTACGTCTATTACGCCACGATGATGGATCCGCACACCGCCGCGGTGTTGGGGATCGAAGAGATCTACGCGCTGGTGGACGATCTGATCGCCAGCCACGGCGACTGGCTGCCGGCCTGGCTGCATCGTTAATCTTCTCATGCCGCCGGGGGCAACGATCCCGGCGGCGCCCTACCTGCTCTATCAAACACTGAAGGAGGCGCTGGTGACAGCGACCTGTACCCTATGAGTATTTCAATGACAACAAAGCTCAGCTACGGATTTGGTGCCTTTGGTAAAGATTTCGCTATCGGTATCGTCTACATGTACCTGATGTATTACTACACCGATATTGTTGGACTGTCGGTTGGGGTGGTCGGCACCCTGTTTCTGGTGGCGCGGATCCTCGATGCGATAGCCGATCCGATCATGGGGTGGATCGTGAATTGTACGCGATCGCGATGGGGAAAATTCAAACCGTGGATCCTGATCGGCACGATAACCAACTCGGTGGTGCTGTATATGCTGTTCAGCGCCCATTACTTCTCCGGCGGGGCGTTACTGGCATGGGTGTGGCTAACCTACCTGCTGTGGGGGTTCACCTACACCATCATGGATGTGCCGTTCTGGTCGCTGGTGCCGACTATTACCCTCGATAAGCGCGAACGTGAACAGCTGGTGCCCTATCCACGCTTTTTCGCCAGCCTGGCGGGATTCGTTACTGCCGGCGTCACGCTGCCGTTTGTCAGCGCCGTGGGCGGCGCCGACCGCGGTTTCGGTTTCCAGATGTTCACCCTGGTGTTGATCGCCTTCTTCGTGGTTTCCACCCTCGTCACTCTGCGCAACGTCCACGAGGTTTACTCCTCGGATAGCGGCGTGAGCGAGGATGCCAGCCATCTCTCACTGCGCCAGATGGTGGCGCTGATCTATAAAAACGATCAGCTGGCCTGCCTGTTGGGCATGGCGCTGGCTTATAACACGGCGGCAAATATTATCGCTGGCTTTGCGATTTACTACTTTACCTACGTGATTGGCAGCGCAGAGATGTTCCCGTATTACATGTCCTACGCCGGCGCGGCGAACCTGCTGACCTTAGTGCTGTTTCCGCGGCTGGTGAAAGGGCTGTCGCGACGTATTCTGTGGGCGGGAGCCTCGATCATGCCGGTGCTGGGCTGTGGCGTGCTGTTGCTGATGGCGCTGAGCGGGGTCTATAACATCGCGCTTATTTCGCTGGCTGGGGTGCTGTTGAATATCGGTACCGCGCTGTTCTGGGTGCTGCAGGTTATTATGGTGGCCGATACCGTCGACTACGGCGAATATACGATGAACATCCGCTGCGAAAGTATCGCCTATTCGGTGCAGACGCTGGTGGTGAAAGCGGGCTCGGCGTTCGCGGCCTGGTTTATCGCCATCGTGCTCGGTATCATCGGTTACGTGCCGAATGTGGCCCAGTCGTCCCAGACGCTGCTGGGGATGCAGGCGATTATGATTGCGCTGCCGACGCTCTTTTTTGCCCTGACGCTGTTGCTCTATTTCCGCTATTACAAGCTCAACGGCGATATGCTGCGTCGTATTCAGATTCACCTGCTGGATAAATATCGCCGGGTACCGGAAAATGTGCCTGAGCCGGAACGGCCCATTGTGGTACCCAACCAGGTGTAAAAAGCGTTCAAAAACCGCTGACGAAAGAGGGGAGGGATGCTCTCTTTTTTGACAAAAATGAGCGTCGAAAACGGGCAAAAAGAGAAAAACGTATTTCTCTAATTTATCTCAAAATGGTCTCTTTTTATGCGCACGGAGTTGCTATTGGCTCCATTTGTTCTCAAATAAAACTCAGAATTGTCTCTTTTTCGTGCTCTTGCGCTGCTTTTTAACTCTTGCTACGCTTGTTGGGTGTTACATTTTTCTCTTATTTGTCTCAGTGATGGAGCAATGCGATGCGCATTTTTATCGATGATGGTTCAACCAATATCAAAATGCTGTGGGAGCAAGATGGCGAAACTTTCACCCATATCAGCCCCAACAGTTTTAAACGCGGCTGGTCTGCCACCTTCGGTTCCGGGAAGCCTTTTAACTACACCGTGGATGATGAAAAGTACTCATTCGACCTGATCACCCCCGATGCGCTCCCGACCAATAATATTGACTGGCAGTACAGCCCGTTGAACTCCATCGCTGTCCATCACGCGCTGCTGACCAGCGGTCTTGAGCCGCAGGACGTCGAAATCGTCGTGACGCTGCCGCTGACTGAATTTTATGACGAGGATGCGCAATATCGCCTCGACAACATTGAGCGCAAGAAAAAGAGCTTGCTGCGCGACGTTAAGCTGAATAAAGGCGTGGTCTTCAACATCACAAAAGTCACCGTGCGCCCGGAATCGATTCCAGCGGGCATTAGCCTGTGTGATGAACTCAAGCCCTCCCATTCGGTGTTGATTATCGACCTCGGCGGCACCACGCTCGATATCTCGATGGTAGCCGGGCAGATGACCTCGGTTTCGCGCATTTACGGCGATCCGAAGCTGGGCGTATCGCTGGTGACCGACGCCGTTAAGCTGGCGCTGGCGCGGGCTAACACCGATACCTCAAGCTATAACGTCGACCAGATCATTATCAATCGCCACGACGAAGAGTATCTGACCGATAACATTAACGATCCGGATGCGGTTTCTGAGGTGAAGAAGGTGATCAATAACAGCATCGAACGTCTGACCACCCGCGTCCTGACGGCTATCGATAGCTTTAAAGGCTACTCGCATGCCATCGTGATTGGCGGCGGCGCGCCGCTGGTGGCCGATGCCATTCGTGAACGTATGGGCCTGCGTGAGGACCGTTTCGTGGTGGCTGAAGAGCCGCAGTTCGCCCTGGTGCGTGGTCTGAAAATTATTGGCTAAGGAGCGTCTATGACTCTGGATCGCAGAAAAGTGCTGATTTACCTGCGCCCGGATATCAGCGCCAGCGAGCGCTTCGCGGACGCAAAAATTGAGGCCCACCACCGCGGCGACCGCGGCGATATGTCGCGCACGGCGCTGCTGGCGGGGCTGGCGTTAGGGGAAGTCGATAGCCGCTTGCCGTCGATGCTGGCGGCGCTGCTGGCGGAAGACACTAAACCGGAAACGCTGCGCAAGATGCTGGCCTCGTTCCTTGAGATCCAGCCGGCCTCTTCCGCCCCGGCTAAGGCGCCGGAGCCGCCCGCGCCGGTGAGCGAGAGCGTTTCGGCGCGCAACCTCGCCGGTTCGCTGCCGGATTAAGCGTTTTCCCCGGCGGCGCTGCGCTTGCGCGGGCCTACAAATCCAGTGCAAAGGGTGGGTCCGGTATCATTTGTAGGCCGGGTCAGGCGTAGCCGCCACCCGGCGCGAAGACGGAACGCCGCCAGGCGGGATGTCGCCCCTATCCGTGGGTGAGAAAGCGGGCCAGGCGCTGCTGCAGCAGGCGATTTTCGCGGGTCAGCCGCGCGTTCTCATCCAGCAGGGTCAGCGCTACCGCGATCCCCGGCCAGTCCAGCTCCAGCTCGTTACGCAGGCGCACCGCGCGATGGACAATCGTCACCGCGCTGTCGTCGAACAGCCAGGTGTTCGCCTGCGGCTGGTGCGGTTCAATCATGCCTAAGCCGACAATCTCCGTCAGCTCCTCTTCCGACACCCCGGTACGCAGGCACAATTCGGTAATGGTAAACGTCACTGTTACTGTAGCCATCAGGCTTTCCCCCATGTCTTACGCGGATCGAAGCTGGCTTCGGCGGTCGCCAGCTGTTGCCAGATCTCACGCGCTTTTTCATCTGGTTTTGGTGGCATCACAATTTTAATAACGGCGAACAAATCGCCGGTGTGGGTTTTGCTCACCAGCCCTTTGCCCTTGATGCGCAGGCGCTGCCCTGCCTGGCTACCCGGCGGCACCGTCAGCAGAATGCTCTCTTTCAGGGTGGGCACCGTGACTTTGGCGCCCAGCGCGGCCTCCCACGGCGCCAGCGGCAGGACGATCTCCAGGTTATGTCCCACGATGTCGAACAGCGGGTGCGGGGCGATGTGGATCACCAGCCACAGATCGCCGTTCGGGCCGCCGTTTTCGCCCGGCGTCCCCTGGCCTTTCAGGCGGATACGCTGACCATCGACTACCCCGGCGGGGATCTTCACATTCAGCGTCTTCGGCGTTTCGCTTTCAATCATGCCGAACACGTTATACACCGGCAGGTTATAGCTGATGGTGCGGGTTTGCTCGGCCAGCGTCTCTTCAAGGAACACCGCGACCTCGATCTCCAGGTCGTGGCCGCGCGCCGCGTGCTGGCGGCGACGCTGATGCGCCTGCTGGCCAAACATGGAGGAGAAGATGTCGTCGAAATCCTGCTGGCTGTAGCTCTGCTCGTGGGTCTGCTGCTGGCGACCGAACCCGGGATCGTTGCGATGCTGCCAGAGCTGATCGTATTCCGCGCGCCGTTGCTCATCTTTCAGGACTTCCCAGGCTTCGGCGAGATCCTTAAATTTGGCTTCGGCATCGTTTTCTTTACTGACGTCGGGGTGGTACTTGCGCGCCAGGCGGCGGTAGGCGGTCTTGATGGTTTTCAGATCGTCGGTTGGTTGCACCCCGAGAATGGCATAATAATCCTTCAATTCCATGCTGTTATCTCATCTATGCTCAGTGCGGTGGTTACATATTCCCTGGATCAGGCGTCTGTATAAAGCGTAGGGCAAATGCGCCCTGAAGGGGAAGAAAAGTGGCGGAAACTTGACGCCGTCGGGGTCAACGGCGTCCTGGGCAAGGCTAGTCTTTCGCCTGCGGCCGCTGACGACGGCGCCAGCCTGCGAACAGCACCAGCAGCGCGCCGATGGCGCCGGCCAGGCGCGCCATGCCCTCGCCGGCAGTGGGAAACAGCTGGCGGAGGGTAGGGTCGCTGACCAGCATTGAGCCGGCAATCCAGCCGATGAGCATCCCGCCCAGCAGCACCACCGCGGGAAAGCGGGTGAGCAGGGCCAGCACCAGTTTGCTGCCGGCGACGATAACCGGGATGCTGATCGCCACGCCGAGGGCGACCAGCGCAATGTGTCCTTTGCCTGCGGCAGCCACCGCCAGCACGTTATCCAGCGACATGATCACATCCGCTACGGTGATGGTGATTGCGGTGCGCCACAGGCTGCCTGAGCTGGCAACCTCGCTCTCGTCCTCCTCATCACTGACCAGCTTGATGCCAATCCACAGCAGGAGCAACGCGCCGACTATTTTCAGCCACGGCAGCGACAGGAGATACAGGGCGATCGCCAGCAGCAGGATGCGCGCCAGGATGGCTCCTACGGTGCCGATGACGATCGCTTTGGTGCGTTTTTGCGGCGGCAGTTTGCGACAGGCCATGGCGATCACCACGGCGTTATCGCCGCCCAGCAGTAAGTCGATGGCGACAATCTGCAGCATAATCACCGCCATGTCCCATTGTTGAAGAAACGCATACATATTGAGAGAAACCACCTGAAATAAATACCACGAAAAGCCGCTGCGCAGGGGACTCCGCCCGGTGAACGTTGACCGCTGGCGCCGGCCCGCGCCGACGCGCGTGGAACCTGAGCCTGAAAAATAAAGTTACGAATCAACGCGCCGTCGGGCAAGGCTTCGGCGAAAAAGGGTGATATTTTGTCATACAGACACACCTGCCGTTCACTTATCGCAAGGATCCCCACTATGTCTGGCCACAAGAAATACCTCTCTGTCGCCCTGCTGAGCGCTGTTTTACTGCCGGCGATGGCCTCTGCCGCTGACGCGCCGGCGACCTTCACCCCGGAACAGGAGGCGCAAATCGGCAAAATCGCCGCCGATTACCTGGTCGCCCACCCGGAAGTTCTCCTGCAGGCAAGCCAGAAACTGCAGCAAATTCAGGCTGAGCAACAGGCCAGCGCGGCTACCCAGGCGGTGCTGAAGAATGCCGCCTTGCTGACCCAGGATAAAAATACCCCGACTTACGGCCCGGCCAACGGCAAAGTCACGGTGATTGAGTTCTTTGACTACCAGTGCGTCTACTGCAGCCGGCTGGCGCCGGTGATGGAACAGGTAATTAAAGCGCATCCGCAGACCCGCTTCGCTTTTAAAGAATGGCCTATCTTTGGCGGCCGCTGGGAAAGCTCGCTGGAAGCAGCGAAAACCGGCCTGCAGATCTATCAGCAGAAAGGGGCGGATGCCTATCTGACCTACCATAACGGGATCTACGCCACCGGACATAACGAAGGCAAGCTGACGACGGCGGATATCCAGCAGCAGGCGAAGAAAGCCGGCTTTGATGCGAAGAAGGCCAGCGACGTCGAACCGGTACTGCAGAGCATTAACGACCTGGCGCAGGAGATTGGTCTTAGCGGCACGCCGGGCGTGATCGTGATGCCGACCACCGGCGCCACGGAAGCCAGCATCACCGTCTTCCCGGGACTGGCGGATAAAGCCTCGCTCGAAGCCGCGATTAAAAAAGCCGGCGGCTGATCGGCGGCGGCGTTACCCGGTCAGGGCCGCCGAGGGCGGCTCTGCTATCATTCATGATCCCTCTCCTCGTGCGGCGGCGGCAGCGCGTGGCTTTTTAAATCAATAATCTGGCCAATGTGATCGTGGTAAACGGTCAGCAAATTATAGCGACTCATCTCGGAGATGATCTGCGGGGCGACGTTAAAGCTGCTGGCCAGCTCCTCATCCCGCAGAGTAAGCACCGCGGTGTGACGCCGGGTGTGGGCGCGGCGTCGGTTATAGTGATACCAGAGGATCAACAGCCAGCCGTTCAGCGCGGCAAGCAATAAATACACCAGCGCCGTACTCAGGGAGTCCATCAGCGACGACCAGCGCGGGGAGGGCGGCGCGATGAACTGCATCAGCAAATTGGCGTAAAGAAAGAACAGAAAACCGAGCCAGGCCAGCAGCGTTAAGCCGGCGTCCACCAGCCGGGGCAGCACGCGGTGTTCGGTTAAGATGAGCGTATTTTCATTCATCGCAGGCTTCCTTTTCCCCGGTCCGGGCTCACCCAGCGCGCGCGGGAACGTTGACGTTTCAACATCACTTTCGGAAAAGCGACCAGCGTGGTCAGCAGGCCGATCATCCAGTAAACCATCGGGAACCAGATCACCCAGAACAGGGATTTGGCCACCTTTTTCTCATAGCGCCGTTCGATATACAGGCTGGCGACGAACTGCAGCAGGCACATCAGGCCGAGCAGCATGCCGGTGAACTCAGGCGGAAACAGACTGTGCACGGTCAGGTTGTCCGGCAATGGCATCAGGCGGCTGAGGATAAACAGCAGGATGGTGACCGCGTAGGCAAAGGCCCACAGCGTGGAGCAGGCATACTCCAGAAACAGCGGCCACATCCGATGATGCTGCCAGTGAAACAGACGGCGCAGGTTGACCAGAAAGACTTCGGCCCCGCCCTGGGCCCAGCGCAGACGCTGCTTCCATAACCCTTTGAGGGTCTCTGGCATCAGGATCCAGCACAGCGCCCGCGGCTCGAAAAAGATGTCCCAGTGGCGGAGCTGAAGCTTCCAGCTGATATCAATATCTTCAGTGATCATATCCGGGCTCCAGTAGCCGACGTCCGCCAGCGCCTGGCGCCGGAAGGCGGCGATCACGCCAGAGACGGTAAAGACCCGGCCATAGATCCGCTGCGTCCGCTTGATAAGCCCAATGATTGACGAGAACTCCCCGACCTGAATGCGGCCGATCAGCGTGGATCGGGTGCGGATCCGCGGGTTGCCGGTGACCGCCCCGACGTGCGGGTAGTGGATCAGCGGGGCGACCAGCCAGGCCGCGGTATCCCGGTCCAGCAGGGCGTCGCCATCGATGCAGACCAGCAAATCGCCGCGGGCGGCGGCGGCGCCCGCTTTGAGCGCCACCGCTTTTCCCTGATTGGCGGCCAGGTGGATCACCCGCAGCCTCGGCTCCTCCTGCGCCAGCTGCTGCAGCACCTGGGCGGTGTTGTCGGAAGAGCCGTCGTTAATCGCGATCACTTCGAGATTGGCGTAACGCTGGGCCAGCGCTGCGCTGATGGTCTCCCGGGCGTTTTTCTCCTCGTTAAAGCAGGGGATCAGTATCGAGATCAGCGGATTGCCCGGCAGCGTCGGCGGCGGGGTATCCTCGCCCCACGGCCAGTGGCGCTCCAGCTGAAACCAGAAGTACAGACCCCCGGTGATCCATAGCACCGACATAAACAGCGGCCAGAAAAAGACAAAGTCGAGGATAAGCTCGCCGGTAAATACCGCTGCGACGCCTAACGGTAGCCCGAATACGAGGCATAAAATGCACAATGCGATAATGCGATCAGTCATGGTCAGGGTACCACCAGGAAGAGAATTGCGGTCTGATACGGGAGATATCAGGCTGATTGTTAATGAAATCGTCTGGGTAGTAGCCGTAGTTTTTGACGCCGTTTAGCCGCAGCAAACGCATCCAGTCCGCCAGCTGTTGGTCAGGAATGGCGTTGTGCTGGCGTCGGCTCCAGTCTCTGGCCTGTAGCTCAAAGATGGTTTTCTTCAGCGCGCCCGGGTGGCGGGCGACGGTCTGCACCAGCCGCGTCAGCCAGGCCTGGCTGGCGTCGATCGGTACGGACTCCATCAGCGGCATCGCCATGGGCACCGTCCAGTCATAGGCGGCAAGGAAGTCATCCAGATTTTGCGCAAACCAGGCTTCGCTCTGCGGCTCCAGGATCGGCAGGGCGAAGAGATTACGCGCCGTTTTCACCTGCGGGCCGCGGATGGCCTGCACCGCCTGGCGCAGCTGCAGAGTGAAGCGGGTCAGGGTTTGGCTTTTGAAACGCATCCATGCTTCACGCTCCTGCGGACGCTGGGGCACCGGGCCGGCATCGCGCGCCAGGCCACTCTGCCGCCAGGCGGCGACCGCCTCCGGGCTCACGTCTTCAAAATCGGTCAGCACGGCGTCGTCGTGGAACAGAATCCCGCTGAAGCTGGCGTGTCGGGCCAGATCCTCATAGATGTCGGTGATCTGCTGGCGAACCCGCGGATCCCAGGGCGACAGGCGAACATAGGGCTGACGGGCAAGCAACGCCTTCCCGGTTTGCGGATCCCAGCGCTGAACGCGCGGCAGATCGGACGAGAGATCGAAGGCCAGCACCGGCATCCAGGCATAAACCTTCACCCCGCCGCGGGTCTGCAGCTGCCAGGAGACGAAGTTAAACAGGTCGGCGCGCATCGGCAGCCAGCGGTTGGGGAAATAGAGCGACTTGATCGTGCCGTCGCCCTGCGGGTCGGAGAAGGCCTGCAGAAAGACGTGGCTGATTTTCATGTCATAGACGCGCTGTATCAGCTTATCGATATTCTTTGCCTGCTGGACGGGATTGGGGTCATAGACATAGTCCAGATCGACATGCATCACCCGAACAGGATCGGCTTCCTGAATCTGCGTCACTGCATTGGCAAAGGCCTTGATCGACGGGTTACCGGCGATCAGCATGCGCGGAATATTGTCCAGATCCTTCACGTTGCCCAGGCCGTCGTTCAGCGTAAACGCCAGCTGATACCCCTGCTGTTTGGCGATGGCCAGGGTGCTGCCGCTGGCGGCGCCGTAGGGCCACACCCAGGCGCGCGGCGCTTTCCCCGCGACGTCGTGGATTTTCGCCGTTACTTTCTGCACGTCATCGGTCATTCGCCGGGTAAACTGCGCGTCGCTTTCATAGCGGCCGGTGGTTTTATCCCAGCCGCGGTTGGCGGCGGCGGGCTCGCGGCTGCCTTGCGGATTGGCCGGCAGGCCGTAATGCGAGGCCCAGGTGTGCGCGCCGATCTCCACCAGCGGCGAGCGGCTGAGCTCGCGCACCATCTCCCAGGTGGCGAAGCGATCGCGCGGCGTCATCAGGCCGCCAAAATTAACGGGCTGGTTGGCGGGGGTGTCCACCCAGCTGCCCACCGGCGCCCACAGCGCCGGAACGTTCCAGGCTTTAAGCAGCGGCCAGACGCGGGTATAAAAACTGCTATAGCCATCGTCGAAGCTGAGAAGAAAAGCCTTAGGCGGAAGTGACTTAAGGCCATGATGCGCGTCCAGAATGTCCTGAACGCTCACGGCATGGTAGCCGTGATGCAGCAACCAGGCGATCTGCTCATTAAGCGCACTGGTCCGCACCGAAAGATAACGCTGGTCGGCGGCGTCGTCTTCGACGTCATGATAGGCCAGCACCAGAAAGCGATCCGCCGGCCAGGGGTTATTGGCCTCCAGCTGGGGTCGTTGCTGCGGGGCGAGGAAGGGGACCTCCTCAGCACGCACGCTGAAGATAAGGCACAGCCAGCCGAGAAGCATCAGGCCGTTGCGCAGGGTCGTGTTCAGCATGGTCATCCTTAAAACCGTATGTTTGCATCAACAGTGATGGCGAGGTTGTTTTCACGTTTACCGTCGTAGGGGCGTTTGTCCCAGTTCAGCATCACCCCGGCGTCGACGAGGTTGTTCCAGCGCAGGCGCTGGCCGTAGCCCAGCGTCGTTATCGCGCCGGCGGCGTGATTTTTTTGCCAGTAGCTGCCGCCGCCGGCGAGCAGCTGCTGACTCCAGACGGTGTCATACCGCTGGTAAAGCGTGTGATCGACGGTCAGCGCTGCGGTGGCCGCGAGGTCGCGGGCCGGACTGTAATACGCGGTGTTAGTGCGGCTATTGGCGCTGGCCGCCAGACCGGGCTGCAGATCCAGCGTTAACCACGGCGTCTGCCAGAGGCGCTCTTTACCAGAGAGGGTGTACTCCTGACGACGGTTATGGTCGGTAAAGCGGCTGGCGGCCACGCTGACGCGGTACTCCCGGCGCTCGTTTTGATACCATCGCAGCCAGCCTTCGCCGCGGTTGGCGCTGACGCCGTTGCGTAACGCGCGCAGCGGCGTCTGCTGCGAAATCCGCTCCAGTTCGCCGCCCAGCTGCCAGCGATCGTTGACGTCGTGCGCGGCGGAAAGGCGGACGCCGGGCTTATTCTCGCCGTGAAAATTGACGCTGGAGAGTTCAAGTTCTCCCCAGGCGTCGCGCGGGCGCCATTCAATACCGGCGAACAGCTGGCGACGGCTGCCTTTCCCCTCTTCAAAATTGCCTTTGGCAAAGCGGTGGCCGCCAAACAACCGCCAGCTGTCGGCTATCGGCGGGCTGTAGATCGCCGTCTCAAAACTGAGGTCGTGGGTACCGCTCACCGGGTTGTCGGAATGCAGCCCTTTGCCGACGCTCAGGCGCAGCTCGGAGAAATGATGGATTTCGCGGGCTTTGGCCAGGCGTTGGGTATTCAGATCCCGTGGCGAGCGGGCGATAACGTCGTCGGTCAGCAGATCCATCTGCCGCCACTCCTGCAGATCGAGAGCGACCCAGGCCTGCTGGCGCTCCAGCTGCAGGCTGGCGGGCTCCAGGGCTTCCGCCGCTTTCAACTGGCGTTCGGCAGCCCGCGGCAGCCCTCTGTCCTGCAGCACGGCGGCATAGTCGATCTGCAGCCCCTGGTTGCCGGGGGCCGTCGCCGCCAGGCGCTGCATGCGGGCTTCGGCCTGCGGCAGGGCGTTGGTGGCGGAAAGATAGTGCACGTTAAGCGTCTGCGCGGTGAGCCAGTCGTCGTTCGGCTGGGGCGTCGGCGAGCCGTAGAGATGACGGATATAGGGTGCATTCCGGGTGAGGCGGGCGACATACCGTTGCGCCGCCGGGTACTGAGCGGTGTCCAGCAGGGCGTAGAAAAGCTCATGTTCTTCATTCTGTTGGCTCGTCAACCACGAGGGATGCTGATGAATGAGCGTCAACGCAGGCTCAATCTGCTTAAGGGCGATATAAGAGGAGATGACCCAGCCGATGGCCCAGTCGGGAACCACCTGCTGCTGCGCGAGCAGGCTTTGGTATTCGCGGATGATCTGCGCGTAGTCAGCGTTGGCGTACAGCGCGCCCAGACGGTCAATGCGCGCCCGGGTGATGTCCGGGGCGGCCTGCGGGTCGGGACGCCAGGCGGCGATCATCGCGTCGTATTGCGCCAGCGCCGTGCGGGCCAGTGCGTAACGCGCATTTTCTTCACGGGAAGGCGTATCGGCAAGGCGCACCAGCTCGGCGGCGGCGTTCAGCTGCAGGTTGCGCTTTTCCGCGGGCGTCAGTTCGACGCTATTCGCGAGGCCGAGGGCGGGGGAGTCGATCCGGTTGCGGGTCAGGGTCGCCATCAGGCTGGCCAGCGCGGCTTTGTTCTGCGGTTCGCGATCGAGGATCTGCGTGTCCACCAGCAGCTGGTCCCAGCTTTTGCCAAGCCGCAGGTAGACATAAGAGAGGGTCTGCAGGTGAGCCACGCTCGCCTGCTCCGCCACCAGGCGACGCGCTTCGCTGAGCGCCTCGCCGTCCTTGCGGGCATCGGCCAGCGTCTTGATATAGCCGATACGATAGTCGTCACTGTCAGGGGACTGGCTGAGAGCCTGCTGCCAGAGGAGGAGCGAGGCTTGCCACTGTTTCTGGTTGCGCAAAGCCTGCGCGGCGGCGGCGGTGCCCCGTGCGGGAAGCGGCATATAGACCTGATAGCGTCGCCAGATTTTCACGACCTCATCGTCCTGGCCGGCCCAGAGGGCTACCTGCAGCCAGTCGGCTACCTGAGAAGGGGTTAACGCATGCCGTAGCTGGTACTGCTGAAGATATGAGAGAAAGGGGGCGTACTGGCCCTGACGCGCTTGCAGGATCTGCTGGTCATAGAGCGAGTCCGCTCCCTGAACCAGCGTCGGGAAGAGCAAAAGCACGCCGATTGATAGCGAGAGTTTCGTGTTGCGATTAAACAATAACGTATTTGAATAAGGTGATCTTTCCATTTCTATTTGCCATATGTTCATCAAGAATCCATTGCACAACACGACCGTCCTTTGACGGTGAGTTAAAGGATGAGGATGGTCCCATTTAGCTGACTGGCACTGCGGGTGAATGACTTATTGCAAACTAATAAACCTATCTCCTGTGGATAATTGAATGGATAATTTATACCCGATACCGCGGCGGATAAATATGGTTAAATGACGAGCTGAGTTTTAAGATAAATCTGTAAAAATGGTTTAATTCGAATCGCCATGTTGAAGTCAATGTCTTTAACTTACTGAAATAAATAAAAAATGAAGCTGGCTGGAATTTTGTTTCAAATTTTCCTGGTGGCTTATATTGCTGTGAGGGGAAAGATTTTATATAGATATTTAAGATGATTTCTGACAAAAATTCTTAATAGCAAAAAAAGCATCTTTTCTGTGGGATTTTTTTATTTATAATTAATCCGTTTATTTTCTGTCCGAACCCTGGGAGGTTTTTCACAGCCAGATTCAGATGCCGCGCTAATGATAAATCACAGATCTCGTTATTTTTACCGCCATGCGGAGCGATCCACAGGGGCAAGGATAATGTCTGGTTGACGAGAATTTGTTGATTAAATGTTAAAGGGACGACTTGTGGCAAATTCAATGATATTAGTTACCCAGGATCACTATCTTTTTCAAGGTGTTAAGAATTTCTTCCCTGATATCATTCAGTTAGATTCTAGCGGAAAAGCGATTTTAGATAATGAGGTTGATGAACTCTCTCTGCTGGTTGATAGCCGTTCGCCGCTTTGTCATTACGATTATCTGGTGATGGAGGCGGCACAATCCAGAAAGCGAATATGCTGTATTGTCCTCGATATGCGCCATCGGGAAGAGCATTTACTCAGCCTGAAATCGTTTTTAAACATGTCATTATCACCCGCCGATATGGCGACCTTATTTGGGCTTTTCCTGGAGATGAAGAGTAATCGGCTGACCAAAGAGTGGTTCGACAATCTGCGCTTAAGTATGACAGAGCAGCTGATGCTGCGTTTTCTTGGGGCGGGGATGACAATGGAGGAGGTGGCGTTGAATCTTAATACTTCGCTAAAAAGCCTTTACCGCAAGCGGACCGCACTTTATGAACGACTGGGGTTAGATAATTTTAATGAAGCCTGCTTATTTATCTTCAAAAATAAACTGCTGGACCAGTCCGGTCGATCGCCATGAGGGCTGGTTGTACAGGAAATGGGTGATATCGCAAGGTATGTAATGATGGAAATGTAATAAATTAAATAGATATTGATAGGTACAACCGTCGATACCGGTCGGTATCCAGGGTGGCGCCCGGCATATAATTCCGGAGCTCTTTGGAAGTAATTACCGCCATGGCGGTTTGCTATGCACAGCGATTATTATAATGAATATATTCCTTGCGCCGCAGAGGAATAGTTTTGTCATAAATTAACACTACCATGGTATTCCGGCTTACGCGTCGGAATACCATGAGATATCGTGAAAGCATCAGAGGAGCGAGGTGGATGAGAATAAGGGACAGTATTGCGGAGCGGTTAGAAGCCTGCGGGCTCTACCGTCGGGCGGCATCCAGATGGATTGAGGTGATGCAGCGTTGTCTGGACGATGAGGACCGAGAGTGGATCCGTCACCATCGCAATCAGTGTCTGAAAAAGGCGCAACGTCCGCCGGCGCCGAAAGAGGAGTTTGCCGATCTCCACCAGGCGGCTAAAGAGACGCAATATCGCATGGGCATTGCTAAGCCTTATGGCGAAGCGTTCAGACTACCCGGCAAAGGGAAAACCGCCGCCGAATAATACCTTTCTTTATTGCGTTTGCCTGACGGCCTGCGTTTGCGCAGGCGTTTCATTGTCCGTAGGCCCACGCAAGCGCAGCGCCGCCGGGCGATATGCATCAGACTCCGTACCCGCGGTTGTGCCGGATGGCGGCATAAATGCCTTATCCGGCCTACGGGT